>JACPYR010000067.1 GCA_016195965.1 Nitrosomonadales bacterium | reverse complement strand
GCACACCTGCATGACCAGCTGCCCACCAGCACACTGGATGAGAAAGACCGCAAGGTAGTCGGCATGCTGATCGATGCGCTGGATGAGAACGGCTATCTGGCACAGGATTTGGAAGAGTTGGTTGCGATGCTGCCAGCCGAACTTGAAATCACGCTGGACGACCTGGAAACCGCTCTGGTACAACTACAGCACCTCGACCAACCGGGGCTGGGAGCGCGCAACCTGTGCGAGTGCCTGACGTTGCAACTCAAAGCCATGCCGGAAGACGTTCCGCAGCGCGATTTGGCAATTCGTCTGGTGAGCCAGCATCTGGACCTGGTTGCCGCGCATGACTTCAGCAAGATCAAGCGGCTGCTGCGCTGCACAGACGACGAATTGCGTGCCGCGCAGCATCTGATCACCGGCTTGAATCCCAAACCCGGATCCGAATTTGGCCAAAGCGTCGCCGATTATGTGGTACCGGACGTCGTCGTCGAAAAATACAAAAACAAATGGCGCGTACGCCTCAATGTGGAAGCGATGCCCAAGCTGCGCGTCAACCAGATTTACGCCAGCATCCTGCAGCAGCGCTCCGAAAAAAATTCCTCGCAACTTTCCACCCAGCTGCAGGAAGCCAAGTGGCTGATCAAAAATTTGCAGCAACGCTTCGATACCATCTTGCGCGTCGCCCAGGCTATCGTGGAACGGCAAGGCAATTTTTTCGAGCATGGCGAGATCGGGATGCGTCCGCTGGTATTGCGCGAAATCGCCGATGAACTGGAGATGCACGAATCGACGGTATCGCGCAGCACTACGCAAAAATTTATGCTGACGCCGCGCGGCATCTACGAATTCAAACATTTTTTTGGCAGCGGCCTGGCCACGGATAGCGGAGGAACCTGTTCTTCCACCGCGATACGCGAATTGATCAAACAGCTGGTCGGCGCAGAAGACCGCAAAAAACCTCTTACTGACAGCCGTATGTCAGAAATCTTGGCACAGCAGGGCATAGTAGTCGCCCGGCGTACCATAGCAAAGTACCGGGAATCTTTACGAATCCTCCCGGTGAATCTCCGTAAATCACTCTAAATAAGGAGCACACCATGAACCTCCATCTCACCGGACGACATCTGGATATCACCCCCGCCATTCGCGAATACGCAACCGGCAAGTTCGGCAAAATCAAACGCCACTTCGACAACGTGATCGACGTCAATATCATCCTGTCCGTTGAAAAGCTCAAGCAGAAAGCCGAAGCCACCGTACATATCAGCGGCAAAGACGTGTTCGTGGAATGCGAAGACGAAAATCTGTATGCAGCCATCGATGCACTGGTGGATAAACTGGATCGCCAGGTGGTGAAGCACAAGGAAAAATTGTCGGCGCGGCGCCACGATGACACCGGCAAATTTGCGGCGGCAGAGTAATTAACCAAGGGCGGCGCCTCCCTTCTCGAAGGGATTGAACTGGCTGCCGCCCATTTTATCCTCCCCATCATGAACCTGATCAGCAAAATCCTGCCGCCCAGCAACATCCTGCTGGATACAGAATCCACCAGCAAGAAACGGGTGTTCGAACGCGTCGGCCTGCTGTTTGAAAACCATCAGCAGATCGCGCGCAGCCAGGTATTCGACAGCCTGTTCGCTCGCGAAAAGCTCGGTTCAACCGGTCTCGGTCAGGGTGTCGCCATCCCGCATGGGCGCATCGCAAAATTGCGCGAGGCGACAGCCGCATTTGTGATGACTTCCCACCCGATTCCATTCGACGCACCTGACGGTTTACCGGTCAGCCTGATTTTCGTGTTGCTGGTGCCGGAACGCGCCAACGATTTGCACCTGCAAATCCTCGGTGAACTGGCCCAGATGTTCAGCGACTCATCATTCCGCAATCGCCTGCTCGCCAGCAATGATCCTGCTATCATCCATCAGATGATCTGCGACTGGAACAGCACGACATGAGCCAAGTTAATGTCCGGCAACTGTTCGAGGACAAGCGGGAACGCCTGCAACTCACCCGTGTTGCTGGAGCCGACGGTGCCGACCGCATCATCAACAGCGAAGAAGCCGACTCATCCAACAAAGGCCTGATCGGCCATCTCAACCTGATCCATCCCAACTGGGTCCAGGTTCTGAGCGTAACTGAACTGGATTATTTGCGCGCGCTAAGTGCGGATCAGCGCGGCAGCGCGTTTCGCCAAATCGAGCAGAGCGGCACGACCTGTTTGATCGTGGCAGGCACTAACGACATACCGGCCGAGCTGATCAATTTCGCCAACCAGTCGCACATTCCGTTATTCGCCTCCCCTACTCCCAGCGTGCATCTGATGTGGCTGATCCGCCACTATCTTGCCAAGGAGCTGGCCGAATCCACCACGCGCCACGGGGTGTTTCTCGATGTGCTGGGTGTCGGAGTGATGATCACTGGCGAGAGCGCTGTCGGTAAAAGCGAGCTCGGGCTGGAACTCATCTCGCGCGGCAACGGGTTGCTTGCCGATGACATCGTAGAATTGCACCGCATCGCACCGGATACGCTGGAGGGGCGTTGCCCGGAGTTATTGCGCGATTTTCTCGAAGTGCGTGGCTTGGGCGTGTTGAACATACGCACGATGTTCGGCGAAACCGCAGTGCGGCGCAAAAAGAGCCTGAAGCTCATCGTGCACCTGCATCGCCCGCCCGGTGGCGACCTGTCAAAAATGGAGCGTTTACCTCTGAACTCCTCATATCAGGAAATACTCGGGGTCAAAATCAGCACGGTCAATATCCCCGTGGTCGCAGGTCGCAACCTCGCGGTATTGGTGGAAGCTGCGGCACGCAACTTCGTGCTGCAGCAGCGCGGCATGGACAGCATGCAGGAATTTATCGCCCGCCACGACCGGCTGCTCCTGGAAGATTAAGTGGAATCCTGACGTGCAGTTATTCCTGATCAGCGGCTTGTCCGGTTCCGGCAAAAGCATCGCGCTCAAGATGCTGGAAGACAGTGGCTATTACTGCGTAGACAACCTGCCCGCCGACCTTCTGACCACACTGGTGGAACACTTGCAACATGCGGGCTATAGCAGCATCGCTGTCAGCATAGATGTGCGCAGCGCCAACAGCGTGCAACGCCTGCCCCACCTGGTGCAGCAGATCAAACAGCAGGACATTGATGTGCATTTGCTGTTTCTGAATGCGCAAACCGACACGCTGGTCAAACGTTTTTCCGAAACACGCCGCCTGCACCCGCTCAGCGACGGTGTTCGCACCTTGCCGGAATGCGTCAGCTACGAGCGCGAACTGCTCGCCGAAATCAGCGATATAGGCCATCACATCGACACCACTGAACTCAACTCCAATGCGTTGCGCGCCTGGATCAAGCAATTCATCAAACTGGACCGCGCGCGCCTGACTCTGTTGTTCGAATCGTTCGGCTACAAGCACGGCATTCCGCTGGATGCGGATCTGGTATTCGATGTGCGCTGCCTGCCCAATCCGCATTACAACCCGGTGCTGCAACCGCTCACCGGGCGCGACGCGGCAGTAATCGAATTTTTAAACAACACGCCCGAGGTACAGGACATGTTCGCCGATATCCGTAATTTCGTGGAACGCTGGTTACCGAATTTCGTCGCCGACAATCGCAGCTACCTGACCGTAGCCATCGGCTGCACAGGCGGACAACATCGCTCGGTCTATTTCGCCGAAAAACTCGCGCGCCATTTCGAGCAACAGCAGCAAGTGCTGGTGCGCCACCGCGAATTGAGCCAGTAATCATGTACGCAGTCCCGCTGCGGCACATCAAGATCGGCGACTGGCTGACGCTGTTGCTGGGCGCACTGTGCGTGGCGCTGCTGACTCTCAAGCTGTGGAACGGCGACCCGGCCGACCGGGCCATCATCCGGGGCGGCGGAAAAATTTTCAGTGTGGTGCCGCTGTCGCGCGACCAGCGGATCGAAGTTCCCGGCCCGCTCGGCACCAGCATCATCGCGATACAGAACCATAAGGCGCGCATCGCCTCCGACCCCAGCCCGCGCCAATACTGCGTGCGCCAGGGCTGGTTGCAGCAGGCCGGGGAAATCGCACTATGCCTGCCCAACCAGGTAAGCGTCGAGCTCGCCGGCAGCAAGAAAAAATATGACAGCCTCAACTACTGAGAATCAGGATCGAGGTACAGGGAACAAGGTGCAAACTGGCGACGCTGCCCCCCCTTGCCCCTTGCCCCTTGTGCCCTGTACCTCGATCCTGTTAAACACCACCGCCGCTGACCATCGCGTCGCGCGGATGGCGGCGGTCGCGCTCGGGCTGACGATACTGGAGAATGCCATTCCCTCCCCGCTGCCCGGTGTCAAACCGGGGCTGGCCAACATCGTCACGCTGATCGTGCTGGCGCGTTACGGCTGGCGCACTGCCGCATGGGTATCGCTGTTGCGTGTTGTCGCGGGCAGCTTGCTGTTCGGCAACTTTTTAACTCCGGGATTTTTTCTCGGCCTGTTCGGTGCGCTGTGCAGTCTCGCTGTGCTGGCGCTGAGCCAGCACTTACCACGGCGCTGGTTCGGCCCGGTCAGCCACAGCATCTGCGCCGCTTTTGCGCACATCGCCGGACAGATGCTGATCGTATATTTATGGCTGATCCCGCATGCCGGCATCGCCTATTTGATTCCTATCTTCGCCACCGCCGCGCTGTTGTTCGGCACGGTGAACGGTTTGATTGCGGCGCGTTTTATGGAAAACGAAACCATCTATCCGCAGATTACACAGATTCACGCAGATTAAAAACAAAAACTAAACCTACAATTTTGTAGGTTCTAATCTGTGTGAATCTGCGCAATCTGATGGAGCTACTAGGCACTGGTTATGCGGACAAAAGTTTTTTGCAGGATAATGAGCCGCCTCGAACAACAAATACAGCACGCATGAAAACAATCACCCTCGCCTTCACAGGCGCATCCGGCCTGCCCTATGGCATGCGCCTGCTCGAATGCCTGCTCGCCAGCGGCTCGCGCGTGCATCTTGTGTACTCGCAAGCCGCGCAAATCGTCGCCAAGCAGGAACTGGATTTTACGTTGCCCAACCGCCCGCAGGATGCGCAACAGCTGTTCGCCGAACGCTTCGGAAAATTCAGCGGCGAGCTGAAAGTGTTCGGCATCCAGGACTGGTACGCACCGATGGCCTCCGGCTCCAATCCCGGCGATGCGATGGTGGTCTGCCCGTGCACGATGGGCACGCTAGGCAAGATCGCAGCCGGTATCAGCGACGATTTAATCACGCGCGCCGCAGACGTGATGCTCAAAGAAAAACGCACGCTGATTTTAGCGCCGCGCGAAATGCCGTTCTCGGCTATTCACCTGGAGAACATGCTCAGGCTATCGCATGCCGGCGCCGTGATCATGCCGCCCAATCCGGGCTTCTATCATCACCCGCAGACCGTTCAGGATATCGTGGATTTCACCGTGGCGCGGATACTGGATCATCTGGGCGTGGAGCAAACGTTGATGAAGAAGTGGGGCGAATAGTACCGTTATGCTTATGAAGTTAGCAGCAATGACCGTCAGGTCCGCCGTGTTTGATCCGCAAATTGCCCGCCACTCAATGCCCCGGCAAATACTTCCCATTGCCGCCGAGTCATGATCGTCATTTCTGTTGCGACATCCAGCATTTCAGGCACCCAGTCGTCCCGTTGCGCGAAGGCGATAAGTTCATCGGCGCTTGCCGATCCGGATCGCCCGGAAGCGCGAAGTTGATCCCAAGCCAGGACGCGTCCCATAGTAGCCACAACCTCTTTGAGCCGGTCCAGCTTTTTGCCCCACTCGCCGATGGCCACACGATCTTCCGAGGGTTGCAGCCCTTTCAGGATGCACGGCAACCCGTCGAGTTTCACCGCTTGAAGAAATGCGTGATCTATGGCCTGCATCCGATTCTGGACGGTCACGACTCGGCTTGCCTCGTCTAACCAGCCCGGCTGTTTTATGCCCAGTCGGGCGAGGTGGGGCGCCATCGCGGACGGCTTGGCTTCCTTTATGTCGAGCAGATAATTTCCGTCGGGTGAGCCTTTTCCTTCCACCAGCACCACGTATCGCTCCACGCCCAGGCTGCCGGTTCCCGCAATGCGGCGCCCGATGTCCAGCACCTGAAAAAACTTTGGCTCCGTTTGCATGGAAGCGAAATTGTCCAAAAATTCCGTGACCATTTCTTTCTGTGCATCGGAGGCCGGTAATGCCTTCACCCCGTCCAATATCAGGCTGCGACGGTGGTTTTTGCGGATCGTGCGCTTATCGAGAAAGGTTGCGCGTTCGCGTCCATGCAGCGTCGTTAACAACGCATTCACGAGACCAACGGAAGTTTCACGCTCAACCCAGAGGGCCTTGCCGTTGATCAACGCATTGCGATAGGCATTCAGGCAGCTGAGGCTGACAGCCAAAGATTCGGCGTGTGTCGCGTTGAGGGCGCCAGCCCCGCACTGGATGCTGGTCAGCAAGCGAATCATGTCCCAGGTCAATGGGGCAAGTGCGGCCTCGTCGTAGTCGTTGATATCAAAATAGACCAGCCGGTTATCTCCCTTGTAGCTACCGAAATTTTCAAAATGCAAGTCGCCGCAACTCCAGGCCCGAGGCGCATCGCGGAACAAGGGTAAATCCGGCAGGCCGTCGTAAAACAAATGGCATGCGCCGCGCAGAAAAATAAAGGGACTCTGTGCCATCTTTGCGTACTTCATGGTCAGACGCTGCGGATCGCGGCCCTTGTTGTTACCCAATATGGCGTCGATGACGGAAGTTTGCTGGTAGGGTTGTTTGCTCATGGCGGGGATAATTGTGACGTGAATATATCGAACAATATGCGCATACTTGCTTGGTCAGGCCGAAAAACATCAATCGTCAGCCGATATCGCTCTGACCGGAAAAAATTCTTCCCAGATGCAAGATCGGGATGGCGGCATCCTGGTAAGCGAAACAGGAAAGAGCGAACTGATCCCAGCCGGCGGGCTGTTCCGGCAGCGGGGATGCCTGCGTGTTGCTGACCGAGATCGCAACCGGAAGCGCATCCAGCAGCAGCGCAGCAAAATGCACCGGTTCATCGGGCTGATCCCGATAACCGACTACCGCCAGCAAGCGCGGGGCTTGCCGGACACCGCCCAAACGCACCGCCATATCCATGACCGGCAGCAAACGCCCCTGCCAGGACAAGACACTATGACAATACGCCGGTGAGCAGGGCACCGCATGAAGTTTCGGTCTCTCCATGATTTGCAGCAAGACCCTCGTTCCCACCGCAGCGCGACAAGACTGGCCGAAGTCCAGCAACCAGGCATTGGGCGGCTGCATAACGGGTTTTCCAGCCGCCATTACATTCCCACCTGCCGGGTCAAATGCGCCACCAGCCGTTCCGCACTGGTCACACAGACTATCTCCTGCTCGTCCAATACGGCCAATCCCAGAACAGGAGTGTCCGGCACGCGCATGGCAGATGGCAATTCATGCTGCCGATCCGGCACTCGCCGGGCAATGCTGACATCGTCACACAGGATGCCCATATAACCTGTACCGGTCTCCAGCAGCACGCATGCGCGACGCTCCGCCGGCACGGCAGCCTGTAGCGTCAACTCGGGCGACAGACAGTAAACCGGCCAGCGTTGTTGCGCATGCTGTATCCCGCCGACCGCCGGCAACTCGGCATCCTGCATGGCCACATCCGCCAGGGATTCCAGCGCGCGAATTTCCCTTTGCGGCAACATCAGGCGCACACCCGAGATGCTCAACAACGCCATCGCAGCATTCGATGCCGGCTGGGTCAGGGTAGTCGTATTCATCGTTTGGTCAGCCTGACGACATGCTGCAACAGCTCCGCATCGCTGAACGGCTTGACGATATGCGCATTCACTCCGGCTGACGCGCTCATCTGGCGATGCTTCTCGGTGGAGCGGGACGTGATCATGATGACCGGCACATGTTTCGTATGCTCCGCATGGCGCACATTGGCCGTCAACTCCAGTCCGTTCATGCGCGGCATTTCCATGTCTGACAGGATGATGTCGGGAACAAATTTTTCCAGGATATTCACCGCATCCAGGCCGTCGTTTGCGGTGCGCACCTCATATCCTGCATCTTTCATCACCTGCACCAGCGAGCGGCGGGCAGACAGCGAATCATCCACGACCAGCACCTGCAAGGCTTCATTCTCTGTGTGATGCCCCGATTCAGACAGGGATGCGGGATCATGGACAGATTGCGCCCGATGCATAGGCACATGCAGCAATTCGACCAGGTCGATCACCGGCACCACGCCGCCGTCACCCAAAATAACCGCGCCTATCACCCCCTGCGTGCGCGGCACATAGCGGCCAAAGTTTTTCATCACCACTTCGCGGCTGTCGATCAGCTCCTGCACCTGTACCGCGTTGACCGTCCCGTCATTCAGGCGCGTCAACAGGATAGGGAAGCCGTGCCTGTCCTGGGCGCGCTGATCGGTCGGCAATGACAGCAAGTTTTCCAGCCTGACCAGGCCATACATTTTTTCGCCTTCGCGAAAAAATTTTCGCGGGCCGATTTCCATGAACTGCTCGCGCGTCACATAGCGGATATCCTCGACCCCCCTGCTGGAAATCGCCAAGCGCTTGTCGCGCTGCCGCACGATCAGGGTGTGCGTAGACAACAATGTGACCGGCAAGCGCAGCTCCACCGTCAAACCTAGCCCGCGCCGCGAATGCAGGGCCAGCATGCCTTTCATTTCCTGCACCCGGCTGTACACGACATCCATGCCGACTCCGCGTCCCGACACTTGCGAAGTTTCGTCGCGCGTGGAAAATCCCGGCGTCAGGATCAGCCTGGCGAGTTCTTCCTCGGTATGGGCTTGTTCCGACTTGAGCATACCCTTGCGCTCGGCGATACGCCGGATCGCTGCGTAATCCAGGCCCGCGCCATCATCGCTGCATCTCACCACGATGGAGTTACCTTCGCGGGCAAAGGCCAGTTCGACGCGCCCCTGCAGCGGCTTGCCCGCGCCGGCGCGCGTCTCGGCAGATTCGATGCCATGATCCACCGCATTGCGCAATATGTGCATCAGCGGATCCATCAAGTCATTCAGCACGTGTCCATCTATGCTGGTGTTCTCGCCCTTGATCGTGAAATCCACGGCCTTGTCCAGCAAACGGCCCGTTTGCCTCACCCCGCGCTGCAAACGCGAAGTCACACTGCCCACCGACACCATGCGGGTGCGTATCACCGCGTGCTGGTTGGCCACCTGCAAGCGGCGCTGTTCACCCAGCAATTCGTCCAGAGTAAGCAGTTGCTCCTCAGCCGTGCCGGCCATTTCCTGCACATCGGTAACCGCTTCTATCATTCGCCTGCTGATCGTCTGCAGCTCGCTGTATTGCTCGAATTCCAGCGCATCGAAACCATCCTGCTTGCGCACCGACTGTTGCGGCGTAACGATACCGCGTATATCCACCAGCTCTTCCAGCTCTGCTGCCAGCTGCTGAATCAACAAGTGTTGTTTACGGATCAGTGCCGCCTGTTCGGCTGACTGGCGCAATTGCTCCTGAATTTGCGAATTGGAAATCAATGTTTCGCCTGCCAGGCGCAGCAATTCCTCGACCACGGAAGCCGGGACGCGCAACGCCTGCTCGACCGCGGGCGCGGATATACCCGGCTCACGCTGGACGGGTTCCGGCGTTTTCTCCACGGATGCCGACATGGTTGGCCGGGCCGGTTCCGTCACATCTGCATCCACACCGTCATGGTCGATACGGTTGGCGCTATCCAGCACTTGCTGCAATATCTCCTGCGCATTATCGGGCGTATCCCCCAGACCCAGCAGGAATTCACCCATCTCCTCCAGACAATCTCCCGCATTGATGAGCACCTTCGCCAGGCCCTGCTGCGGCAGCTGCCCCGCTTCAATCAAAGCCACCAGAATATCTTCAAGATGGTGGGTGAGATTGGCGATACCGGTCACGCCCACGGTATTCGCCGCCCCCTTGAGCGTATGAGCGGCGCGCATCGCCCGCTCCGCATCCTTGAGGCTGCCTTGGCCGTTGGCGATTTGCGCAATCGCATCGGTAAAAGCGCGCACCTGTACCGGCAGTTCCTGCAACAGGCCATCCAACAATTCCGGATTGACATCACCGGGCAATTCCAGCGCAACATCCTCTGCTGCTGCGTGAGTCTGGCGCGGCGCCTGATGCGCGGCGCTGTCCGTCAGTTGAACATCGCTCAGCGCGCGCTGCCATTGTGCAACAGCATCGGCACCGACCGGTGTAGTCCACGCTGCATCGCTCAACAGCGCCGCCAATGCGGCAGCGGCATGCTCATCATCGGGCGCGGCGAGGTAGGCGGACAGGTATTCGGGCAATTGTTTCAATACGGTCTGCTGTGCCGCAGACAAGCCTGCCGTCAGCGCAATGAGATGCTGCATCAGCCGCGCGAATAAAGCCGACAATGCGGTTAAGCCGACGGATTCCACCGTCAGCTTCAAGCGTTCCATGAAATCGAGATAATTGGTCAGCGCGCCCTGACGCTCATCAGGCAGCCCATACGTCGCGGATGCCAAATCCGAACTGAACTGCTCGTCCATTTGCCCCAGCTCTGACGCCAGGATGGCGAGCATTTCCCGTTCAACTTGTTGCGTTGCAATGACGGGCGGCGCATCAGCAAACGAATCAACAGGTGCTGCAACTGGAGGGGCCGCTTGCTCCATCAGTTTCTGCAATTCCTCGGCGACAGATTCGTCTGGCATCGTCATCGGCCAGGTCGCCGACAAGCTTTGCAGCAAGGCGAGGCTGGATTCGCGATCCGCATGGTTAATCAGATAACCGCACAACAGCATCGGCCATCCTTCCAACAAGGCGCATTCATCGGCGCTCAGCGCCCGCTCTTCACCCTGCAGCAGCAGCAGATTCGTTTCGACCAGCGCGCATACCGATTGCAGTCCCGGCAGGCCGCAATCCCACGCCAATTGCCCGATGCGCTGCACCGATTCGCCGTAGCGTTGCAACAGCTGCGCCGCCACGCCGGCATCTTCCGCTGCGGATGGGGCGGATGGCATGGGTGCCATCAATTCTCCCATTTCCTCAGCGGTGGCCAGGCCGAACTGTTGCAGCCTTTCCTCAAGCGTGTCCATGATGCTCTACTGGATCAGGAAGCCAGCTTAGCCGGGCAGCTTGAACACGCGCACGGCTGCCAGCAACTGCTTGGCGTATTCCACCAAGTTGCTGGTGTAGCCGGATTGCTGTTGCAGCTTCTCACTGGATTTTTCACTGCTGATCTTGATCAACGACGCGAGTTCGACCAACTCCTGCCCCGACCTGGCCTGCTCTGCCGAACTGGCAGCGATCTGTTTCACCGAGTCCACCAGTTCGGAGGTCGCCTGCTGGGTCATGTGCATCTGCTGCCCGGCCTGTTCGGCCAGACGGCTGCCCTCAACGATCTGGGTGATCGCGTCATTCATCGTATTCACCGTATCCGCCGTCTCGATCTGAATGTTGTTCACCAGCGCGGCGATCTGCTGCGTGGCCTGGCGGGAGTTTTCGGCCAGCCGCTGCACCTCGTCCGCCACCACCGCAAAACCGCGCCCGGCTTCACCCGCCGAAGCCGCGTGCATACTCGCGTTCAACGCCAGAATATGGGTACGTTCGGCAATCACGTTGATCAGGTTCACCGCCCCGGAAATTTCCTGCGAGCGTTCGCCCAGACGCTTGATCCGTTTTTCCGTTTCGCGGATCACGTCGCGCGTATTGTTAATGCCGCTCACGGTGCTGTTCACGGTTGACAAGGCCACCTCAGTGGCCTTGATGGCGTTATCCGCCACGGCGTTGCATTTCTGCGCCAGTTCGGCGATTTCATGCATCGCCCGCGCCGCTGCGGATAACGATTGCGCGGTATGCTCCACCTCGCCGCGCTCTTCCGCCGCCGTCAGCAGCATGTTGTCCGCCTGCTGCTGCACCTTCAGCGAGGCGGAGGTCACGTCCGCCGAAATATTCGATACATCCAGCAGCACCTTGGCGGTCTCGCTGGACAGCAGGTTCAGCGCGTCCGACACCGCGCCCGTCACGTCCTCGGACACCGGCACTTTCACCGTCAGGTCTTTTTTCGCTATCTGCGCCACGGCGCGCAACAGTCCCAGCACCGACTCGTTGAGCTGTTCATTTTCCTGTTGTATCTGCGCCAGCGTGGCCACGCGGCTATCCAGCAGTTCGTTAAACGCCTTGGCCAACGTCCCCAACTCGTCGCCGGTGTCGGTTTTGGCCCGCACTTCAAAATTACCCTCGCTGATCAGGTTGATGGTTTTCTGGAAGGCGGCCAGATTGCGGATAATGCCCCGGGTAATCCATACACCCAGCGCAATCAGCAGCGGCACGGCCAAACCAAGCGAGGCCAGCGCTATCAACAACGATGTTTTGGCTTTCGCATCCACTTCCGCCTTGGCTGCTTCAACATCCTTTTCGGCAGTGTTCGCGATGGAGTCGGCAATTTTGGTGAGCGCTTCGGTAAAAGGCCGATCTATGCCGCGCACCAGTTTATCCACTTCCTGCCCAGCATCGGCATGGGCAGGATTGAAGCTCTTCAGCGCTTCCACATACGACTGGTGCAACGCCTCGTGCAACTGGAGCAGCTCATCGACCGCCTTCACACTGATCAGGCTGGTCAACTCCGACTCTTCAGCCAGCTTGCGCGTCTCCCTTAATTTTTTTTCCACCTCCGCATGATTCTTTTCGAATGCGCCATAGTATTTGGCATAGAGCTCCGGGTCGTTGCCGCGCAACAGGGTATCCTTCCATTCCTGCACCTGCCTCTGGAAAGTGGAGCGCACGTCCGCAGTCTCCTTAAGCAACTCAAACATTGCGGCATCGCTGTCCACCGCTTCGGTCGATATTTTCGACAGCGTATTCAGACCCTCGATGGCAGCCCCGCCGACGGCCGCCAGAAAGAGCACGGCTACAACGGCCAAAGTAATGATTTTTGCCCTGATGGTTAAGCTAAAACTTTTCATGCGTAATCTCCCGATTCAAGTTGATTGCTCATTGCTGATGGCTTCATTTAAACGTGAAACTCGCACAGCGATTCGTTTGCCTCCTCTCCCTCAGGGGGATAACCAGCGACTTGCCGTTTTCGGGCATAGTCGAATGGCTAGTAGTTCCACCAGGATTGAGGTGGGGGAAACGGTCGTTCCGAGTTTCATTCTCATGGCTGGCAACAATACCATGCCCGTTAAGCCCAATTGTTTTTTGGCTGCACTATATCGTTTGCAAGTTGACGCCACGGCTCGCTTCCGCGAAAAATGAACCGTGGTCAAATTCCAGCCATACCGTTTCATCCTGCACAAAGCCTGCGGTCACATGATCCTGCAATGCATCCGGCAGCGGGGGCAAATTGGGCAACGGACGCAACGCGGTAAGAGCGCGGGGATTACCCTCGATGATCACGCCCACCGCCCGATCGCCCTGATCGAACACCAGCACCATCGTCTCGGTTCTGGCGCGGCGCGGTTCGATGCCGATCAAGACGCGCAATTCATACAACGGCACCAGATTGCTGCGCAGATTGATCAGACCCAAAAAACCCGGCAGCGCGCCGGGCATGGATGCGACAGCCGGCATCGCCAGCACCTCGCTGCCGGTGTCGGCATTGATCAGCAGCCCCAGATCGCCGACCCGGAAACCATAGCGCACCCGCTTCTCCTGCTTAAGCTGCCCGGCGGCGGCCATATGCACCCCCAGTGGCGGTTCGAAACGCGCGAGCGCCGCACCAGGCGGCAGCATGCCGTCAACATCCGGGGAGGATTGCTGAAAGACCCGCGTCTCTTCCATGCCGCCGTCTGCCAAGCCGCTTAGTGGATTGACCAAGTTCAGCCGAATTTTTTAAGTTGGTCTATGACCTGATCTGCGGTGTAAGGCTTGCTGATATGCCCCTTGGCTCCCTGCAACTCACCCCAAACCTTGTCTGCCTTTTGCCCCTTGCTGGTGACAAACACCACCGGGATGGCCTTGGTATCGCCGTCTTGCGCCAGTTGGCGGCATGCCTCATAACCGTCCATGTCCGGCATAACCACATCCAGAAAAATGATCGCCGGTTTTTCGGCCTTTGCCTTGGTGATCGCCTCGGCGCCATTGATCGCGGTAACAACTATGCATCCCGCATCGCTCAACACCGTCTTGATATTTGCCAGATCGGCTGCGGAATCATCGACTACCAATACTTTTTTTGCCATTTGTTTTTCCTTTGCGGTTGATCAAGTTATGAACAATTACTTTTTACCCTAAAGCAACGCTTCACGCTAGGTTTCGGTTTCCACATATTTGCCGACGGTTTCCCGGAAGGTATCATAGTCCACGGGTTTGGTCAGGTAGGCGTTGCATCCGACCAAAGACCCCCTCACCCGATCGAAAGGCGACGATTTGCTGGTCAGCATGATCACCGGTGTTTGCTTGGTTTGCGGATTTTTTCTGATGGATTTGCACACCTGATAACCATCTGTTCCCGGCAGCACCACATCCAGAAAAACCAGATCGTATTTGTGCTGCGCCAGCAACTCCAGGCCACGCTCGCCGGTCTCGGCGATGTCCGCATGGATGTTGAAATTGCGCAATTCCAATTCCAGCTGTTTACAGACAGTCGGGCTATCGTCAACCACCAGCGCCCGCAGCGACGCAGCATTAATCGGTGCCGTTGCAGCATGAGACAGTGCAGGCTTTTTCCAGATTTGGCCGGATTCGCGCAATCCGGCGGCAATCCTGTCCAGTAACGCCAGCAGTTTGGCGGGACCAAACGGCCTTAACAGATAATGCTGGGCAGGGTCGGCAGGAGGAGCGCTGGCGTACAGCACCATCACCGGCGGCTGCGGTGTCACCATAACGGCATGCCAACGGATCATCGACGCGTGATCTTCCGCATTGACGATCACGATATCGCAATTGACGATCTCAGCACTCGCGCTCATCACATAGCTCCCTTCCGCGCGTGCGCGCGTCAAGATCGCCATGCTCCCCAATACCTTTAATTCGCTGTCCGAAAGTCCCAGTGCCCCTATTGAGCAGGATTTATTCTCAATATCCATGTACTCACCTACGCCCCCAGTTAGTGAAATACCGGCCCCAAGCAATGCGCGTCGAGCCTGACAAACAATTTATATTTATTATTTTTATGCGCCCCTATCGATTGCATGGCTATGCTAGCATTGTTTCATTGGTGCCGTACAATCGCATCGTTTTTTCGGCACTGTCACCCAACAATCGGAAGAGCTTCCATGATCTTAAGAAACTTGTTTATTACCATAACCGTGCTGGCGCCGGCGCTGATCCTGTTCGGGATGATCCTTTTTTCCGGCAAGCCCAAAGACGACAGGCCTGAAGACAACCACGCCGAGAAGTGATGGGCCCTGCGCTACCCCAAGGTCGGCAACCAATACCCCGGCCACAGCACCAGAACCAGCAGGGCCGCGCTTTCCACCAGTTCCACGCCCGCGCCCAGCGTGTCGCCGGTCATGCCGCCCAGGCGGCGCAGTAAAAATTGTTGCCACAGCCAGACCAGCACAGGAGCAACCAGCAGCATCGGCACGATTGTGCTGCATAACATCAACACGACTAACCAAAACCAGAATGCGCCGCCGTTGACCTGATCGGCCAAACTTGCCCCCAACCCCGGCTTGAGCGAGGGCAGCCGCGCCCACAGCAGCGCTCCCCAGCGCGCCCACGCGGGAATCAGCAGCAGCGCCCAAAATTGCAGCCCGTGTTGTGGATTGCGCGCCAGCAACATCAGCAGCACCAGCTTGGTTATCAGTTGCAACACCAGGCTGAGCACGCCGTACGTGCCCAGATGCGGATCGGCCAGCACCGCCAGAAAGCGCTCGCGCTCGCGGTGCGCCGCCCCCATCGCGTCGCTCATATCGGCCAAACCATCCAGATGCAACGCACCTGTGACCCACACCCATCCCAGCAACGCCAACAGCGCGCCCAGCCATGGATCGACACGGCTGCCCAGCCATAGCGCACCCGCCAGCAGTGCGCCGATGATGAGGCCCACCAGCGGAAACCATTGCGCGCTGCGCGGCATCTCGGCAGGGGCGAGGTGGCGCAACTGCGGTGTCGGCAGCCGCGTCAGGAATTGCAATGCCAAAATAAATCCGCGCATATCAGTGCCTGTACATTCAGTTGAGGGAAAGCAAAAACGGCGGCTGGCCATCCAGCCAGGAAACCCTCATGCACGCCGCTTCGGGCAGAGCGATCTGGAACGCCTGCGCGGGCGTAAACGCGAACAGCTCGATCAGCAGCGCGCGCATCACGCCCGCATGCGTGACCAGCAAACGGTTCGCACCGATGTCTTGTGCGATCCATTGCTGCCACCCTCGCGCGACTCTCTCACGCAACGATGCCAGCGCCTCGCCGTTGGGTGGCGCATGCACGCCGTAGCTGCTGCGGAATTCCCGATACATTTCCGGTTCGCGCGCCTCAGCCTCGTCCGGCGTCAGCCCTTCCCAGTCGCCGAAGGATAGCTCGCGGAATTCGGACATCACCTGCAATGCCCATCCGTGTTGCGCGGCCAGCATGACGGAAAAATCGTGGCAGCGGCGTAACGGCGAGCTGGCGATCGCGTCATATTTTTGCTTGGGGAAGCACAGCAACGCCTGCCGCATTTGCGATACGCCCTGTTCGCTGAGCTGATCGTCCAGCGCGCCGCGAAAAACATGCGCGCGCCCTTCCACCGCGCCGTGGCGCAGGATGGTTATAAGTATGGGTTCAGGTTTACTCACTGCTCATATACACGCCCAATAAAAAAGCCGGGCAAGGCCGGCTTTTTTATTTGATGCTATCACTTCTTAAACTGTTTACTCGACATCAACCGCAGTTGCATCTGCCGGACGGTCCATCAGTTCGACCAGTGCCATCGGCGCGTTGTCGCCCTTGCGGAAACCGAACTTGAGGATGCGCGAGTAGCCGCCGTTACGCGCTGCATAGCGTGGGCCGAGCTCATCGAACAGCTTGGTGACCATTTCGCGGTCGCGCAGACGGGCAAATGCCAGACGGCGGTTTGCCAGGCTGGGGTTCTTGCCCAGTGTCAGGATAGGCTCCGCAACACGGCGCAGTTCCTTGGCTTTAGGCAGCGTGGTCTTGATCAGTTCATGGCGCAACAGCGACACGGTCATGTTGCGGAACATCGCCAGACGGTGGCTGCTGGTGCGGTTGAGTTTTCTTAAACCTAAACGGTGACGCATGATTTGCCTTTCGTGACTTCTTTAATTGCTCTATACGCTGGTAGCGACAGGCCAGTTTTCCAGCTTCATGCCCAGCGACAAATTGTGCTCGGCGAGAACCTGCTTGATTTCGTTCAGCGACTTGCGTCCCAGATTCGGTGTGCGCAGCAGATCGTTTTCGCTGTATTGGATCAGATCGCCGATGTAATGGATGCTTTGCGCCTTGAGACAGTTCGAAGAACGCGGTGTCAGCTCCAGGTCGTCCACTGGGCGCAACAGGATAGGATCGACCTTCGGCGCCTGAACCTTTTCAACAACAGGCTCGGTGCCTTCCAGCGTGGCGAATACCGAGAACTGGTCAACCAGGATGCGCGCCGCATTGCGGATCGCTTCTTCTGGATCGATCGCACCATTGGTTTCGATATGCATCACCAGCTTGTCCAGGTCGGTACGCTGCTCAACGCGAGCGCTTTCCACGGCATAGCTGACACGGTTAACCGGGCTGAACGAAGCATCCAGCGCGATATGGCCAACTGCGCGTGTTTCGTTCGGAGCCGCACGTGAAATCGCCGACACGTAACCACGGCCTTGCTCGACCTTGATCTGCATGTCCAGTTTGCCACCGGCTGTCAGGTGAGCGATCACATGTCCAGGGTTGACCACTTCCACATCGGCGTTGCCACTGATGTCAGCCGCAGTCACCACACCGGCGCCTTCTTTTTTCAGGGTCAGAACAACTTCCGGGGTGTTATGCAAACGCAATACCACACCCTTGAGGTTCAGCAAAATATCGACAACATCTTCCTGCACGCCATCAATCGTGGCGTACTCATGCAACACGCCGGCCATCTTGACTTCAGTTGGTGCTGCGCCCTGCATCGAAGACAACAGGATACGGCGCAATGCATTGCCCAGTGTGTGACCATAGCCGCGCTCAAACGGCTCCATCACCACTTTGGCCTGGGTGTCGGAAATCTTTTGCACATCGATGATGCGTGGCTTCAAAAACTCATTCTTAGACATATGCTACTCCGCGTGGATTACTTGGAATACAACTCAACTACGAGGTGCTCGTTGATGGTTGCAGGCAGTTCGGCACGTTGTGGTTTAGCTTTAAATGTTCCCTTAAAGGCCTTGGTGTCCATTTCGATCCATTCCGGGAAACCGCGCTGTTCAGCGGCAGCAACAGCCGCCTTGATGCGCAACTGGGACTTGGATTTTTCGACCACTTCAACTACGTCGCCAGGACGCACTTGGTAAGATGGAATATTCACACGCTGACCGTTTACCAGCACGCCGTTGTGGCGAACAACCTGGCGCGCTTCAGAACGTGATGCGCCGAAACCCATACGATACGAAACGTTGTCCAGACGGCACTCCAGATTCTGCAGCAGATTTTCGCCGGTGATGCCGCGCTGACTTTCAGCACGCTTGTATGTCAGGCGGAATTGCTTCTCCAGCACGCCATAAATACGACGCACTTTCTGCTTTTCACGCAGCTGTCCGCCGTATTCGGACAAACGGGTATTCTTTTTCTGCCCGTGCTGACCAGGAGCATACGCCCTGCGCTCAACCGCGCATTTATCGGTAAAACATTTTTCGCCCTTCAGAAACAGCTTTTCGCCTTCGCGGCGGCACTGACGGCATTTTGCATCAAGATTTCTAGCCAAGATCGACTCCTAAAATTAATTCCGGCGCTTTTTGGGCGGACGGCAACCGTTGTGCGGAACCGGGGTGATATCGGAAATGCTGGTGATCTTAAAACCAGCCGCATTCAATGCGCGTACCGCAGATTCACGGCCTGGGCCGGGTCCCTTGATGCGCACTTCAAGATTTTTAACCCCGCATTCGGCAGCCGACTTACCTACCGTTTCAGCCGCTATCTGCGCAGCAAATGGCGTGCTCTTGCGTGAGCCTTTAAAACCATTCGCACCGCTGGTCGACCATGCCAAAGCATTGCCCTGACGGTCGGTGATGGTGACGATGGTATTGTTGAAGGAAGCATGAACGTGCGCGATACCTTCCGCCACATTCTTCTTAACTTTTTTGCGCACTTTCGTGCTTGGCTTGGCCATACTCTAATCCTCTAAAATACTCTAAGGCGTTACTGGGGCGTTCAAAATTACTTCTTGGCACCGGCAATCGCCTTGCGCGGGCCCTTGCGGGTACGTGCATTGGTGCGAGTGCGTTGGCCGCGACATGGCAAACCGCGACGATGACGCACGCCGCGATAGCAACCCAAGTCCATCAAACGCTTGATGCTCATGGTGACTTCACGGCGCAAATCGCCTTCTACCGTGATTTTTGCGACTTGTTCACGCAGCTTTTCAACTTCAGCGTCGGTCAAATCTTTCATTTTGGTGGTGGCGTTCACACCAGCCGCCGTGCAAATATTTTGCGAGCGTGTGCGTCCGATACCGTAGATTGCCGTTAAAGCAATCACAGCGTGTTGATGGTTTGGGATATTGACCCCTGCGATACGTGCCATGCAGCTACCCTATCTTTGAAAAACGAAAATTATAACACTCAAAGCCAGTTTTTCTCAATTGGCCTTGGCTCAATTACCCTTGGCGTTGCTTGTGACGCGGTTCGGTGCAAATAACCCGCACCACGCGTTTACGAATAACGATCTTGCAGTTACGACAAATTTTCTTAACAGACGCTTGAACTCTCATTATTTTCTCCTTATCTGCCTTGCTATTTCGCGCGGAACACAATGCGCGCTTTACTCAAATCGTAGGGCGTTAACTCTACTGTCACCTTATCACCTGGCAGGATGCGGATATAGTGCATGCGCATCTTCCCTGAAATATGACCTAACACCACATGACCATTTTCCAGCTTGATTCGGAACGTTGCATTGGGCAGCGATTCCTCAACCTCGCCCGCCATCTGAATCACATCTTCTTTGGACATTAGCGTGTCAACCCACCTTTGAAGTTTGCTTTCTTCAGCAAGCCTTCATATTGGTGAGACATCAAATATGACTGCACCTGCGTCATAAAGTCCATCGTCACCACTACCATAATCAACAGCGATGTACCGCCAAAATAAAACGGCACATTCCACTTAACCACCAAAAATTCCGGCAACAAGCAAACCAGCGATATGTACACCGCACCCACCATGGTCAGCCGCAGCATGATCTTCTCGATATATTGCGCAGTCTGCTCACCTGGCCGTATGCCGGGCAAAAACGCCCCGCTCTTTTTCAGGTTATCTGCAGTCTCTTTCGGGCTGAACACCAGCGCCGTATAGAAGAAGCAGAAAAATACAATTGCAGCGGCATAAAACAGCACATAAATCGGCTGACCTGGCGACAGCTTATCGCTGATATCCTTGAGCCAACCCATGCCCTGCCCGCTACCAAACCACCCGGCAATCGTCGCCGGAAACAAAATAATGCTGGAAGCAAAAATCGGCGGTATCACACCAGCCATATTCAGCTTCAGTGGCAAGTGTGAACTTTGCCCGCCGTAAACCTTGTTGCCCACCTGGCGCTTGGCATAGTTCACCAATATTTTGCGCTGGCCACGCTCAACGAACACAACCAGCGCCGTCACAGCAACAGAACCGACCAGCAGCGCCAACACCAAAGGTATCGAGAAAGCTCCGGTACGCGCCAATTCCAGTGTGCTGCCGATCGCATGCGGCAAACCCGCCGCGATACCCGCAAAAATAATCAGCGAAATCCCGTTACCCAATCCGCGCTCGGTGATCTGCTCGCCCAGCCACATCAAAAACATCGTTCCGGTCACCAGCGTCACTACCGTGGTCAACTGGAACATCCCGCCAGGATTTGGCACCAACCCAGGTTGCGCCTGCAGCGCCACCGAAATACCAAACGCCTGGAACAACGCCAAACCCAACGTACCGTAGCGCGTGTACTGGGTAATCTTGCGACGACCCGCTTCGCCCTCTTTCTTCAGCTGCTCAAGCTGCGGTACCGCTATCGCCGCCAACTGCATGATGATCGATGCAGAGATATACGGCATGATACCCAGAGCAAATATCGTGAAACGCGATAGCGCGCCTCCCGAGAACATGTTGAACATGCCCAAAATTCCGCTCTTTTGCGACTTGAACAAATCCGCCAAAACATTCGGATCGATACCGGGCACCGGGATATGCGCACCGACGCGGTATACAACCAACGCCCCCAGCAGAAACCAAAGGCGACTGCTCAAGTCGCCGTACTTACCCTTACTTACATCCTTGGCAACTGTACTCACGTACTAACCTTACTCAGCAATGCTACCGCCAGCGGCTTCAATCGCTGTACGTGCACCCTTGGTTACCAGCAAACCTTGCAACTGTACCGCACGGGTGATTTCACCGCTCATGATAACTTTGACGGTCAACGCGTTGGCATGCACAACACCGGCCTGCTTGAGCGCCAGCATATCTATCGTGTCAACAGGCATCTTTTGCAGATCGACCAGTCGCACTTGAGCGGTATCATTGCGTGTCAATGACACAAATCCGCGCTTGGGCAAACGGCGTTGCAAAGGCATCTGACCGCCCTCGAAGCCGACCTTATGAAAACCGCCAGTACGGGACTTCTGCCCCTTGTGACCGCGACCGCATGTCTTGCCCAAACCGGAACCGATACCGCGACCGACACGGCGCTTGGCATGTTTTGCACCTGATGCGGGTTGAATTTTATTGAGTTGCATTTATTATGCCTCGCACTTAACCATGTAGAACACTTTGTTGATCATGCCGCGCACACAGGGAGTATCTTCCAGTTGCACAGTGTGATTGATATGACGCAACCCCAAGCCCCGTATCGTTGCACGATGCGATTGCTTGGTGCCGATCAGACTCTTGGTCTGCGTCACTTTTAAAGTCTTGCTTGCTGCTTTGGCTTTTGTCATGTCTTACCCCAAAATCTCGTCAACACTCTTGCCGCGCTTGGCCGCAATTTCCGACGGCGCATTGATCGCCCTCAAGCCATTCAGCGTGGCACGCACAACGTTATAAGGATTGCTGGAACCGATACACTTGGCCAACACGTCTTTCACGCCCACCGCCTCGAACACCGCGCGCATCGCGCCACCCGCGATAATGCCGGTACCTTCGGATGCCGGCTGCATCAAAACCTTGGCTGCACCATGCTTACCGATCACGGTATGATGCAACGTGCCGTTCTTCAAGCTGATCTTAACCAGATTGCGACGCGCTTCATCCATCGCCTTTTGTACGGCAACCGGAACTTCCTTGGACTTTCCTTTGCCCATTGCAACGCGACCGTCACCATCACCAACAACTGTCAGTGCGGCAAAACCCATGATACGGCCACCCTTAACCACCTTGGTGACACGGTTCACGGAGATCATTTTTTCGATCAAACCATCGTCACGCTTTTCCTGCTGTTGCATTTTCCCTTGCGGCTTAGCCATCGCTCAACTCCAATTAAAACTGCAGACCATGTTCACGCGCAGCTTCAGCCAACGCCTTGACACGACCATGATATCGGTTACCGGAACGGTCGAATGCCACCTGAGTAATACCCGCGCTCTTTGCTTTTTCAGCGATACGCTTGCCCACCACAGCTGCGGCAGCCTTGTTGCCGCCATTCGCCAACGATTTGCGCACATCCGCCTCAACGCTGGACGCACTAGCCAAAACTTTACTGCCACAAGCAGAGATCACCTGGGCATAGATATGCAGATTGGTGCGACTTATCGCCAACCGGATCGACTTTTTTTCAGCAATGCGTGCACGGGTTTTGCGTGCCCTGCGCTGACGCGCTTCTTTTTTGATCAACATATTCGCCTCAATTATTTCTTCTTGGTTTCTTTCAGGATCACCACTTCATCGCTGTAACGCACACCCTTGCCCTTATATGGCTCCGGTTCGCGGAACGCGCGTATCTCAGCAGCGACCTGGCCGACTTGCTGCTTGTTGGCACCCTTCAACACGATCTCTGTCTGCGTCGGCGTCTCAACCTTTACACCGGCAGGCATCTTGTAAGAAACCGGATGGGAGTAACCCAGCGTCAAATTCAAGGTATCGCCCGCAGCTTGTGCACGATAACCCACGCCAACCAAAGTCAGCTTGCGCTCAAAACCTTTGCTCACACCATGCACCATGTTCGCCAGCAAAGCGCGTATCGTGCCGGACATCGCATCAGCCTCAGTAGAATCATTCTGCGCCTTACACAACAAATGATCCCCTTCGCGCACCACAGCCACGCCACCGGACAAAGCTTGTTTCAAGGTACCCAGCGGGCCCTTCACCGAAATTTCATTCGCCGCCAGCGCAACTTCAACACCACTGGGCACCGCGACAGGATTTTTAGCAACTCTAGACATGCTTACCTCGCTACGCGACTACGCACAGCACTTCACCGCCAATACCATTGGCGCGCGCTTTGCGGTCGGTCATCAAACCTTTGGAAGTCGACACGATGGCGATACCCAGGCCGTTCATAACCTTAGGAATGTCACCGGAACCCTTGTAGATACGCAACCCGGGGCGACTTACTCGCTGAATCTTTTCGATTACCGGGCGGCCACTGTAATACTTCAAGGCTATTTCCAGCACAGCTTTTCCGCCATCGCCTTTAACAACATTAAAGCCATCAACATAGCCCTCATCCTTCAATACAACAGCTATCGCCACCTTCAACTTGGAAGACGGCATCGCAACGGTAACTTTTTCCGCCATTTGCGCATTACGAATGCGCGTCAACATGTCGGAAATCGGATCACTCATACTCATATATTTCTCCTACCAGCTAGCCTTGACGATACCAGGAATCTCACCGCGCATCGCGAATTCACGCAACTTGATACGCCCCAATCCAAACTTCCTGAACGTACCCCTTGGACGACCAGTCAACGCACAACGATTGCGCAACCGAACCGGACTCGAATCGCGCGGCAAAGCCTGTAATTTCACGCGCGCAGCGGCACGCTCTTCTTCGCTCAGCTTCACATTCGAAATCGTCGCCATCAACAACGCACGCTTAGCCGCAAACTTCGCCACCATCTCACGGCGCTTTTGGTCACGGTTAATAACTGCAATCTTAGCCATTAGTAGTCCTCATTTCTTTAATGGGAGTTTGAAAGCCATCAGAAGCGCCTTCGCCTCCTCATCGGTCTTCGCAGAAGTCGTTATAGTGATATTCATACCACGGATCGCATCAATCTTTTCGTACTCGATTTCCGGAAAAATGATCTGCTCTTTCACGCCCATGTTGTAGTTTCCACGGCCGTCAAATGACTTGCCGGAAATCCCACGAAAATCGCGAATGCGCGGGATAGCTACCGTAATCAGACGATCCAGAAATTCGTACATGCGCTCCTTGCGCAATGTCACCTTGCAACCAACCGGATAACCCTCACGAATCTTGAAGCCCGCAATGGACTTTTTAGACATCGTCACTACCGGCTTTTGCCCGGCAATCTTCTGCATATCGCCAACCGCAAACTCCATCACCTTCTTGTCGGCAACCGCCTCACCAACACCCATGTTCAGGGTGATTTTTTCGATGCGCGGCACTTCCATGATGGACTTGTAGCCAAACTGCTTCATCAGGTCTTTGGCGACCTTATCTTTATAGAACCC
This sequence comes from Nitrosomonadales bacterium, assembly GCA_016195965.1. GTDB lineage: Bacteria > Pseudomonadota > Gammaproteobacteria > Burkholderiales > Gallionellaceae > Gallionella. The sequence goes on along the minus strand of JACPYR010000067.1, from coordinate 22,494 downwards.
ATACAAACGAGCCATGCCCATTACCCCTTAAGCGTCAATCATTTCACCGCTGGATTTGAATACGCGCACCTTGCGCCCATCCTCCAGCGTTTTAATACCGACACGATCCGCCTTCTTGGCAGACGCGTTATAAATTGCCACATTCGAAATATGAATCGGCAACTCCTTCTCCACGATCCCGCCCGTCAACCCCTTAACCGGGTTAGGCTTCTGATGCTTCTTGACCTTGTTGATCCCGGCCACCAACAAAAATTCGCCCAGCACTTGCTGCACACTGCCACGATTTCCCTTGTCCTTGCCGGTGATGACGATAACGTCATCATTTCTCTTAATCTTGCGCATGATTTTCCTCGACTCGATCCATTGCCGTTAAAGCACTTCTGGTGCCAGCGAAACGATCTTCATGAACTTCTCGGTACGCAACTCGCGCGTGACTGGCCCAAAGATACGTGTGCCGATAGGCTCAAGCTTAGCATTGAGCAACACCGCAGCATTGCCATCAAACCTGACCAGAGAACCATCGGAGCGACGAACACCCTTGGCAGTGCGAACCACCACGGCGTTGTATACCTCACCCTTCTTTACGCGACCACGCGGTGCCGCATCCCTGATGCTGACCTTGATGACATCACCAACGGAAGCATACCGACGCTTTGAACCACCCAACACCTTGATGCACATCACCGAACGCGCACCAGTATTGTCAGCCACATCTAAAACAGACTGCATTTGTATCATTATTTAATCTCCAACTTTTTCCGCCCACAGCGGCCAGTTTTGGAACCCGTCAGGGTTAGGTCGCCGCAAGCGGCGATGAAACGAAGCCGCGCATTATATGCTATTTTGAAAAAGAAGCAAGCAAAATTACAACTGATTACCTGCCGCCTTTTCGAGCAACTTTGCGACGCGCCAAGTCTTGGTTTTAGCGAGTGGGCGGCACTCTTCTATCGTCACCACATCACCAACATGAAACTGATTTTCTTCATCATGCGCATGGTATTTTTTCGAAACGCGAATGATCTTGCCCAACAAAGGGTGCTTGACCTTGCGCTCGACCAAAACCGTCACGGTCTTGTCCATCTTGTCGCTGGTCACGGTACCGGTCAGGGTACGCTTCAGCTTGGATTCGCTTGTTGTTTTTAAATTGCTCATTTAGCACCCTTCTGCGTCAACACAGTTTTAACACGAGCAATATCGCGACGCACTTTACGCACTTCGCTGGTATTGGTCATTTGCTGAGTCGCAACTTGCATACGTAAACCAAACTGAGCTTTAGTCAAAGACAATAATTCGGTATGCAAATCCGCCACAGACTTCGCTTTAAGTTCACTGGCTTTCATGTTATGTCCCTACCTGTCTAACCACAAAAGTGGTGGCCAAAGGCAACTTTGCCGATGCCAGGCGAAACGCTTCACGCGCCAACGCCTCGTCCACACCATCCATCTCGTACAACATCTTGCCGGGCTGAATCTCGGCAACGTAGTACTCGGGATTACCCTTACCATTTCCCATACGAACCTCTGCAGGCTTCTTGGAAATTGGCTTGTCCGGGAAAACACGTATCCAGATACGTCCACCACGCTTGATATGGCGGGTCATCGCACGACGGGCCGCCTCGATTTGACGCGCCGTCAAACGACCGCGCACCACCGCCTTCAAACCGAACTCGCCAAAACTTACTTTATTGCCGCGAGTGGCAATGCCAGTGTTCCGGCCCTTTTGTTCCTTGCGGAATTTCCTTCTAGCTGGCTGTAGCATGCTTTACTCCCGACTTTCTTACTTTCTTTTCCGGTTCAGCAACGGCAGGCGCTACAACCTCCTGATCCGACACATCACCCTTGAATACCCAAACTTTTACGCCAATAATTCCGTAAGTGGTCTTTGCTTCGGCAGTGCCATAGTCAATATCGGCACGCAATGTATGCAACGGCACACGGCCTTCGCGATACCATTCGGTACGCGCGATCTCGATACCGTTCAAACGGCCCGAGCTCATGATCTTGATGCCTTGCGCGCCGAGGCGCATCGCGTTTTGCATCGCACGCTTCATCGCACGACGGAACATGATGCGTTTTTCGAGCTGAGCGGTAATGCTCTCGGCGATCAGTTGCGCATCGATTTCAGGCTTGCGCACTTCCTCGATTGCGACGTCGACAGACTGCAAGCCCATGCGTTTACGCAACTCGGCACGCAACGTTTCGATATCTTCGCCCTTCTTGCCGATCACCATGCCTGGACGCGCGGTATATATCGTCACCTTGGCATTTTTTGCCGGACGCTCGATGACTATCTTCGATACACCTGCAGCAACCAGCTTCTTTTTCAGATAAGCACGAACATCAATATCTTTGAGCAACAAATCAGCAAAGTTATGGCTATTGGCAAACCATTTGGAATCCCAGTTTTTGCGAACACTTAACCGGAAACCGGTTGGATGAATTTTCTGTCCCATAATTTACCCTTAGTTCCCGACGCTGATCGTAATGTGGCAAGTTTGCTTTTCAAGACGATTGCCCTGCCCCTTGGCCTTGGCAATAAAGCCCCTGCCAGATGCCGCCTTGTCAACGTAAATGGTCTTTACTTTCAGCTCATCGATATCAGCGCCATCGTTGTGCTCAGCATTCGCAATCGCTGATTCGAGCGCCTTCTTGATAATGACGGCGGCCTTCTTCGGGCTGAAATTCAAAATATTGAGCGCTTGCGCAACCGGCAAACCGCGAATCTGGTCAGCCACCAAACGGCCCTTCTGCGCGGAGAGATGTATCCTTTTTGCAACTGCGGTAGTCGTTATCATCATGCCTCCTTATTTCTTGACCGCTGCTTTTTTATCAGCAGCATGGCCTTTGAAGGTGCGCGTCAGGGAAAACTCGCCCAACTTGTGGCCCACCATATTCTCGGATACGTATACCGGAATATGCTGCTTGCCGTTGTGCACCGCAATTGTCAAACCGACGAACTCGGGCAACACCGTGGAACGGCGCGACCAAGTTTTCACCGGACGTTTATCATTGGTCGCACGCACCGTCTCAATCTTCTTGAGCAAATGAGTGTCGACAAATGGACCTTTTTTAATCGAACGTGCCATATATATCTACTCCTTAAACCTGAAAGCGACGACGCACGATCATGCCGCTAGTGCGCTTGTTGCGACGTGTACGGAAACCCTTGGCTGGAACACCCCACGGACTGACCGGATGGCGGCCTGCAGCTGTCTTACCCTCACCACCGCCATGCGGGTGATCGACCGGGTTCATTACCACACCGCGCACTGTTGGGCGAACACCGCGCCAACGCATCGCGCCGGCCTTGCCGATAGAACGCAGGCTATGCTCCGAATTGCCCACCTCACCCAGTGTCGCCTTGCAATCGATATGCACCTTGCGAATCTCACCGGAGCGCAGACGCAATTGCGCGTAACTGCCCTCACGAGCCAGCAGTTGCACCGAAGTACCAGCGGAACGCGCCAGCTGCGCGCCCTTGCCCGGCAACATTTCGATGCAATGTATCGTCGAACCCACAGGCACGTTGCGCAACGGCAGCGCATTACCCGGCTTGATTGGAGCCTCCGAACCGCTCACCAGGGTTGCCCCGGCAGCAACGCCCTTAGGCGCAATGATGTAACGGCGCTCGCCATCGGCGTAGCACAGCAATGCCAGATTGGCGCTACGATTTGGATCATATTCCAGACGCTCTACGGTCGCAGGAATTCCATCCTTGTTGCGCTTGAAGTCCACCAGACGGTAGTGCTGTTTGTGGCCGCCGCCCTTGTGACGGGTAGTGATATGACCATTGTTGTTACGACCCGCTGTCTTGGCTTGCTTTTCCAGCAAAGCCGCTACCGGCTTACCTTTGTGCAGATCGGGATTGACAACACGCACGACCGCGCGCTGCCCCGGAGTTGTTGGTTTTAGTTTAATCAATGCCATGATGATTACCCTTGCTCACTTGCTGCAAAATTGATTTCCTGACCCGGCGCCAGGCACACATAGGCTTTTTTCCAGTCATTGCGACGACCCGTGATGCGACCCATGCGCTTGATCTTGCCCTTGACACACGAAACCTGCACGCTATTGACGCTCACCTTGAACATCATTTCCACAGCTGCCTTGATCTCCGGCTTGGTCGCGTCAGTTGCAACACGGAATATCACCTGCTCATTCTTCTCGGCAACATAGGTTGCTTTTTCGGAAATTTGCGGAGCGAGCAACACCTTCATCAAACGTTCCTGGCTGAATTGTTGTGTACTCATGCGAACATCTCCTCAATTTTAGCCACCGCATTGCGCGTCACCAGAACATTGGGGAAACGCACCAGGCTGATCGGATCGGCCTGATCGGCCTCCAACACCAGCACATTAGCCAGATTACGCGACGACAGATACAGATTCTCATCGATGCTGTCAGTAATGATCAGCAGGCGGAACTTATTGGTGTCCACACCCATACCTTTGATTTTATCCGCTAGCATCTTGGTCTTGGGCGAATCGACCGTCAGGTTTTCAACAACCATCAAGCGATTTTCGCTAACCAGCTTCGACAGAATGGAAGCGAAACCCGCGCGATACATCTTGCGGTTAACTTTTTGCGCGTAGTTTTCAATCCCGGTATTCGGGAAAATCTTACCGCCGCCACGCCACAACGGGCTGGAAGCCATACCGGCACGAGCGCGGCCCGTACCTTTTTGCGCAAACGGCTTGCGAGTACTCTTGGCGATTTCGCTGCGGCCTTTTTGCTTGCTGTTGCCAGCGCGCGCATTTGCCTGATAGGCAGTAACCAGTTGATGAACCAGATCCTCGTTGTACTCGCGACCAAACAACTCGTCGGAAGCCTGCAAATTCTTGGTCGGCTGACCCTTATCGTTTATAACTTTAAGTTCCATTACACACCTGCCTTCACTGCTGGACGCACGATGATCTTGCCGTTGATTGCGCCGGGAACAGCGCCTTTAACCAACAGCAACTGCCGAGCAGCGTCAACACGCACGATCTGTAAATTTTGCACCGTTCTCTGCACATCACCCAGATGACCGGTCATACGCTTACCCGGAAATACACGACCCGGATCCTGCGCCATACCGATGGAGCCCGGCACATTGTGCGACTTGGAGTTACCGTGCGACGCACGTCCCGATTTGAAATGATAGCGCTTGATGGTACCAGCATAACCCTTACCCTTGGTTACGCCAGTCACATCAACCAGTTGACCCACCTGAAATATTTCAACACTGACCACAGAACCTGCTTGCAGGCCAGCCAGTTGTTCAGGGGATACAGTGAATTCCTTGAGTGCACTCCCCGCTTCCACACCCGCCTTGGCGTAGTGTCCGGCGGCAGCCTTGCTGACGCGACCGGGACGACGCACACCGTGTGCCAATTGCACAGCGCTGTAGCCATCGGTGTTTACGGATTTAACCTGAGTAACACGATTATTGGACACTTCCAGCACAGTTACCGGCAACGACGAACCGTCATCGGTAAATACGCGGGTCATGCCAATCTTGCGACCGACAAGTCCTAAGCTCATTATAATTTCCTTTTGTTTAAGGGGCTGACTACAATTGGTCAGCCGATTTAATCTGGCACCAGGCTTAAACCCAATGCCTTTTGGTACAACGTTTACTGCAGCTTGATTTCCACATCCACGCCAGCCGGCAGGTCCAACTTCATCAGCGCATCCACCGTTTTATCGGTCGGATCCACGATGTCCATCAAACGCAGATGAGTACGAATCTCAAATTGATCACGCGAAGTCTTGTTCACATGCGGGGAACGCAACACGTCGAAGCGCTCAATCTTGGTTGGCAATGGCACCGGGCCATTCACCACTGCGCCAGTACGCTTGGCCGTTTCAACAATACGAGCAGCCGACTGGTCGATCAGGCGATAATCAAACGCCTTGAGGCGAATGCGGATTTTTTGACTTTGCATAATCTTCTCTTGCATTTACGCGGCAATGCCGCTAATTAAAGAACGAAATCGCGTGGCCCGGATAATGCACCCAGCCCACGCGAGGGCGCGCATTGTATCCTTACTCGATAATCTTTGCAACCACGCCCGCACCGACGGTACGACCGCCTTCGCGGATCGCGAAGCGCAAGCCTTCTTCCATCGCGATCGGGTTGATCAGCGTCACGGTGATGCTGACGTTGTCGCCCGGCATCACCATCTCGGTGCCCGCAGGCAGTTCAACTGCGCCGGTCACGTCGGTGGTGCGGAAGTAGAACTGTGGACGGTAACCCTGGAAGAACGGGGTATGGCGACCACCTTCATCTTTGCCCAGCACGTAGATCTCGGCCGTGAATTTGGTGTGCGGCTTGATCGAACCCGGCTTGCACAGCACTTGGCCGCGCTCGACTTCTTCGCGCTTGGTGCCGCGCAGCAGCACGCCGACGTTGTCGCCAGCCTGCCCCTGATCCAGCAGTTTGCGGAACATTTCCACGCCGGTGCAGGTGGTTTTCAGGGTGGGCTTGATTCCGACGATTTCCAGTTCTTCGCCAACCTTGACGATGCCGCGCTCGATACGGCCGGTTACGACGGTTCCGCGACCGGAGATGGAGAATACGTCTTCGACCGGCATCAGGAATGTGCCATCCAGTGCGCGCTTAGGCTCGGGGATGTAGCTGTCCAGTGCGTCGGCCAGACGGAAGATCGCCGGTTCGCCCAGGTCGCTCTGGTCGCCTTGCAGGGCTTTCAGTGCGGAGCCTTTGATGATGGGGATGTCGTCGCCGGGGAATTCGTACTTGGAGAGCAGTTCGCGCACTTCCATTTCGACCAGTTCCAGCAGCTCTTCGTCATCCACCATGTCGCATTTGTTCAGGAATACGACGATGTAAGGCACGCCCACCTGGCGCGCCAGCAGGATGTGCTCGCGGGTCTGCGGCATGGGGCCGTCGGCTGCGGAACATACCAGGATCGCGCCGTCCATCTGCGCGGCGCCGGTGATCATGTTCTTGATGTAGTCGGCGTGGCCCGGGCAGTCTACGTGCGCGTAGTGGCGTGTCGCGGTCTCGTACTCGACGTGCGCGGTGTTGATCGTGATGCCGCGCGCCTTTTCTTCCGGCGCCGCGTCGATCTGGTCATACGCCTTGGCTTCACCGCCAAATTTCTTGGACAGTACTGTGGTGATCGCCGCCGTCAGCGTGGTCTTACCGTGGTCTACGTGGCCAATTGTACCTACGTTGACGTGCGGTTTCGTGCGTTCAAATTTACTCTTTGCCATGATTATCGCCTCTCAATCTATCTAAACTAAATCTAAAAAATTACTTCTTGTTCATCACCGCTTCAGCGACGTTCTTCGGCGCTTCGGAATAGTGCTTGAATTCCATCGTGTAGGTCGCACGACCCTGGGTTGCGGAACGCAGCGAGGTGGAGTAACCAAACATCTCGGACAAAGGCACCTCTGCCTTGACGGACTTACCGCCACCAGCCATGTCATCCATCCCCTGCACCATGCCGCGACGGGAAGACAAGTCACCCATCACCGTGCCGGTATAGTCTTCAGGAGTTTCCACCTCAACCGACATCATAGGCTCCAGCAAAACCGGATTAGCCTTGCGCATGCCATCCTTGAACGCCATAGAAGCCGCCATCTTGAACGCGTTTTCGTTGGAGTCCACGTCATGGTAAGAACCGTCGAACAATGTGACCTTGACGTCCACCACCGGGAAGCCAGCCAGCACGCCACTTGGCAACGACTCGCGCAAACCTTTTTCTACCGCCGGGATATATTCACGGGGAACCGTGCCGCCCTTGATCGCATCGACAAACTCAAAACCCTTGCCCGCCTCGTTCGGCTCCATCTTGATCCACACGTGACCGTACTGACCGCGACCACCGGTTTGCTTGGCGTACTTGCCTTCAACCTCAACAGCCTTGCGGATCGCCTCGCGGTACGCCACCTGCGGCGCACCCACGTTCGCTTCCACGCCGAACTCGCGCTTCATGCGGTCAACCAGAATTTCCAGATGCAGCTCACCCATACCGGACATGATAGTCTGACCGGATTCTTCGTCGGTACGCACACGGAACGACGGATCTTCAGCAGCCAGACGACCCAGCGCGATACCCATCTTTTCCTGATCAACCTTGGTCTTGGGCTCGACCGCCACGTGAATAACCTGCTCCGGGAACACCATGCGCTCGAGGATGATGGGCTTATTCGGATCGCACAGCGATTCGCCGGTAGTCACATCCTTCAGGCCGATACAGGCGGCGATGTCGCCAGCCAGAATTTCTTCCACCTCCTGGCGCTCGTTGGCGTGCATCTGCACGATACGACCGATACGCTCCTTCTTGCCGCGGATCGGGTTGTAGACGGTATCGCCCTTCTTCAGCACACCGGAATAGACTCGCACGAAAGTCAGCTGACCGACAAACGGGTCCGTCATCAACTTGAATGCCAACGCAGAAAAACTCTCGCTGTCATCCGCCTTGCGGCTGGTCGGCTCGCCCGCCTCGGTCTCGCCGGTCACATCCGGAATATCAACCGGGGACGGCAGGAACATGATGACCGCGTCCAGCATCCGCTGCACGCCCTTATTCTTGAACGCTGAGCCGCAAAGCATCGGCTGAATTTCACAGGCGATGGTGCGGGTACGAATACCCAGAATGATTTGCTCTTCAGTAAGATCGCCGTTTTCCAAGTACTGATTCATCATATCTTCAGATGCTTCAGCAGCCGTTTCAACCATCTTGGCGCGCCATTCACTGGCAGTCGCAACCAGGTCAGCCGGAATCTCTTTGTACTCGAATTTCATGCCCTGAGAAGCCTCGTCCCAGATGATCGCCTTCATCTTGATCAGATCGACGACACCGACAAAACCCTCTTCGGCGCCGATGGGGATCACCAGCGGAACAGGATTGGCGCGCAGGCGGGTCTGCATCTGCGTGACCACCTTGAAGAAGTTAGCACCCGTGCGGTCCATCTTGTTGACGAACGCCAAACGCGGCACCTTGTACTTGTTTGCCTGACGCCACACCGTTTCGGACTGAGGCTGTACACCACCCACCGCACAGTAAACCATGCAGGCGCCGTCCAGCACGCGCATGGAACGCTCAACCTCGATGGTGAAGTCCACGTGTCCCGGTGTATCGATGATATTGAAGCGATGCTCGGGGTAGGAGTTGTCCATACCCTTCCAGAAACAAGTGGTCGCAGCGGAGGTGATGGTGATGCCACGCTCCTGCTCTTGCTCCATCCAGTCCATCGTGGCCGCACCATCATGCACCTCGCCGATCTTATGGCTCACACCCGTATAGAACAGGATGCGCTCGGTGGTCGTAGTCTTGCCTGCATCAATGTGCGCACTGATGCCGATATTGCGATAGCGTTGAATTGGAGTTTTGCGTGCCACGATAAATTACCTAACTTAAAATTCTGATTAGAAACGGAAATGTGAGAATGCCTTATTCGCCTCGGCCATACGGTGAACTTCCTCACGCTTCTTGACCGCGCCACCACGACCCTCGGACGCATCGATCAGCTCACCAGCCAGACGCATACCCATGGACTTCTCGCCGCGCTTGCGCGCAAACTCTTTCAGCCAGCGCATAGCCAGAGCTACACGACGGGATGGACGCACTTCAACTGGCACCTGGTAGTTGGCACCGCCCACACGGCGGCTCTTTACTTCGACCTGCGGCTTGGCATTGCTCAATGCGAGATTGAAAATCTCGATCGCATCCTTACCGGTTTTTTTGCCGACCTGCTCCAGCGCGCCGTACAAAATGCGCTCCGCAACCGACTTCTTACCAGAAGTCATCAGTACGTTTACGAACTTAGACAAATCCTGATTGCCGAATTTTGGATCCGGCAGGACTTCGCGTTTGGGAACTTCTCTACGTCTTGGCATAGCTACCTCAGTTTATTTTTGGCTCGAATAATTACTAATTAAAATCTCGCTTGCGCTTACTTCTTGGCGCGCTTGGCACCGTACTTGGAACGGCCCTGCTTACGATCTTTAACGCCAGCCGTATCCAGGCTACCGCGCACCATGTGATAACGCACACCCGGCAAATCCTTCACACGACCACCGCGCAGCAGCACCACCGAGTGCTCCTGCAGGTTATGGCCTTCGCCGCCGATATAGCTGATCACCTCAAAGCCATTGGTCAAGCGCACTTTGGCGACTTTACGCAACGCTGAGTTAGGCTTTTTCGGAGTCGTGGTATAAACACGCGTACACACGCCGCGTTTTTGCGGAGATCCTCCAAGAGCCGGAACCTTGCTCTTTTCAACGATGGCTTCACGTGGCTTGCGGATTAACTGGTTAATGGTTGGCATTTTCTACACATCCTAAAAAAATCTACAATTTCATTAAAAATCAATAAATAAAAAAACATCGTCGCAGCCAGACCATTAAATGCATCCGCTGCGACGGGAAAAAAGGTTGCGAATTCTAGAGAGAAACCCCAGGCGTGTCAAGCATTTCACCCAAACCGACTGCATCGCCCTCCTGCAACTCGCGCCCTTCGGCAATATCGATACCCAAACGTTGCTTGCGCCGCGTGGTGTGATAGGTCAAACCCGTGCCGGCCGGAATCAATCGGCCGACAATGACGTTCTCCTTCAAACCGCGCAGATCGTCGCGCTTGCCCATGATCGCAGCTTCGGTCAACACGCGGGTAGTTTCCTGGAAGGACGCAGCCGAAATGAACGAGTCAGTGGACAGCGAAGCCTTGGTGATACCTAGCAGCACGTAATCGAACGACGCCGGATTCTTGCTCGCAGCAACCACGCGCTCGTTTTCTTCCAGCAAGTCGGCACGCTCAACCTGTTCTCCGGTAATGAAACGCGTATCGCCCACATCATTGATCTGTACGCGGCGCAACATCTGGCGCACGATGACTTCAATATGCTTGTCGCTGATCTTCACGCCCTGCAAACGATACACCTCCTGCACCTCATCGGTGATGTAGCGCGCCAGCGCCTCGACACCCAGCAGGCGCAAGATATCGTGAGGATCGGCCGGGCCGTCCACAATCATCTCGCCCTGGTTGACCACCTGGCCGTCGTGCGCCAATACGTGCTTCTCTTTAGGGATCAGGAATTCATGCGCAACGCCATCCACATCGGTTATCACCAGACGCTGCTTGCCCTTGGTATCCTTGCCGAAGGAAACCGTACCGGTAACCTCGGCCAACATACCCGCATCCTTGGGAACGCGCGCCTCGAACAATTCGGCCACGCGCGGCAGACCGCCGGTAATATCGCGGGTCTTGCTGCTCTCCTGCGGGATACGCGCCAGCACATCGCCCACACCGACCTGCTGACCATCTTCGACGGTGATGATGGAACCGGTCTGGAAGGTCACGCTGACGGCGGTTTCGGTGCCCGCCAATTTGACCTCTTTACCGGCATCATCATACAAACGCACCATCGGGCGCACGCCTTTGCTTTGTGCGGTAGAACGCTTCGGATCGATAACCACCAGCGTGGACAATCCGGTCACCTCGTCGATCTGCTTGGCGACAGTCGCGCCTTCTTCGACATTGTGGAAGCTTACTGTACCGGCATATTCGGTGATGATAGGGCGGGTATGCGGATCCCAGGTCGCCAGCACCACGCCGGCGCGCACTGTGTCACCCTGCTTGACCGTCAGGGTCGCACCATAAGGAACCTTATGACGCTCACGCTCGCGGCCGTGATCGTCGGCAATGATCACCTCGGCACTACGCGCCACCACAATCACCTCGCCGCGCACGGTAGTCACCACGCGCATGTTCGTGCTGTATTTCAGCACACCGTTGGATTTGCTTTCCACCTGGCTGGCCACCACGGTACGCGAAGCCGCGCCACCGATGTGGAAGGTACGCATGGTCAACTGGGTGCCCGGTTCGCCGATGGATTGCGCCGCAATCACGCCGACCGCCTCACCCACGTTCACCATGCCGCCGCGGCCCAGGTCGCGGCCATAGCACTTGGCGCACAAACCGAAACGGGTTTCACAGCTCAACGGAGTACGCACGCGCACCTCGTCCACACCGAGAGTTTCGATGCGCTCCACTGCGGTTTCATCCAGCAACGTGCCCGCCTCATAAAGCGTCTCGCCGCTTTCCGGATTGACCACATCGGTGCTGACCACGCGACCCAGGATGCGCTCGCTCAACGCCTCGATGACTTCACCGCCCTCAACCATGGCCTTCATCGAGGTGCCGTTAATCGTCCCGCAATCATCCTCGATCACCACCAGATCCTGCGTCACGTCCACCAGACGACGCGTCAGGTAACCGGAGTTCGCGGTCTTCAACGCGGTATCCGCCAATCCCTTACGCGCACCGTGCGTCGAGATGAAGTATTGCAGCATGTTCAAGCCTTCGCGGAAGTTCGCGGTAATCGGCGTCTCGATGATGGAACCGTCCGGCTTGGCCATCAGGCCGCGCATCCCCGCCAGCTGGCGTATCTGCGCAGCCGAACCGCGCGCGCCGGAGTCTGCCATCATGTAGATGGAATTGAACGACTCCTGCATCACCGGCTTGCCCTTTTCCATACGCGGCTGGCCCGTGATGCGATCGATCACCGGCTCGCTGCCCAACTGCTCCATCATGGCCTTGGCCACCACGTCGCCGGTACGGCCCCAGATATCCACCACCTTGTTGTAGCGCTCGCCGTCTGTCACCAGACCGGAGGTGTACTGGGTGTAAATTTCCTTGACTTCTTTTTCGGCGGCGCCGATCAGCTCGTTCTTTTGCAGCGGCATCAGCATGTCGTCCACCGCAATCGAAATGCCGGCGCGTGTCGCGTAGGTGAAGCCGGTATACATCAGCTTGTCCGCCATGATCACGGTATCGCGCAGGCCGCATTGACGGAAGCTGGCGTTGATCAAACGCGAAATTTCCTTCTTCTTAAGCGCCTTGTTGATCAGCGCGAACGGCAGACCGGCAGGCAACACTTCGGACAGCAAGGCACGGCCTACGGTCGTTTCGTAACGCACCAATTTTTCGAATGGCTGGCCCGACTCGTCCTTGCGCACCTCTTTGAGACGCACCACCACTTTGGCTTGCAGTTCAACCTCACGGGTCTCATAGGCGCGCGACACTTCGGCGATGTTGGCGAACATCGAGCCTTCGCCCAATGCACCCACCTTTTCGCGAGTTATGTAATACAGGCCCAGCACGATGTCCTGCGAAGGAACGATGATAGGCTCGCCGTTCGCCGGGGACAGCACGTTGTTGGATGCCAGCATCAAAGTGCGCGCCTCCATCTGCGCTTCCAGCGACAGTGGCACGTGTACCGCCATCTGGTCGCCGTCGAAGTCGGCGTTGAACGCCGAGCAGACCAACGGATGCAACTGGATCGCCTTGCCTTCGATCAGGATAGGCTCGAACGCCTGGATGCCCAAGCGGTGCAGCGTAGGCGCACGGTTCAACAGCACCGGATGCTCGCGGATCACCTCCTCGAGGATATCCCACACGATAGGCTCTTCTGCCTCGACCATGCGCTTGGACGCCTTGATAGTCGTTGCCAACCCCATCGCCTCGAGACGGCTGAAAATGAACGGCTTGAACAACTCCAGCGCCATCTTTTTCGGCAGACCGCACTGGTGCAGCTTGAGTTGCGGGCCCACCACGATCACGGAACGGCCGGAGTAATCGACGCGCTTACCCAGCAAGTTCTGGCGGAAACGACCGCTCTTGCCCTTGATCATGTCGGCCAAAGATTTCAGCTGGCGCTTATTCGCGCCTGTCATGGCTTTGCCGCGACGACCGTTGTCCAGCAATGAGTCGACCGCTTCCTGCAACATACGTTTTTCGTTGCGCACGATGATGTCAGGCGCCTTCAATTCCAGCAGGCGGCGCAGACGGTTGTTACGGTTGATCACGCGACGGTACAGGTCGTTCAGGTCGGAAGTCGCAAAACGACCGCCGTCCAGCGGCACCAGCGGGCGCAATTCCGGGGGCAATACCGGCAATACGGTCATCACCATCCACTGGGGCTTGATGCCGGAAGCATTGAACGCCTCGAGTATCTTCAGACGCTTGGCGTATTTCTTGATCTTGGTCTCGGAACCGGTCGCAGCCAATTCGGCGCGTATCGTTTCGATCTCGCTGGCCACATCCAGATTTGCAAGCAGCGCGCGTATGCCTTCCGCGCCCATGGTCGCAGAAAATTCATCGCCGTATTCTTCGGTCTTGGCCAGATAGTCGTCCTCGGACAGCAACTGGCCGCGGTTCAACGGGGTCATGCCGGGTTCGGTAACGACGTAGGCCTCGAAGTACAGCACGCGCTCGATGTCGCGCAAGGTCATGTCCAGCACCATGCCCAGACGCGAAGGCAGCGACTTCAAAAACCAGATGTGCGCCACCGGGCTGGCCAATTCGATATGGCCCATGCGCTCGCGGCGCACCTTGGACAGGGTGACTTCCACGCCGCACTTCTCGCAGATCACGCCGCGATGCTTCAGGCGCTTGTATTTGCCGCACAGGCACTCGTAATCTTTCACCGGCCCGAAAATTTTGGCGCAGAACAGACCGTCGCGCTCCGGCTTGAAAGTGCGATAGTTGATGGTCTCCGGCTTTTTGACTTCGCCGTAAGACCACGAACGGATTTTCTCCGGCGATGCAAGACCGATCTTGATCGCATCGAACTCTTCTTTTTGTGTGACCTGCTTGAACAAATCCAATAATGATTTCATGTGTGACTCCTCAATAATTCAAGATGCAAGGTAAAAGGTGCAAGGTGCATTTTTCTTGCACCCTGTCTCTTGCTTCTGTTTTAGTGGCGCACCAAATCCATATCGATCGCAAGGGAACGAATTTCCTTGATGACCACATTGAAGGATTCCGGCATGCCGGCATCGATCTTGTGCTCGCCCTTGACGATGCTTTCATAAACCTTGGTACGCCCGGCCACGTCATCCGACTTGACCGTGAGCATTTCCTGCAGCGTGTAAGCCGCGCCATAAGCCTCCAGCGCCCATACCTCCATCTCACCGAAACGCTGGCCACCGAATTGAGCCTTACCGCCCAACGGCTGCTGGGTAACTAGGCTGTAAGGGCCCGTGGAACGCGCGTGCATCTTGTCGTCCACCAGGTGGTGCAGCTTCAGGATGTGCTTGTAGCCGACCGTTACCTGACGATCAAATGCCTCGCCGGTGCGACCGTCATACAGCGTGGTCTGGCCGGACAGCGGCAGGTCTGCCAATTCGAGCATGTACTTGATTTCTTCTTCGCTGGCGCCGTCAAACACCGGTGTCGCAAATGGCACACCATGCTTCAGGTTGCGGCACAGCTCGATGATTTCATCGTCGCTGAATGCATCCAGATCGACGCTCTGGCCGTTATGGTGGTTATATATCTTGCCCAGGAACTTGCGCACATCGGCAATCTTTGCCTGGGTTTGCAGCATCTCGTCGATCTTCTTGCCCAAGCCCTTGGCGGCCCAGCCCAGATGCGTTTCCAGAATCTGACCGATGTTCATACGGGACGGAACGCCCAGCGGGTTCAGCACCACATCGACCGGCGTGCCATCCGCCATGTACGGCATGTCTTCGACCGGCACGATGCGCGATACGACACCCTTGTTACCGTGACGTCCCGCCATCTTGTCGCCCGGTTGCAGACGGCGCTTCACCGCGACATACACCTTGACCATCTTCTGTACACCGGCCTGCAGCTCATCACCCTGCGTCAGCTTTTTCTTTTTCAATTCATAAGCCGCATCGAATTCGGTGCGCTTCAGTGCCAAACTTTCCTTGACTTGCTCCATCTGCGCGGCCACTTCATCATTCGCGATGCGGATATCGAACCACTGGTACGGCTCTATGCTTTGCAGATAATCCTTGGCGATCTTGGTGCCTTTGGCCAGCTTCTTCGGACCACCGTTGGCCACCTTGCCATGCAGCAATTTCTCGAGACGCGCAAACACGTCATCTTCCACGATGCGCATCTGATCGGCCAGATCTTTCTTGTAGCGGTTCAACTCATCATCGATGATCTGCTGGGCACGCTTGTCGCGCTGCAAACCCTCGCGGGTGAACACCTGCACATCGATCACCGTACCCGAACTGCCGGTCGGCACACGCAAGCTGGTATCTTTCACATCGGAAGCCTTCTCGCCGAAAATCGCGCGCAGCAGTTTTTCTTCCGGGGTCAACTGGGTCTCGCCCTTTGGCGTCACCTTGCCCACCAGCACGTCGCCCACCGCAACTTCCGCACCGATGTGCACGATGCCGCACTCATCCAGGCGCGCCAATTGCGCTTCAGCCAGATTGGGAATATCGCGGGTGATCTCTTCCGGACCAAGCTTGGTATCGCGAGCGGCAACCGTTAATTCCTCGATATGAATCGAGGTAAAGCGATCCTGGGCCGAAACACGCTCGGAAATCAAAATCGAATCCTCGTAGTTGTAGCCGTTCCACGGCATGAACGCGACCAGCATGTTCTGGCCGAGCGCCAACTCGCCCATATCGGTGGATGCACCGTCGGCCACCACGTCGCCGCGAGCGATCACATCGCCCACTTTGACCAGCGGACGCTGGTTGATGTTGGTGTTCTGGTTGGAACGGGTGTACTTGGTCAGATTGTATATATCCACACCAACTTCACCTGCCGTTGTTTCGTCGTCATTGACGCGCACCACGATACGGGCAGCATCCACGTAATCGATGCGGCCTCCGCGCCAAGCTTGCACAGTCGTGCCGGAGTCCACTGCCACGGTACGCTCCAGGCCGGTTCCGACCAGCGGTTTTTCCGCGCGCAAACAAGGCACCGCCTGACGTTGCATGTTGGCACCCATCAAGGCGCGGTTCGCGTCGTCGTGCTCCAGGAAAGGGATCAGCGAAGCCGCAACCGATACCACCTGCGATGGCGAAACGTCCATGTACTCCATCTGCTCCGGAGCAGCCAGCACGAATTCGTTGTGATTACGCGCCGAAACGATGTCGTTGGTAAAATTGCCTTTCTTGTCCAGCTCGGCGTTCGCCTGGGCGATCGTGTACTTACCCTCTTCGATCGCCGACAGGTAATCAACGTCATCGGAAACTTTACCCTTGGATACTTTGCGATACGGTGTTTCGATGAAGCCGTATTCGTTGGTGCGCGCATACAGCGCCAGCGAGTTGATCAGGCCGATGTTCGGGCCTTCTGGCGTTTCGATCGGGCACACGCGCCCGTAGTGGGTCGGATGCACGTCGCGCACCTCGAAACCAGCGCGCTCGCGCGTCAAGCCGCCCGGCCCCAGCGCTGAGATACGGCGCTTGTGGGTGATTTCCGACAGAGGATTGGTTTGATCCATAAACTGCGACAGCTGGCTGGAACCGAAAAACTCCTTGACCGCAGCCGAGATCGGCTTGGCATTGATCAGGTCATGCGGCATCAGGTTGTCGGTTTCGGCTTGACCTAGGCGCTCCTTGACGGCGCGCTCAACGCGCGCCAATCCGGCGCGGAACTGGTTCTCGGCCAGTTCACCCACAGCACGCACGCGACGATTGCCCAGATGATCGATATCATCGATTTCGCCATGGCCGTTGCGCAGTTCGACCAGAATTTTCACCACATCGACAATGTCCTCATTGGACAGAATCATGGAGCCGACCAGTTCTTCGCGCCCAACACGACGGTTGAATTTCATGCGTCCGACGGATGATAAGTCATAGCGCTCTTCATTGAAGAACAGCCCGTTGAACAGATTCTCCACAGCCTCTTCCGTGGGCGGCTCACCAGGACGCATCATGCGGTAAATCGCAACGCGCGCCGTCCATTGGTCAACCGTTTCGTCGGTACGCAGTGTTTGCGAGATGAAGCCACCGTGATCCAGATCGTTGGTATACAGGGTGTTTATTTTCTTGATACCCGCTTCTATCAGGGTGTTCAGCAAATCTTCGGTGATCTCGTCATTCGCGTTCGCGATAACCTCGCCGCTGTCCTTATCGACGATGTTGGTCGCAATCACGCGACCGACCAGGAATTCTTCCGTGACGTCAAGCTTGTCGATGCCAGCCTCGTGCATTTCACGGATATGGCGCACGGTAATGCGCTTATCCTTGGCCACGATGACCTTGCCCGCTTTGTTCAGAATATCGAAGCGCGCGACATCGCCACGCAGGCGCTCAGGCACTACCTCGAACTGCATGCCTTTTTTGCTCAAATGGAATGCGTCAAACTCGAAGAACATCTTGAGCATGTCTTCGTTGTTGTAACCCAACGAGCGCAGCAGGATCGTGACCGGCATCTTGCGGCGACGGTCGATACGGAAGTACACATAGTCCTTGGCATCGAACTCGAAATCCAGCCAGGAACCGCGATACGGAATGATACGTGCCGAGAACAGCAGCTTGCCGGAGCTATGAGTCTTGCCGCGATCATGTTCGAAGAACACGCCGGGCGAACGGTGCAGCTGGGAAACGATCACGCGCTCGGTACCGTTGATCACGAACGAACCGGTGTGCGTCATCAACGGGATCTCGCCCATGTAGACTTCCTGCTCTTTGACTTCCTTGACCGTAGGCTTGGAAGCATCCTTGTCCATGATAGTCAGACGCACGCGCGCGCGCAGCGGCGACGCATAAGTCAGGCCGCGCTGACGGCATTCTTTCACGTCAAACGGAGGCATGCCCAGCTGGTAGCTGACAAAATCCAGGCTGGCATTTCTGGAATGGCTATAGATGGGAAAAATGCCATTGAATGCAGCCTGCAAACCCGCATTTTTACGCTGCTCCGGCGGAGTATAAGCCTGCAAAAATGCGGCGAAAGATTCCAATTGGGTGGACAACAGAAAAGGAACCGGCAACGCGCCGACTCGCTTGGCAAAACTTTTACGGATACGTTTTTTTTCGGTAAAAGAGTAGCTCATATAATCTCCACGATTGAAGGAAAACGAAGTTTCAGAGCCGGTATAACCTCTTCCCAGCAAAGGGAGATCGCCTGGATGACCACAAACAGAGTCAACAACCACGCGCCAGTTATACCGGAACTAAAAGACAGGGGACAAGAAACAGGATCGCGTTCCTTGACCGCTGCCTTCTGGAAGCGGCAAAAGGCTGACGTGTTACCGTCAGCCTTTTTACAGCACAATAAATTACTTGATTTCAGCAGCAGCACCCGCTTCGATCAACTGCTTCAGAGCTGCGTCGGCATCGGCCTTGGAAACACCTTCCTTAACATTCTTAGGTGCACCATCAACCAGATCCTTGGCTTCTTTCAGACCCAAACCGGTAATCGCGCGAACTGCCTTGATCACGTTAACCTTGTTGTCGCCTGCGCCCTTGAGCACAACGGTGAATTCAGTTTGCTCAGCGGCGGCAGCGGCGGCACCGCCACCGGCAGCTGGGCCTGCTACAGCAACTGCCGCAGCGGACACGCCGAATTTTTCTTCCATTTGCTTGATCAAGTCAGACAGTTCCAGAACCGTCATCTTGGCGATTGCATCCATCAAATCAGCGTTAGTTACAGCCATGTTGTTCTCCTAAATTCAGTTAGTTCAAAATTATTAAGCAGCAGTGGTTTCGTTCTTGTCGCGGATCGCAGCCAGAGTACGCACAAACTTCGCAGTCGTTGCATTCATGGTTGCCATCAAGCGAGCAATCAGTTCGTCACGGCTTGGTGTTGCAGCGAGCACAGCGACCTGTTCCGCAGACATCACAGAACCACTCATTGCACCGGCCTTGATCACCAGTTTGTCATTGGTTTTGGCAAAATCGAACACCACTTTTGCCGCTGCGACTGCGTCGGCACTGATGCTATACACCAGTGGGCCAACCATTTTCTCAGCCAGCGGTTCAAAAGGCGTTCCCTGTACCGCGCGCCGCGCCAATGTGTTTTTCAACACATGGAAATACACACCCGATTTACGTGCGGTAGCACGCAATTTGGTGATATCGGCAACCTTGATGCCACGGTATTCTGCCAAAACGATAGTTTGAGCCTGCGCCACTTGTGCACCGACCTCCGCTACCACAGCTTGTTTTTCTTGCAGATTGAGACTCAAGTCTTCCTCCAGTTTCCGGGATGAGCTACGCACATCCCATCGTTTACAACAGCGACCATGAGCCAGGAGAACAACCATTCCTGCTCGCGGACACACCATCTACGGGGGATTCGGGGATCAGGATTCAGGTCAGGATACTCCCCTGCCCACCACCTGAATCCTCCGTCAATTAAGCCCGAACCCGATACCTGAATTCCGAATCCCTTATCCTGAATCCCGAATCCTGCATCCTGGTTCCCAGCTCCACCGGTCTCGGATGCCGCATACCCGCCAGCACTCCAAAACATTTGCCGACGGGATATACACCCGTCGGCGAATTCAATACCAAAACTTATGCAGTCAAGCTGGCCTGCTCAACACGCACACCCGCACCCATCGTGCTGGAGAGCGATATCTTCTTCAGGTACACACCCTTGGAAGTCGCCGGCTTGGCCTTGTTCAGCGCATCGATCAGCGCCAGCAGGTTTACGCGCAACGCATCCGGCGCAAACGAGGCGCGCCCGATGGTGCACTGCACAATACCGTTCTTGTCGGTACGATATTGCACCTGACCCGCCTTGGCATTCTTAACCGCGCCCGCCACGTCAGCCGACACCGTACCAACCTTGGGGTTGGGCATCAAACCGCGCGGACCAAGAATCTGACCCAGCTGACCGACCAGACGCATCGCATCCGGGCTGGCGATCAGCACATCAAAATTCAGGTTGCCGCCCTTGATGGACTCGGCCAGATCGTCGAAACCGACGATATCAGCACCAGCAGCCTTGGCTTCTTCCGCCTTAGCACCTTGCGCAAACACCGCCACACGCACCGTCTTGCCGGTACCTTTGGGCAACACTACCGAACCACGCACCAACTGGTCCGATTTTTTCGCATCGATACCCAGATTCACCGCCACGTCGATGGACTCATCGAACTTGGCCACGGCATTTTCCTTGACCAGATTCAACGCATCGTTCAAGGGATACAATTTATTGCGATCGACCTTGGCTGCAATTGCTTTATAGCGCTTTGACATGTTATACGCCCTCCACGGTGATACCCATGCTGCGCGCGCTACCGGCGATGGTACGCACTGCCGCGTCCATGTCGGAAGCCGTCAGATCCGGCATCTTGGTTGTTGCGATTTGCTCCGCTTGCTTGCGGGTCAGTTTGCCAACCTTATCGGTATGAGGCGTTTTGCTGCCCTTTTGCACACCTGCCGCCTTCTTGATCAGAATGGTCGCAGGAGGAGTCTTCATGATGAAGGTGAAACTCTTGTCCGCAAACGCGGTGATCACCACCGGAATGGGCAAGCCCGGCTCAACGCCTTGAGTTTGCGCGTTGAACGCCTTACAAAATTCCATGATATTCAGGCCACGCTGGCCCAATGCAGGACCGATAGGCGGGCTTGGATTCGCCTTACCAGCAGGCACTTGCAGCTTGATATAGCCGACGACTTTTTTTGCCATGTTACTACTCCTTATCAGTGGGTATAACGCACGCTGCAAACCACTCCAGCACGCTCCCCGTTAAAAAAACAACACTACTTTACTGCTCAATCCCGAATCCGGTCTCCCGAATCCTGCCTTTATCAGGCCTTCTCTACCTGGCCAAAATCCAGTTCCACCGGCGTCGATCGACCAAAGATAGTCACCGCCACACGTATCTTGTTCTTGTCGTAATTGACATCCTCAACCGAACCATTGAAATCGGTGAATGGACCCTCTTTGACCCGCACCAGCTCACCCACCTCGAACAACACCTTAGGCCTGGGCTTTTCAACTCCAGCCTGCATCTGCTGCATGATGTTCTGCACTTCTTTTGCGCTGATAGGCGTGGGTTTCATTGCCGAACCACCCAGGAAGCCGGTAACCTTGGGCGTACTCTTCACCAGATGCCAGGTTTCGTCGGTCATTTCCATTTCGACCAGCACGTAACCGGGAAAGAACTTGCGCTCGGTAATACTCTTCTGCCCGGACTTCAATTCAACCACTTCCTCAACCGGAACCAGAATCTGGCCGAATTTATCCTGCATGCCATCGCGCTGGATGCGCTCGACTAATGCACGCTGCACGCTTTTCTCAAACTGCGAGTACGTATGAACAACATACCAATGCATGGCCATCACTCACCCCGCCCCATCATCTTATTAACCACCACCATCAGACTTGCATCAACCGCCCACAGGAACAATGCCATGACCACCGCAAAGGCAATCACCACCGCAGTCGTCTGCAGCGTTTCCTTGCGGGTAGGCCATACCACGCGCTTCGCCTCGGCAACAGAATCCTTACCGAAAGCAAAAAAACGCTTGCCCGGCTCGCTCGTCCATGCCACTCCAGTTGCCAGCAGCAAACCCACCAACACCGAAGCCAATTTCAGCACCGCAGCACTCTCGTGCAAGTAATAGAAGCCCGCTATGCCCGCCGCCACCAGCAAAAAGGCAACAACCAACTTTATTTTATCTACCATGCGCGATTATTCCGATTAGCTTTACAACTTATTTTCTGGCAGGCCAGGAGGGTCTCGAACCCCCAACCCTCGGTTTTGGAGACCGATACTCTACCAATTGAGCTACTGGCCTAAATGT
>JACPYR010000065.1 GCA_016195965.1 Nitrosomonadales bacterium | reverse complement strand
GGACTTCACCACCATCACACAGCAGGAGATTAACCACGCGATGAAACGATTGAACAACAGACCGAGAAAACGGCTTGGATTTCTGACACCCGCTCAGGTATTCTTCAAGTCAGGTGTTGCACTTCAAAATTGAATCCGCGGAAGTTATCAACGCCCACTATCTCAATTTTACGATTGCGACCCGGCACAATCCTCCCTCCACATGGGTGGAGAATGGCTACAATCTGAATGACAAATTCCTGTCTTCTTTGCCTTTGGCATATTTGCGCCAGGTAGCATCAGACAGATTCAAGGTCGATGCGGATGTCGACGCCATGTCACGTGAGGAAATACTGATCGAAGTGCAGGAAGAACAGGCGGAGCATAGCGTGCTCCCTGTCACGACAGTCACTTGGGCCGATGCCGATGCATATTGCCGTTGGGCGGGAAAACGTTTGCCGACCGAAGCAGAATGGGAAAAAGCCGCACGCGGCCCAGAGGGTTTCGAATACCCATGGGGCAATGAATGGGACCCCAAGAAAATAAATACCATGTCTGAAAATCCGGAGTCACCTTACTCGCCCGGCGGCTCTTTTCCCGGCGACAAGTCGCCCTACGGCGTTTATGACATGGCCGCCAACGTCTCCGAATGGGTCGCCGATTGGTACGATGCCTATCCGGGTGCAACACCGTCTGACAACAAATACTTCGGCAAAACCCAGCGGGTGACGCGTGGCGGAATAACCAGTTCCGGCCATTATGATACGCTCAGCCTGATGTTTCGCTCAGCCAAACGCGCCCATCTTCCCCCGGATAGCGCATTGATAGATCTGGGATTCAGATGTGCAAAGGATGTTAAATAAACCTGGAATGAGGTCGTTAAGGCGGGTTAACACCACGGCTAACCATTAACCGTATCAACCGCTGTGTGGCAACATAGACCAGCCACACCACCGCCAGGCTGGATAAAAATCCCGCCAGCACGTCCGCCGGAAAATGCGCGCCCAGGCTCATTCTGGAAATGCCCACCCACAACACGAAGCATGCACCGACCATACGCCACTTGCGGTCCAGAATCGGCCACAGGCTGGCCGTCACCAGCATCGCAAACGACGAATGTCCGCTGGGCAGGCTATGATGATATTCCGGGGTTCCGACAATATTAAGCGCACCCGGCGGCAATGCCAGCGGCGGGCGAGGAAAATCCAGCAGCGGCTTGAGCACGCCCAGCAATAAACCATCCAGCAGATAAGCGAGGCTGAACACCGCGATTACCGCCATCCAGCAAGTCACCCTGACCCGGTACTGCGTGAAATCCTGCACCGGCGCGCTCACGACAAGCAGCGCGCACAGCGCCAACAAACCGAGATAAAACGGGAACAGGGTATGGTCTCCCAGCGCCGTCCCCAGCAGCATGAATTGATCCAGTCCCGCGAAGCGGATGTCATTGACCAGATGAAACAGCCAGACATTGGCCCCGCCCCAATCGTAAAAAATTTCTTTCATCGCAACCGACGGCCTAAGCGCTCAGGGCCAAGCCCCACATTGCCAAGCCACTTGCAGCAGCCACCGCCGCCACGGCGAACAACCATTTTTTGCGCGTCAGGACAGTGATCGAAGCCAGCGAAATCGCGATCTGTATCAGCGTCATGGCCTGCGCCAGTTTATGGTGAGGATGCATCGCATGCTCGCTGGCCTCGTTGGCCTTTTCCGATTCGGCCTCCAGCGCCTCGGCCTTTAACTTGATCTCCTTCTTTTCTTTTTCGTAGCGTTCGATCAGCCCCTGGTAATACTCCCGCTTCTTCGCGGGAGCCATTTCGGCAGCCAGTTCCATCAAATGTCCCTTATTGCTCTTGGCCTGGTAAAAACTCCATTGATCGGAAGCCTGGGTTTTCTTCAGTACCGCCTCGTTCTTGAACAACATCGCGCGATTCTGCGTGTCGCCGCCTTGATAGCTGACAATCGCGCCTACCGAAGCCAGCACCGCAGTGAAAATCGCGACGTATCCGGCCAAGCTATCTCCGCCTTCGGCCTGATGCTCCACCGCGTGATCGTGTGCACCATGAACATGGAATTCTTCTGACATATTATTTCCCTGTGATCGGTATGAAAGACAAGTGGGCATTTTATACCGTGTATCTGTTCGGCAAGAACAAATTACAATAGCGACTGTCACTTTCAGGAGCTGCGCCATGCCTAACCCGTCCGATCTTGTGATGTTGCGCGACAAACTGCGCGCATTCGCCGAGGCGCGCGACTGGGATCAGTTTCATTCGCCGAAGAATCTGAGCATGGCGCTGATGGTGGAAGTCGCCGAGCTGATGGAACATTTTCAATGGCTGACCGAAGAACAATCGGGCTCGCTCTCCGCTGAAAAGAAAGCAATCGTAGCCGAAGAGCTGGCCGACATCCTGCTCTATCTGGTGCGGCTGTCGGATAAGCTGAATGTCGATTTGCCGGAGGCCGCGCAACACAAGCTGGAGAAGAACGCGGTGAAGTATCCGGCGGAGCAGGTGCGCGGGAGTGCGAAGAAATACTCGGAGTATTGACAAAAGAACGTTCGTTCTTTACAGTGCAGCACGTTCGTTCTGTAGCCATCCAGCCATGACTGATTCCAATACCGATTTCAACCCGAAAGACGCCGAGTATCTCGCCAAGCTCCAGGACTATTACGCAGACTGGAAAAGCATACCCTCTTACGCCAAGCTGTGCGAGGTGTTCGGCATTGCTTCAAAATCCTGGGTCAAGGCCATCCTGACCCGTTTGAGTGCCGCCGGCTTCATCGAGCGCACGCCGGATGGCGCGTGGATTCCAACCCGATCGTTCTTCGCCCGCCCTTTGGCCGAATCCTCGGTTCAGGCCGGAATGCCGGTTTCCGTAACCGAGACCCAGGGCGAGCATTTCATCATCGACGAGATGCTGATCGACACGCCGTCCGAGACCACGCTGATTCCGGTCCGGGGCGACTCGATGATAGATGCGGGCATCCACGACGGCGATGTCGCCGTGGTGGAAAAGCGCAATCTCGCCAATGTCGGCGACATCGTCGTGGCCATCGTAGACAACGAATTCACGCTGAAGACACTGGACAGGGAACGCGGCAAATACATCCTGCGGCCCGCCAACCAGGCCTATCCGGTCATTCGCCCGCAAGGCACGCTGGAGATATTCGGCGTGCTGATCGGCCTGATCCGCAAGTACCGGAAGTGATCGCGATGCAAACCGCCATTCATTTCTGCACAGAACGGCAGGTACAACGCACCTCGCGCGGCCTGCTGTCGCTGACCCACCCCAACAAGGAATTTTTTCATCGGCAGCGCGCCTTGTTGCGCAGAGCCGTACCGGCCGGATTCCCCTCTCCTGCCGACGATTATGTGGAACAGCATCTCAGCCTGGACGAGCATTTGATCCAGCATCGCGAGAGCACTTTCTTCATGCGCGTGGCGGGCGACTCGATGCGCGGGCTCGGCATCTTCGACGGCGATCTGCTGGTCGTGGATCGCTCTCTGCCTGTCACGCACGGCTGCGTGGTGATTGCGGTGGTGGACGGCGAGTTCACCGTCAAACAATTGCTGCACACGCCAGATGGACAGGTATTGCGCGCCGCACACCCGAACTATCCCGATCTGCACATCAAACCGGAGCAGGATTTTTCGATCTGGGGCGTGGTGAACTGGAACGTCCACAGACTCTGATTCTGAACTGCAGATCAGATTGTAATTCGACAACAGCGTCATTTCCGCCTTCGTGGAATGACGGTGGCTTTAACGTGCTTATAGCGTCGGCCAATAAATAGATTACAAATCCGATCACCCTGAGCTTGTCAAATGGTGCTGTGGTTCGACAGGCTCACCACGAACGGGAAACTTTTTAATGGCCGAGTCAATAATAAATTATATAAAGATCAATACGCTCATGAAAACGGAACCCCGGCAGTGCCACCCCACGAAAAAAACCAACCCCATCCCTCCGCGCTAGTTTCTGTAAAATACCCCCCGCAGAATTCAGACACCGAACTCAGACGCTTTAATTAGCCTTAATCCCAGACTCAATCCATGGCAAAAAATACCTACGACGAATCCAGTTTCAAAGTGCTGCGCGGTCTCGAACCGGTGCGCCAGCGGCCGGGGATGTATACCAATCTCGAATCTCCCAACCACCTGATCGCCGAGGTGGTAGACAACGCCTGTGACGAGGCGCTGGCAACTTACGCGAAGAACATCGCCGTCACGGCGCACATCGACGGTTCGGTGACTGTGACTGACGACGGGCGCGGCATTCCGGTAGGCATCCATGCTGAGGAAGGCGTGTCGGTGGTCGAGGTGGCGTTCACCGTGCTGCATTCCGGCGGCAAGTTCGACAAGGAATCCGGCGGCGCATACAAGTTCGCCGGCGGTTTGCACGGCGTCGGCGTGGCAGTCACCAATGCCTTGTCCAACAAGGTGGAAGTCACGGTATACCGCGATGGCGGCGAGCATTTCATCCGCTTCCTCGACGGCGTGGCGGAAGCGCCGCTCAAGCGCGTCGGCGACTGCCCGAAGAAGCGCACCGGCACCCAGGTGCGCGCCTGGCCCAACCCCAAATATTTTGACGTGCCCAATGTGATCCTGGCACAACTGGAAAGATCATTGCGTTCCAAGGCGGTGCTGTTGCCCGGCGTCCACGTCACGCTGCACACCGAGAAGACCGGCGAAACAAAATCGTGGTCGTACCCGGACGGACTGCGCGGCTATCTGACCGAGGCAACCGCCGAGCAGGAACTGGCCGTGCCGATTTTTGCGATGGAAAAATTTGTGCAGCAAGGCAGCGACAGCGGTTTTGCCGAGGGCGAAGGCGCGGCCTGGGCGATCGTGTGGTCGGCGGAAGGCGCGGTGGTGCGCGAATCCTATGTCAACCTGATCCCCACCTGGTCGGGCGGAACGCACGACTCGGGGCTGAAGGACGGCGTGTTCAACGCGGTGAAGAATTTCGCCGAGCTGCACGGCATGTTACCCAAGGGCGTGAAGCTGGTGTCGGACGACGTATTCTCGCGCGCCAGTTATGTGCTGTCGGGCAAGGTGCTCGACCCGCAGTTTCAGGGGCAGACCAAGGACAAGCTGGTATCGCGCGATGCGCTGCGGCTGGTGTCGCTGATGGTGAAAGACCCGCTGGACCTGTGGCTCAACGAGCATGTGGACTACGGCAAGCGCATCACCGAGCTGGCGATCCAGCAGGCGCAGACGCGGATGCGCTCGGCGCTGAAGGTCGAGAAGAAAAAAGGTTCCTCGGTCGCGGTGCTGCCCGGCAAGCTGACCGATTGCAGCTCGAACGATCCCAACCGCACCGAGCTGTTTCTGGTCGAGGGCGACTCCGCAGGCGGCTCGGCCAAGCAGGGACGCAACAAGGAATTTCAGGCCGTGCTGCCGTTGCGCGGCAAGGTGCTCAATACCTTTGAAGTCGAGAAAGACCGCCTGTTCGCCAACAACGAGATCCACGACATCGCCGTGGCTATCGGCGTCGATCCGCACGGCCCGGACGAGGAGGCGGATCTGTCCGGCCTGCGCTACAACGGCATCTACATCATGGCCGACGCCGACGTGGACGGCGCGCACATCTCGACGCTGCTGCTGACGCTGTTCTTCCGCCACTTCTACAAGGTGGTGCAGGCCGGAAAAATTTATCTGGCGCAGCCGCCGCTGTTCCGCGTGGATGTGCCCGCACAGGGCAAGAAGCCGATCCGCAAGCTGTATGCGCTCAACGAGGGTGAATTGGTCGCCATCGAAGACCGCCTGCGCCAGGAAAAATTCCGCGATGGCTCGTGGTCGATCTCACGCTTCAAAGGGCTGGGTGAAATGAATGCCGAGCAGTTGTGGGATACCACGCTCAACCCGGATACACGCCGAGCGCTACGCGTAGACGTCGCAGCGCTTTCGTTCAAGGAAAATATGGAACTATTCAATATGCTGATGGGCAAACAGGAAGCCTCGACGCGACGCGCGTGGCTGGAGTATCACGGCAATGAAGTAACGGGGGATGTTTAGCCGAATGCTTTCACTTAACAGTTCGTGGCGAGCTTGTCGAACCACCAGCTACGCACCAGAGCCCTTCGACAAGATCAGGGCGAACGGGATTTTGACTAATGGACTT
>JACPYR010000066.1 GCA_016195965.1 Nitrosomonadales bacterium | reverse complement strand
ATTCCCTGATCAACTACCATACGAGCTACTTCCAGCTTGAATTCGGCTGTAAAACTTCTTCGTTCCTTTTGCATCTTCGCTTTCCTCTTTTAGGTGAATATTGCACCTATTGAGGTGTCCGTGTAAATTAGACCACTACATACCCGTTGGTTACCTCGCAGAGGTTCGTGCACCCGAAAGGTGTTGCGCCCTACCCGAGCTACCCCAAACGATTTTCGATGGGTATCGCTGCGCTCAACCCATCCTACCAAACAAAAATCCGTGCGCGTAGCGCACACAAGACCGCTTTGTTTCTTGTCCCCTGTGCGCCGGCGCGAACGAGCGTTGGGGTAGGGCGAGCACTGATAGAGCTACTAGACATCATGTATTGACCTACCGCACCTCAAGCGACGCGGGTTAAGTTTGGGGTTCCGTAAAACCACAGGCTCAGAGCCGAAATTGAGGGGGTAGGTCATGAAAGAGTTTAGCAAATTCGTTGGGCTGGATGTACACAAAGTAACGATATCGGTATCTGTTGCGGAAGCCAATGGAGGTGAGGTGCGTTACCTCGGAGAGGTTGCCAACACGCCGGAGGCGATTGAGAAGCTGGTCAAGCAACTCAGGAAAGGTGGCGCCGAGCTATCCTTTTGCTACGAAGCCGGACCATGCGGATACGGCATTCATAGGCAGTTGACCGACCTTGGTTGGGATTGCCAGGTGGTGGCGCCGTCGCTGATCCCGAAGAAAGCGGGCGACAGGGTCAAGACCGACCGGCGCGACAGCCTGATGCTGGCGAGGCTGCACCGGGCAAGCGAGCTGACGGCGGTATGGGTGCCGGACGGCGCGCAGGAAGCGTTGCGCGACCTGACGCGGGCGCGCGAAGACATGAAGCATTGGCAGCGTCAGGCCAAGCAGCGCTTGCTGGCGTTTCTGCTGCGGCACGGCAAGCGTTATGACGGCAAGAGCAACTGGACGCAGGCGCACTATCGCTGGATGGAAGCGGTGAAGTTCGAGCATCCTGTGCAGCAAATCGTGTTCCAGGAATATATCGATACGGTCAAGGCAATGGACAAGCGCGTCGAAGCATTCGACAAACAGATCGGGAGCGCGGCAACCGAGTCGGTATTCTGGCCGGTGATCGAAGGCTTGATGGCGTTGCGCGGCGTGAACCTGCTGACGGCCACCACGATCGTGGCCGAGATCGGCGACTTGCGGCGCTTCGCCAGTGCGCCGCAACTGATGGCGTATCTGGGCGTGGTGCCCAGCGAACACTCCAGCGGCGGCAGCAAGTCGCGCGGCGGCATCACCAAGACCGGCAACGGCCACGTGCGGCGGGTGCTGGTGGAGGCGGCCTGGACCTACCGCCACCCCGCGCGGAAAACCGCCGTCTTGCAGAAACGTGCCGAGCAAACATCGGAAGCGGTGCAGGAAATTGCATGGAAGGCGCAAAAACGCATGTGTGGGCGTTACCGGCTGCTGGAAGGCAGAGGCAAGCTGAAGGTGCAAACGTGTACCGCAATCGCACGGGAACTGGCCGGCTTTATCTGGGCAATCGGGCAAGCATTGCCGCAGCCGGCGGCAAGAGTGTAAGGAGAAATACCATGGGCGTGCAGTGTGTCGGTAGCAGAATGGGCAACGGTGGGAGAACCCTCGGCGCGGCTAGGAGGCATCCGGCAACGGAATGACCCTCGACTTTAGAGCAAGGCAGCTCCCCGACGAATCGGTTGTCATGCGGTAACCAACCCGCGCATATCAGACTGATCAACCGTCGGCATGCCGCCCGTTCTGCTACCAACACGCTGCACGAAAAACGGAAGGACTTTTAATTTAAAAACTTGACAGGTCAATACATATCAGCCGCGAGGTATTTTGTTTCGCGGCTAAAGCCGCTCCTACAACACTGCAAGAATCTGATCTAACCGGCCAGCTTTTTCTTCAGGATATCGTTCAGCTGCGCCGGGTTGGCTTTGCCCTTGCTGGCTTTCATCGCGAGGCCGACGAAGAAGCCGAATAATTTATCCTTGCCGCTGCGGTATTCGGCGACCTTGTCGGCGTTGGCGGCGATGATCTCGTCCACGATTTTTTCGATCGCTCCGCTGTCGGAGACCTGTTTCAAGCCCTTGGATTCAATTTCGGCATCAATTGAGGCCTGTGCTTGAATTAACTTTGCAAATAATTGGTTTCGTCCCCAAGCGCCATCCAAAATTTCTTTGGCGGTTTTTACATTGATAGTGTTGTCGCTAACACGAGTAAGAAGTCCTGCAAGCCAAACAGCAGAAACAGGGCAGTTCCCAATTTCAAGCTTGTCGCGTGCAAGCAGTGCAGAAATCTCACCCATAATCCAGTTGGCAATCAATTTAGGCTGAGAGGGCAAACAATCAACTGCCGCATCAAAAAAATCCGCCATTTCGCGCGAGGATGTGAGGATGTTGGCATCATACTCATTTAGTGCAAATTCGCCGATGTAGCGGCCGCGCTTAGCCTGCGGCAACTCCGGCAACGTGGCACGTATTTGCTCCTTCCACTTTTCGCTGATGTCCAATGGCAACAGATCGGGATCGGGGAAGTAGCGGTAGTCGTGGGCGTCTTCCTTGCTGCGCATCGCGCGCGTTTCGCCGGTATCCGGGTTGAACAGCACCGTGGCCTGATGGATTTTTCCGCCGTTTTCGATGGTGTCGATCTGCCATTGCACTTCGTAGTCTATGGCCTGCTGCATGAACTTGAACGAGTTCAGGTTCTTGATCTCGCGGCGGGTGCCCAGCGGTTCGCCGGGGCGGCGCACCGACACGTTCACGTCGCAGCGGAACGAGCCTTCCTGCATATTGCCGTCGCAGATGCCGATCCAGCGCACCAGCGAATGTAAGGCTTTGGCGTACGCGACCGCTTCGGAGGCAGAACACATGTCCGGTTCGGAAACGATCTCCAGCAGCGGCGTTCCGGCACGGTTCAGGTCAACGCCCGTCACTCCTTGCGAATCACCGTGTACGGATTTTCCAGCGTCCTCTTCCAGATGGGCGCGGGTGATGCGCACCACTTTTTCGTAGGGCTTGGCGTTACCAGACAGCGGCTCGACCAAGATGGTCAGCGCACCCGGCCCCACTACCGGCAGGTCGAACTGGCTGATCTGGTAGCCCTTGGGCAGGTCGGGGTAGAAATAATTCTTGCGCGCAAACACCGAGCGAGGCGCGATATGTGCGCCAACTGCGAGACCAAACTTGATCGCGCGTTCTACCGCTCCCTTGTTCAATACCGGCAATACGCCGGGCAATGCGATGCTCACCGCATCGGCCTGCGTATTCGACTCGGCGCCATAGGCGGTAGAGGCGCCGGAGAAGATTTTAGTGTTGGTCGAGAGCTGGGTATGCACTTCCAGCCCGATAACGATTTCCCAAGTCATGTCTATGTATATCCTTATGGCCCTTACAGCACTTGCGGCGCGCGACTGTGCCAGTCGGTCGCCAGTTGATATTGGTGCGCCACGTTCAACATGCGCGCTTCGTCGAAATAGTTGCCGATGATCTGCAGACCCACCGGCATGTTGTTGTCGCCAAAGCCGCAGGGAATGGACATGCCGGGCAGTCCGGCGAGGTTTACAGCGATGGTGTAGATGTCGGACAGATACATCTGCACCGGGTCGTCGCCCTTCTCGCCGAGTTTGAATGCGGTCGAAGGCGAGGTCGGCCCCATGATGACATCGCATTGTTTGTATGCCTCGGTGAAATCCTGGGCGATCAGGCGGCGTATTTTCTGCGCCTGCAAATAGTAGGCATCGTAATAGCCGTGGCTCAGCACATAGGTGCCTATCATGATGCGGCGTTTCACTTCAGCGCCGAATCCTTGCGCGCGGCTCTTCTCGTACATGTCCGCGAGGTCGGTGTATTCGGGAGCACGGTAGCCGTAGCGCACCCCGTCGAAACGAGACAGGTTGCTGGAGGCTTCCGCCGGGGCCAGCACGTAATACACCGGCACGGACAGCTTGGAATTGGGCAAGGAAATATCCACGATGGTCGCGCCGAGTTTTTTGTACTCTGCGATGGCGGCTTCGATAGCAAGAGCGACATCGCTGCCCAAACCTTCTGCAAAAAACTCCTTGGGCAGGCCGATGCGCAGGCCGTGCAAGGGCTTGGACAGATTGCGGGCATAGTCTTCCTTGTCGCGCTGCAGGCTGGTCGAATCGCGCTCGTCGAATCCGGCCATCACATTCATCATTAGCGCGAGGTCTTCGGCGCTACGGCCCATGGGGCCGGCCTGATCGAGGCTGGAGGCGAAGGCGATCATGCCGTAGCGCGAGCACACACCATAGGTTGGTTTTAAACCCGAGATGCCGCACAGCGCCGCAGGCTGGCGGATCGAGCCGCCGGTGTCGGTGCCGGTGGCTGCGGCGCACAGGCGTGCCGCGACAGCCGCTGCTGTTCCGCCAGAGCTGCCGCCGGGCACGCGCGCCTTGTCCCATGGATTCTTTACCGGGCCGAAATACGATGTCTCGTTCGACGAGCCCATCGCAAATTCGTCCATGTTGGTCTTGCCCAGATTCACGGCGCCGGCCTGGTTGAATTGCGCGATGACATGGGCATCGTAAGGAGAAATGAAGTTGTGCAGCATCTTCGAACCGCAGGTGGTGCGCCAGCCCTTGGCGCAGAAGATATCCTTCTGTGCGACAGGGATGCCGGTCAGCGCTGCGGCGTTGCCAGAAGCGATGCGGGCATCGGCCTCGCGCGCCTGTGCCAGCGAAATCTCGGGATTGAGGGTGATATAGGCGTTGAGTTCCGGATTGAGCGCGGTTATGCGCTCCAGATAAAGTTGGGTCAGTTCGACACTGCTGATTTTTTTGGCGCGCAGAGCGCCGCCGAGTTGGTACAGGCTGGAATTAAACATGACAGGTTCTATTCGATGACTTGCGGAACGAGATATAGGCCGGCTTCGACTTGTGGCGCAATAGATTGGAAAAGCTCGCGCTGATTGGTTTCTGTCACCACATCTTCGCGCAGCCGCTGAGATAAATCCTGGGCGTGTGACATCGGGGCAATGCCCTTGGTATCGACGGCTTGCATTTCAGCGATCAGGTTAAAAATTCCAGTTAGTTGCGAGCGGGCGGATTCGATTTCCGCCTCATCCATCGCCAGCCTGGCCAGCCTGGCGACTTTCTGTACATCTGCATTAGTCAGGGTCATAGCAAAAGCTTTATTGAAATAAGGCTAATAGGGTATCATAACGGGGTTTATCAGCCCACCTCTTTGACTATAGGACACGACATGTTAGGATTTTTGAAAGGCTATTTTGCGAATGATTTGGCAATTGATCTCGGTACGGCAAATACGCTGATTTGGGTGCGCGGGCAAGGCATTGTGCTGAATGAGCCTTCGGTGGTGGCGATACGTCAGGAGGGTGGCCCGAACGGCAAGAGGGTGGTGCAGCAGGTCGGGCTTGCCGCCAAGCAGATGATGGGGCGTACGCCGGGCAGTATTACCGTGATTCGCCCGATGAAAGACGGTGTGATTGCCGACTTTACCGTCACCGAGCTGATGCTCAAACACTTTATCCGCAAGGTATACAAGGCGGGTATATTCAGCCCCAGCCCGCGTATCGTGATCTGCGTCCCTTGCGGCTCCACTCAGGTCGAGCGTCGTGCGATCCGTGAATCTGCCGTTGGTGCGGGCGCGCGTCGCGTTGAATTGATCGAGGAGCCGATGGCGGCAGCAATCGGCGCAGGCTTGCCGGTGGAGGAGGCGACCGGATCGATGGTGGTGGACATCGGCGGCGGCACTACGGAAGTGGGCGTGATGTCATTGGGCGGCGCGGTTTATTCCGGTTCGGTGCGTGTAGGCGGCGACAAGTTCGATGATGCGATCATCAATTACATACGCCGCAATTACGGCATGCTGATCGGCGAAACGACTGCCGAAGAAATCAAAAAGACGATAGGTTCCGCTTTCCCCGGCAGCGAGGTGCGCGAGATGGAAGTGACCGGGCGCAATCTGGCCGAGGGTGTGCCGCGCAGCTTTACGATTTCCAGCAATGAGGTGCTGGAGGCCATGACGGATCCGCTCAACAATATTGTCAGTGCGGTGAAGACGGCGCTGGAGCAGACCCCGCCGGAGTTGGGCGCGGATATCGCCAGCAAAGGCATGGTGCTGACCGGTGGTGGCGCCTTGCTGCGTGATCTGGATCGCTTGTTGATGGAAGAAACGGGTTTGCCGGTGCTGATCGCCGATGATCCTTTGACTTGCGTGGTGCGCGGTTCCGGCATGGCGCTCGAGCACATGGACAGGTCAACCAGCATTTTCACGACCGAATGATTGCTGCCCGCACGACCGGCCATATTTGCGATGGAATGTAGTTGATAGACGGCACACAATCACACCGATTTTTTAATCGTGGCCCCAGTCCGGCTGCGCGACTGGTATTTTTCTCGGTGCTCTCGCTGTTGCTGCTGTTCGTGGATGCCCGTTACCGCTATTTGGAATCGACGCGCAGCGCGTTGTCGGTATTGGTTTCGCCGATACAGCGTTTGGCGACCTTGCCGGGAGCATTGTGGCAGCAGGCAGGCGATTTTTTTATTACGCAGAGTACGCAGCGCGGCCTGATCAAGCGAAACGAAGAGTTGACCCTGCAGCACCAGAGCGATGCGGCGCAGTTGCTGCAATTGCAGGCGTTGCAATCGGAAAACCAGCAATTGCGTGACTTGGTCGGGCTGCCCATACGCAACGAGTTTTCCAGCCAGATAGTCGAAGTGATTTATGCCGAGCGGGATGTGTTCAAACGCAGGGTGCTGGTCAATAAGGGCGCCAATGCCGATGTCCGTATCGGGCAGGTGGTGATGGATGACATCGGCATAGTCGGTCAAATTACCCGCGTCTATCCGTGGCTTTCTGAAGTGACCCTGATCACCGAAAAAGAGCATGCTGTGCCGGTGGAGGTGGTGCGTAACGGATTGCGCACTATCGTATTTGGCATGGGTGATACCAGCCAGCTCTCGCTGCGCTATATGCCTACCAGCGCGGATATTCAGAACGACGATGTATTGGTTACCTCCGGTATTGATGGCACTTATCCGCAAGGCATTCCCGTTGCGAGGGTGATCAAGATCGAACGCGATCCAGCCTACCCCTTTGCCAAGACAACTTGTCTGCCTCTGGCCGGGGTGGATAAAAACCGGCATCTGCTGATTTTATCCAGTTTGCCCAAGTTGCCTGAACGTCCGGATGAAAAAACCGTTGCGGCGAATGCGGAGAGTCGCGTGAAAGCCAGAAAGAAATAATTCGATGCCTTATCTTTCCATGCGCACCAAGCCCGAAATCCAGCTTCCCGTCAGCAATGTCTTTATCGTGCTGAGCGTGCTGGCCGCGCTGTTTCTGAACGGGCTGCCGTGGGAGGGCGTGGCTTTGATGTTGCGCCCCGATTTTGTCGCATTGGTCATGCTGTATTGGTGTACGCACAAACCTGTGCGCGTCGGCGTCGGATTGTCATGGATGGTCGGGATGATCGCCGATGTGGCGGATGCCAGTTTGTTCGGTCAGCATGCGCTGGCGTATACCTTGCTGGCTTTTGGCGGCGTGGTGTTGCATCGCAGGTTGCAGATGTTTGATTTGCGTCAGCAGACCATACAGGTATTCGGCATATTCGCGATGACATATGCAGTATATGCGTTGATCAATTGGCAGGTGAACGGGCTGGTAGCGTGGCCCTATTTTTTGGGTTGTTTGACCTCGACTTTATTGTGGACGCCGCTGAGCATCTTGTTCCAAACAATGCGGCAGAAGAAAGTGGATCGTAATCCTACATGAAGAAGCGCGTTGAGTTTAAAAATCATCAGCGCGAAATTTTCCACTTCCAGTTGCGGCTGGTGGTCGGTGTCGGCTTTGTATTCGCGTTGCTGGCAATATTGCTGGTGCGTTTTTTCTATCTGCAAGTGGTGCGCCATTCCTATTACCAGACGCTGTCGGAAAATAACCGCATCGCTGTCGTTCCTATCGTTCCCAATCGCGGCCTGATACTCGACCGCAACGGCGTGGTGCTGGCGCATAACTATTCCGGCTATACGCTGGAGATAAACCAGAGCAAGACGGCGGATATGGAGGCGACCATCAACGAGCTGTCCACCCTGGTCGAGATTACCGGCAAGGATCGCAAGCGTTTCAAGAAGCTGCTTACGGAAAGCCATAACTTTGAAACGCTGATGATACGCAATCGCTTGAGCGATGAGGAGGTCGCGCGTTTTGCCGCGCAACAATATCGTTTCCCCGGCGTGGAGATTAAGGCGCGGTCATTTCGCGATTACCCGTTTGGCGCAAAAACCTCACACTTGATCGGCTATATCGGGCGCATTAACGACGCTGAAGTGGCGCAGCTGGAAGAGAACGATTTGGCTGCAAATTATCGCGGTTCTGACTATATCGGCAAGACTGGCCTGGAGCAGAGTTATGAGAGCGACCTGCACGGCACTACGGGTATCGAGCAGGTCGAGGTTGACGCGGGCGGGCGGGCGGTGCGTATGCTCTCCAGTACTTCGCCCGTCTCCGGCAATACACTGATATTGAGCATAGATGCCAAATTGCAGGAGATTGCCGAGCAATCGTTCGGAAATTATCGCGGCGCATTGGTGGCGATAGACCCGAACAGCGGCGAAGTGTTGGCCTTTGTCAGCAAGCCGGGCTATGACCCCAATCCATTCATCGACGGTATCGATACGCAGAGCTGGGAGGAACTGAACAACTCGCCCGACGTGCCGCTCAACAATCGCGCGTTGCGCGGTCAATATCCGCCTGGTTCTACCGTCAAACCTTTCATGGCGTTGGCTGGTTTGAATTACCGCACCCGTTCGCCCGAACAGACTATCAGCGATCCGGGGGTATATTATTTACCCGGCAGCGGTCGGCAATATCGCGACTGGAAAGCGGGGGGGCATGGCAGCGTCAATATGTTCAAGGCGATCCAGATGTCTTGCGATACCTACTTCTATGGTTTGGCCACCGAGCTGGGCATAGACAACATCTCCCATTTCTTGTCGCGTTTTGGTTTCGGCAAGAAAACAGGCATCGATCTGGAGGGCGAAACTTCCGGTTTGCTTCCTTCTCAAGAGTGGAAGATGAAACGTTATCAGCAAATCTGGTATCCCGGCGACACCGTATCGGTCGGCATCGGCCAGGGCTATAGTCTGGTTACGCCCCTGCAGCTGGCATTTGCCACCGCCACGTTGGCAAATAACGGTGTTGCCTATAAGCCCCATTTGGTCAAAGAAGTGCAAAGTGTCCGCAGCAGCGAAAATCGACTTATCGCGAAGGAGCCGCTGTACGATTTGAGTATCGATCCCAAGGACCTGGATTTGGTCAGGCGCGCGATGGTAGCCGTCACCCAGACTGGCGGTACGGCAGTGTACGCATCGCTGGGGGCGCCTTATCACATTGCGGGAAAGACGGGTACGGCGCAGGTGGTTGCGATGAAGCAGGGCGAGAAATATGATGCGGACAAGATCGATGAGCGGCATCGCGATCACGCATGGTTCATCGCTTATGCGCCCGCAGAAAAGCCGCAAATTGCGCTGGCGGTGCTCGCCGAAAACGGCGGGCATGGTGGCGGAACGGCGGCTCCGATTGCGCGCAAGGTGATGGATTATTACCTGCTGGGCAAGGTGCCGAAGCCGCTGGTCGATGCAGTGGAAAAGGGAGTGGCCGAGCATGACTAAGCGGCAATTATGGTTGCGTTTCATTGCGCATATTGACCGGCAGCTGTTGCTGGGGCTAGGGTTGTTGATGCTGGTCAGCTTGCTGGTGCTGTATAGCGCTGACAATGCCAGCTGGGACAGGCCGCTCAACCAGATGCGCAATATCATCGTGGCGCTTGTTTTTATGTGGGTGATCGCCAACCTCCCTTTGCATTATTTGATGCGCACCGCCGTGCCGATTTATGTGTTGGGGATGGTATTGCTGATCGGCGTGGCGCTGTTCGGCGAAATCAGCCATGGCGCACGGCGTTGGCTAAATCTGGGGGTGACGACGATACAGCCATCGGAGCTAATGAAGATCGGTGTGCCGATGATGATGGCATGGTATTTTGAAAAACACGAGGCTACGCTGACGCTGAAAAATTATTTCATTGCCGCGCTATTGCTGTTTATGCCCGTTGCGTTGATCGCGCGCCAACCAGACCTGGGCACGGCGCTGCTGATCACTGCCAGCGGATTCTATGTGTTGTTCCTGGCCGGTCTGAGCTGGCGCATCATCGGCATTCTGTTCGCCACGGGACTGGCTAGCGCGCCGGTGTTGTGGTCTATGATGCACGATTATCAGCGCCATCGCATCATGATGCTGTTCGACCCGTCGCAAGATGCGCTGGGCAATGGATATCACACGATACAGGCGACCATTGCGGTCGGTTCGGGCGGCATCATAGGCAAGGGATATTTGAACGGTACCCAGACTCATCTCGATTTCCTGCCTGAGCGCACCACCGATTTTATCTTTGCGGTCTTGTCCGAAGAGTTTGGTTTGGTCGGCAACCTGATTTTGCTGGCGCTGTACTCCTTCGTAATCTGGCGCGGCTTCATCATTACCTCGCATGCCTCGACTTATTTCACGCGCTTGATGTCGGGTTCCATCACGCTGACTTTTGCCACTTACGCATTCGTCAACATGGGTATGGTCAGTGGCATCCTGCCCGTGGTCGGAGTGCCGTTACCGCTGATCAGTTACGGCGGGACTTCCATGCTGACCCTGCTGCTGGGTTTCGGTATGTTGATGAGCATAGAGACGCACAAAAAACTGGTTAAAAGCTGAACAAGCCACTGTTCGTCGCGCTTGGTCGTGCATCTGCGCATCGCATATTTATGGCAACCGATAAACACTGCCGGGTAGCTGGTTATTAGGAGATTGCATGAGCAATAAAATTATCATTCTGATGTTGGCAGCAATGCTGCTCGCAGCTTGCGGGACTGTTTCGCAACGCAAGACGGAGACGCCAGCCGCTCCAGCCGAAAGTCGGG
Source organism: Nitrosomonadales bacterium (assembly GCA_016195965.1). Taxonomy (GTDB): domain Bacteria; phylum Pseudomonadota; class Gammaproteobacteria; order Burkholderiales; family Gallionellaceae; genus Gallionella. Next base: position 76,314 of record JACPYR010000066.1, on the reverse strand, counting down.
AAGCCGGTACGCCCAAGGGAGGGTATCTGGCGGGTGATGGGCCGGGCGCCGATGTGCCCGCCAATCTGGAGGCTACTCCGGATGCTGTCCCTAAAAATGAGCCGTTGCATCGCTATGCCAATCGGCCTTATGTCGCGTTGGGGAAGACCTATACGCCGCTAACCGTACCGGGAAATTTCAAGGAGCGCGGCATCGCTTCATGGTATGGGAAAAAATTTCATGGCGAGCGCACGTCCAGCGGCGAGATTTATGATATGTACGCGATGACGGCCGCGCATCCTACGTTGCCGTTGCCCAGTTATGCGCGCGTGACGAATACCGCCAACAAAAAATCGGTCATCGTGCGCATCAATGACAGGGGGCCGTTCCTGAATGACCGCGTGATCGATCTTTCCTATACTGCCGCATATAAGCTGGGCATCGCAGGCAATGGCAGCGCAGAAGTTGAAGTCGAAAGTATCGTGCCGGAGACGGTGACGAACGTGATTGCCGCGAATACTGTGCAAAGCCAGCCACTGGATAACAGCCCTGTCGTTACCTCCCCTCTGGCAGTTGCTCCTGTCGCAGCGCCCATGGCGGCCACATCACCGGAAAGCAGCACAGGCGTGTATTTGCAACTGGGAGCCTTCAAATCCCAAGAGGGCGCCGAAAGTTTTATGGAGAAAATGCGCGGTCAGTTGGCAGGCAGCGGCAAACAACTCAAGCTATCCAGCAAGGATGGTTTGGTGCGTGTGCATATAGGGCCGTATGGCAGTCAAAGCGAAGCGCGGAGCAGCGCGGAAAGTCTGGAGGGCAAGCTCGGCTTCAAGCCTATGGTGAATTTGCAATAGGTAAGTGCATTTGTGCGCAATTCACCTCTTCGGGCCGGCAGCGCGGAAATTGCCTCAGCCCGCCTTCTTTTGAATCAGTTCTATCTTGTACCCATCCGGGTCTTCAATGAACGCAATCACCGTCGAGCCGTGTTTCATCACACCAGCTTCACGCACTACTTTCCCGCCGCGTTGTTTGATCTGTGCGCAGGCGGCGTAAGCATCCGCTACTTCAATGGCAATGTGGCCAAAAGCGTTGCCGGGCTCGTATTTGCTCACGCCCCAGTTGTGGGTGAGCTCGATCACGGCGCCGCTTGATTCGTCGGTGAAGCCGATAAAGGCCAGCGTAAATTTACCATCCGGGTAATCGGTGCGGCGCAGCAATTTCATGCCGAGCACATCGGTGTAAAAGGCAAGCGACTTTTCCAGATCGGCTACGCGTAGCATGGTGTGGAGTATGCGCATCGGGAATTCTTTGAAAATATTTTGTGTGCGGTAGTCTATACCATATAGGGTAAAATGACCGGACATTAAGCATATTGACCGCCACCTATCCCATGTCTGAATCATTTCCGTTAGTAATGGCATTCGCCGCAACCGACCCCAGCGGGGGGGCAGGCTTGCAGGCAGATTTGTTGACTATATCCAGTATGGGTTGCCATCCCTTGTCGGTGGTCACGGCTGTTACCGTGCAGGATACCAGCGGAGTGGATGATGTGCTGCCCATCGATTCGGAATGGGTGGTGGACCAGGCGCGAGCGATGCTGGAAGATGTGCCTGTGGCCGCATTCAAGATCGGTTTGCTGGGCAGTGTGGAAAATATCGCTGCGATTGCGGAGATATTGGCGGACTACCCAGATATACCGCTGGTACTGGACCCGGTGCTGGCGTCGGGCAGGGGCGATGAATTGGCGAATGATGACATGCTGGATGCGATGCGGGAGCTGCTGATTCCACAGGCCACCATCATTACGCCGAACAGCATGGAGGCGCGTCGCCTCGCTCTGGATGAAGACAATGATGAGGACGACCCTACTCTGGAAGAGTGTGCAAAACGCATATTGAGCATGGGTTGTGAGTATGTGTTGATCACGGGTACGCACGAACAGACACCCAAGGTCATCAACACTTTATACAGTGAACGCGGGATTGTCAGCAGTGATAGCTGGGCGCGTCTGCCGAGCATCTATCACGGCTCCGGCTGCACCCTGGCTTCCGCGATAGCTTCGCTATTGGCGCAAGGGGTGGCGGTGCCGGATGCGGTCAAAGAGGCGCAGGAATACACCTGGCAAACATTGAATGCTGGTTTCCGCCCCGGTATGGGGCAACACATTCCCGACCGTTTGTTCTGGGCGCGCGGGGAAGAGGATGAAGAGCAACCTGAACGACCGAATTAGTGGTTTATACGCCATTACCCCGGATGGACCGGAAACGGCGGAGCTGTTGCGCAAGGTAAGGCTGGCGCTACTTGGCGGGGCGAGGGTGTTGCAGTATCGCAACAAAACAGCTGATGCCGCATTGCGTTTGCAGCAAGCGAAGGCGTTGCGCGAGTTGACGCATGAGTTTTGCGTGCCGTTGATCGTCAATGATGATGTGCCGCTGGCGCGGCAGGTGGATGCAGACGGAGTGCATCTGGGTGGCGCGGACGGCAGCGTGGCTGCGGCACGCGAGTTGTTGGGCGGCAATAAATTTATCGGCGTATCTTGCTATAATCGCTTGGCGCTGGCGCATGAGGCTGTCAGGCAGGGTGCGGATTACGTGGCGTTTGGCAGTTTTTTCATGTCGAGCGTGAAACCGGGGGCCGTGGGGGCTACGCCTGAATTATTGCGCCAGGCATGCCGCGAAATTGCAGTTCCGTTGGTGGCGATAGGCGGCATCACGGCACACAACGGCGGGCAATTGCTGGAGGCGGGAGCTGATGCGCTGGCGGTGATTTCAGCGGTATTCGGCGCGGTGGATATTCAGGGTGCGGCGCGGCAATTTTCGGTTTTGAATTTTTCCTAAAAATATTTTGAGATTATAGAAAGTATCAACATGACTTCACATAACCAGCAACTTTTTGATGAATCCCAAAAACTCATTCCAGGTGGGGTAAATTCGCCGGTGCGAGCATTTCGTTCGGTGGGCGGCACGCCGCTGTTTTTCAAGCGCGGCAAGGGTGCTTATGTGTGGGATGCGGACGACAAGCGTTATATCGATTATGTCAATTCGTGGGGGCCGATGATAGTCGGACACTGCCATCCCGAGGTGGTGAAGGCCGTGCAGAACGCTGCTGCCGAAGGCCTGGGTTTTGGCGCACCGACCGCAGCCGAGCTGGAAATTGCCGAGCTGTTGTGCAAAATTCTGCCTAGCCTGGAAATGGTGCGCCTGGTCAGTTCAGGCACCGAAGCGACGATGACCGCGATCCGCTTGGCACGTGGCTTCACCGGACGTTCGCGCATCATCAAATTCGAGGGTTGTTACCACGGCCATTCCGACGGCCTGCTGGTGAAAGCGGGTTCCGGTGCGCTGACTTTTGGTCAGCCGAGTTCGTCCGGTGTGCCCGCCGAGATCGCCGCGTTGACCACGGTGCTGGACTACAACGATGCTGCAGGATTGGAAAAAGCCTTTGCCGAATATGGCAAGGAGATCGCCGCCGTAATCGTCGAGCCGGTCGCGGGCAACATGAACCTGATTTTACCCAAGCGCGAGTTTCTCGATGCGATGCGATCGCTGTGCACCAAGCATGGCGCGGTGCTGATACTGGACGAGGTGATGTCGGGTTTCCGCGTCGGCTTGCAGGGCGCACATGGCCATTTCGGCATCAAGCCGGACTTGGTGACGCTGGGCAAGGTGATGGGCGGGGGACTCCCGGCAGCGGCATTTGGCGGGCGGCGCGACATCATGCAATGTCTGGCCCCGCTCGGCGCCGTATACCAGGCCGGAACATTGTCCGGCAATCCGGTGGCGGTGGCGGCGGGGATGGCTACGCTGAAACTGGTACAGGCTCCAGGTTTTTACGAGCGGCTGACACAGGTTGCGAAGCAGTTGACCGAGGGGCTGAGCGCCAGCGCAAAAAAGCATGGCGTATCATTCTGCGCACAATCCATAGGCAGCATGTTTGGCTTGTATTTCAGCAAATCTGTTCCAACCAGTTACGCCGAAGTAATGGCCAGCGACAAGGATGCGTTCAATCGTTTCTTCCATGCGATGCTGAAAGAGGGCGTTTATCTCGCGCCGTCGGCCTTTGAAGCGGGATTCGTTTCTGCTGCGCATACCGATGCGGATATCGCGGCGACGATTGCAGCTGCGGACAAGATTTTCGCGAACTGGAAGTAATGGGGCTGTTCTCACAAGCGGCGTTTTACACTACCGTTAATCATATCAAAGACCTGCCCCAGCATGGCGGTAGGGAGGTGGCGTTCGTCGGGCGATCAAACGCGGGCAAGTCGAGCGCGATCAACACGCTGGCGAATCATGTGCGTCTGGCTTACACCAGTAAGACACCGGGACGCACCCAGCACCTGAATTATTTTTCGCTGGGAAGCAGTGCGGGCGGCAATAATTTTTTGGTGGATTTGCCGGGTTACGGCTATGCGAAGGTGCCGCCGGAGAGCAAGCGCCACTGGGAGGCCTTGCTCAGTGAGTATTTGCAAACTCGCGATGAATTGATCGGCCTGGTGGTGATCATGGATGCACGCCACCCATTGACTGAACTGGATGAGAATATGCTGGACTGGTTTGCGCCCACCGGCAAGCCGGTGCATATACTGCTCACCAAGTCGGATAAACTCAGCAGGCAACAAGCAACATTGACGCTGAGTCGTGTAAAATTACATCTGTCGGAGCATTTTTCGCATTGTTCCGTGCAGTTGTTTTCCAGCTTGAAAAAGCTGGGGGTGGAAGAGGCGGAGGCGGTAATCGCCAAGTGGTTCGAGCAAAACTAAGATAAAAAAATGCCCCGACCAAGGGGAGTAAGGCCGGGGCAAAGTCTTAACATGGAGTTAAGACGCACGCTCAGGGAGGAGAAACGTGGAATGATTCGCATCATTCACGTCATCAGATAAGCAATCTCTAAAATAGTTCCAAGAAAAATAATTTTTTGTAGGAAAAAATATGCAAACACTCGGACAGTACCCTCAAACCCGTATGCGTCGTATGCGTAGAGATGCCTTTTCACGCGACTTAATGAGAGAGTATATACTTACTCCGGCAGATTTTATCTATCCGGTCTTTGTGCTGGAAGGAGCAAACAAAGTCGAGGATGTGAAATCCATGCCGGGAGTGCAGCGCAAGACCTTGGACCTGTTGCTCAAGGATGCCGAGCAATGCGTGAAGCTGGGTGTACCCGTGATGGCGATCTTTCCGGTGATCGATGCACCGCTGAAAAGCCTTGATGCCCGTGAGGCTTTTAATCCGAAGGGGCTGGTGCCGCGCGTGGTTGCCGAACTGAAAAAGAATTTCCCGGACCTCGGCGTGATGACTGATATCGCGCTCGATCCATATACCAGCCATGGGCAGGACGGTTTGCTCGATGACAGCGGCTATGTCCTCAACGATGAAACCATCGCGGTACTGACCCGGCAGGCGCAGGCACACGCAGTAGCAGGTGCCGATATCGTCGCTCCGTCCGATATGATGGATGGCCGCATCGGAGCGGTTCGTGCGGCATTGGATGACCATAAGCACATTTATACCCGCATCATGGCCTACTCGGCCAAATACGCCTCCAGCTTTTACGGTCCGTTCCGCGATGCGGTCGGTTCGGCGGGCAATCTGGGCAAGGGCAATAAATACACCTACCAGATGGATCCGGCCAATTCCGACGAGGCGCTCTGGGAGGTTGGTCTGGATTTGCAGGAAGGTGCGGACATGGTGATGGTCAAGCCTGGCATGCCTTATCTGGATATCGTGCGCCGCGTGAAAGATGAATTTAAGGCTCCGACCTTTGTTTACCAGGTCAGCGGTGAGTATGCGATGCTCAAGGCTGCCGCTCAGAACGGCTGGTTGAACGAGGAGGCTTGCGTATTGGAGGCTCTGCTGTCATTCAAACGCGCCGGAGCGGACGGGATATTGACTTACTTTGCGCTGGATGCGGCAAGGTGGTTGAAAAAGCAGGATTAAGGCGCGGGGACTCAGTGTCCGGGATTGAGCGCAAACTTCGCCTTCAGCTGGATACTGGTTCACCCAAGATTTTCGCAACCGCTGCAATATCCGCATGCGTCTCCGGATGGCGGCTGCCGCTGTGTCGGGCATTTTCGGGTAACACAATGATATGTGTCTGTACGCCCGACTCTCCGGTCAACGTATAACTCGGCACAGTTTCCTGATGTCCGCTGACCTGTACTTTCCATTCCCCGTCTTCAAATTCTAGTTTGTGCTTGAGCAGAAACAGCAGCACGGCTTTTTCGTCATCTGAAAACAGCATCAGGTTGATGTCGGAGTGTTCGCCCGCGGTGCCGCGTAATACCGAGCCGGTAAGATAGGGGTGAAACTCGGCCAGCATATTCATGGTGGTGAGCGCCTCTTCACGCAACTGGCGCAAGATATTGGGGTGGCTATTCTGCTGGTAAAGCACGCGGTAGCTGTGCAGCGCTTCGTCCACCTCCTGGTTGCTGGGCAGATGTTGAGTGTCCGCAGCACCCATCTGGCGTGCGGCCTTGCGCTTGGCAAAGGCATGGTCGGTGATGCCATCTTCGGCCATTAATTTGGCGGCCTGATGCGCGAGTTGCTCGCGCATCAGGTCACGCCTATTCACATGCGGGGAGCGATCTTTTGCCATGGCTCAGAGCAACTGGTCTTTGATTGCATCAGTCGGCTTGGTTTCCTCGTTGGGTGTCGGCAGGGCATGTTCGGCTGGAACATTTTCCTGATAAAAATATTCGACCCTGGGGCTGCTGTCATCTCGATACCCATCTTCATTAATGTGCACCGCAACCATATTGTCGGGCATCGTATAAACGGCTTCTGGAACATCCTTCAATACCTTCTCCATATAGCCCATCCATATTGGCAGCGCCACGCCGCCGCCCGTCTCCTTGTCGCCCAAGGTGCGCGGCTGGTCATAGCCCATCCAGGAGATGCCGACCACGGTTGGATGAAAGCCGCAAAACCAGGCGTCGATCGAATCGTTGGTAGTGCCGGTTTTGCCCGCCAGGTCTTGACGCCCAAGCTGCATTGCGCGAAATGCCGTGCCGTGTTTGACGACATCCTGCATCATGCTGACCATCGTGTAGGCATTGCGCACATCGATGACTTGCTTTGCGCCGCTTCCAGCTACTTCAGGAACAGTTTTGCTGAGCACCGTGCCGTGAGCATCCTCGATGCGGTCAATAAAATATGGGGCAACAAGAAAGCCGCCATTGGCGAACACCGAATAACCGCTCAACATTTGCATGGGGGTCACCGACCCGGCGCCCAGGGCCATAGTCAGGTAGGCCGGATATTTGGTGGCATCGAAGCCAAAATTGCTGATGTAATCCTTAGCGTATTGAGGCGTGATGGACTGCAAAATGCGGATCGAAACCAGATTTTTTGATTTGATCAAAGCCTGGCGCATGCGCATCGGACCCTCGAATTTGCCATCGTAATTTTTCGGTTCCCATGGTTCATTGCCGGTTTGTTCCGCGTCAAAAATCAAAGGCGCGTCATTGATCACGGTCGCCGGGGTGAAGCCTTTTTCCAAGGCAGCAGAATAAACGAAGGGCTTGAAGCTTGACCCAGGTTGCCGCCAAGCCTGGGTGACGTGGTTAAACTGATTGCGATCGAAATCGAAACCGCCTACCAGCGAGTACACGGCTCCGGTGCGCGGATCGCCTGAGACGAAGGCCGCCTCGACCAGCGGCAGCTGGCCGATTTGCCAGACACCTTTGTCATCCTTGCGCAGCCGAATGATGGAGCCGACATTGATGCGCTGGTTCAGGGCAACTTTCTTGGTGAGTGCCGCTTCGGCGAAAAGCAAAGCATCACCGCTGACTTCAGCAAGCTCGCCGCCCTTGCAATAAGCCTTGAGCAATTTTGGGCCGGCTTCCAGAACGACAGCGGGAATCAGATCGTCGCTGTCGTTTACCTCTTGCAGTGCTTCGTCCAATTGCTCGGTGTTGCCTGTGTCCTTGTGCAAATTAACAAAGCCCTCGGGGCCGCGGTAGCCCTGGCGATGATCGTATTCCAACACACCAGCGCGGACCGCGTGATAAGCGGCCAGCTGGTCCTGTTGTCGTATCGTGGTGTAAACCTTGAAGCCTTGCGTGTAGGTGTCCTCCTGATATTTATCAAACACCGCTTGACGGACCATTTCCGCGAGGTAATCCGATTTGGTGCCAAATTCCTGGCTGCCGCGCAAGGCCACTATAGGTTGTTGTTGTGCGAGTTGGAACTGTTCATCGGTGATGAACTTTAATTCATGCATGCGACGCAGGACGTAAAGCTGGCGAAGTTTGGCACGCTTGGGGTTGACGACAGGGTTATAGGATGAGGGGGCTTTGGGTAGTCCGGCCAGCATGGCGGCTTCGGCGACTGAAACCTGGCCCAGCGGTTTGCCAAAATAAACCTGGGCGGCTGCGGCAAAACCATAAGCGCGCTGGCCCAGATAAATCTGGTTGATATAAAGCTGCAAAATATCGTCTTTGCTTAAGCTGTGTTCAATTTTGAAGGTGAGCAGCACTTCGTTGAACTTGCGCGTCAAGGTCTTTTCTTTGGTAAGAAAGAAGTTTCGCGCCACCTGCATCGTGATTGTGCTGGCGCCTTGTTTGGCGTTGCCTGAAGTGAAATTGGAGATGGCAGCCCGGATAACTCCAAGATAATCTACGCCGCCGTGTTCATAGAAGCGGTCGTCTTCGGCGGCAAGAATGGCTTGCCTCATCACATCCGGGACTTCGGAAATCTTGACCAGAGCGCGGCGTTCTTCGCCAAATTCACCGAGCAATGCACCATCGGCACTATAAATGCGAAGTGGAATCTTGGGGCGATAGTCGGTAAGCACTTCCAGCGAAGGTAGGGTTGGATAGGCCAGCAATGCGGCCAAACCAAGCAAGATGGTTGGCAGTAAAAAGAAGGTTAAAGCGATCAGTGTAGGGAGCAGCCAGCGACGGGAAGGCATGTACAATTGTTCTCAAATAAATAACAGTGGTATTGTGCACGGAATTATATCGGCTCTGTGGATATAAATATCCTTAAAAAATAGCTTTACATGATTTATAGTTATTGCTAGGATTTAAACCAGTTTGTACAAAGAGAGCGCTAACCAGTCAATGCTTAAAGTGAATTTTGACATCCCGCTGGATTTTTTGTGGGCTAAAACACCACCTCTGATAGGCGTGGATATCAGCGCGTCTTCTATAAAGATGGTCGAGTTGAGCGAGCTGCCCAAAAAAAAGGGAAGTTACACGATTGAGCGTTACGCGATCGAACTGCTGCCTAAAGATGCCATCACGGATGGCAACATCAACAACCTTGAGGCCGTTTCCGAATGCATGCATAGTGCCTGGAAGCGTATGGGCACGCGTATCAAAAACGTAAGCCTGGCGTTGCCTGCGGCGGCGGTCATTACCAAAAAAATATTATTGCCTGCGGGATTGCGTGAGGAAGATCTGGAATATCAGGTCGAGTCTGAAGCGAATCAGTACATCCCTTTTGCGCTGGAAGAGGTGAACCTGGATTTTCAGGTGATCGGCCATTCCCCGGAAAATACCGAAGAGTTGGAGATATTATTGGCCGCATCCCGCAAGGCGAATGTGGAGGATCGTGTCGCTGCGGCCCAAGCCTGCGGGTTGAAGGTGGTGGTGATGGATGTCGAACCTTATGCGGCTGAAACGGCTTTTGAGCAGATACGCGCGCAGCTCCCCGATGAGGCGGTAGATAAATGCGTGGCACTGATAGATATAGGCGCTAACGTGATGAACGTAAACGTGCTGCGCAATGGGCAATCGGTCTACTCCAGGGACCAGCAGGTGGGCGGTGAGCAATTGACTCGGCAAATACAGGGGGTATTTGGACTGTCCGCCACGGAGGCAGAATCGGCCAAGCGCAATGGCGGATTGCCGGATAATTACGAAAGCGATGTTCTATCGCCTTTCCGTGAGACGGTTGTGGCGGAGATTGCCCGTGCGCTGCAGTTTTTCTTCACCTCCACGCAATACCACGAAGTGGATTACATCGTGTTGGCGGGCGGTTGTGCGGCATTGCCCGGTCTGGATGACGCGGTGGCGACGCGGACGCAGGTAAGCACCATGGTGGCGAACCCGTTTGCGATGATGTCGCTATCGAGCCGGATCAAGCCGCGCCAATTACAGGCCGATGCCCCGTCGCTGATTATTGCGTGCGGCTTGGCTATGCGGAGGTTTGACCCATCGTGATACGCATAAACCTATTGCCGCATCGCGCTGAAAAGCGCCGCGCCCGCCAAATTCAATTTATCGCGCTCAGCGTCATTTCTCTGGCCTTGGCCGGTTTGCTGGTGGGAACCGTGCAGGTTGCAATCAACAGCCAGATTTCCTATCAGGAACGGCGCAATGAATACCTGAAGCAGGAAACCGCAGTGCTGGACAAGCAAATCGAGGAGATTAAAAAACTTCGCGAGCAAACCCAGGCCCTGCTGGCCCGGAAGAATGTTGTGGAAGGCTTGCAGAGTACGCGTTCGGATGTGGTGCATCTGCTGGATCAAATGCTGCGCATCCTGCCGGACGGGGTATATCTCAAGACGCTCAAACAGACCGGCACCAAAATCAACCTGGTTGGCTATGCTCAATCCAACGCCCGTATTTCTACACTGATGCGTGCGGTTGAGGATTCACCCTGGCTGGATTCGCCCGCTTTGGTGGAGATCCACGCGGTCACTGCAGGCGGGAGCCGTATCAGCGAGTTTACGCTGAATTTCAATTTGACCAAGCCGCAGGATGGCACGCCTGCCAAGCCTGCTGGCGCCAAGAAGTAGGTGTCACGATGAACTTAGAAGGCCTTAAAAAAGAATTTTCTGACCTGAAGAGCCTCAACCCGAAAACACCGGGTGCGTGGCCTTGGCTGGCAAAAATTCTTGCGTTCATAGTGATGTTTGTCGCTGTCGTGGCTGGCGGGGCAGTGCTGCTCTGGCAGGATCAATGGGAAACCTTGAACAAAGTTAAAGAAGAGGAAGGGCAGTTGAAGGAAACCTTCCTGAGCAAAAAGAGGCAGGCGATTAATCTGGACTTGATCAAGAAGCAACTGACCGAAACTCAGGAATCATTTGGCGCGTTGCTCAAGCAGTTGCCCAGCAAATCGGAAATGGATGCGCTGTTGACCGATATTAACCAGGCGGGTCTGGGGCGCGGACTGCAGTTCGAGCTGTTTCGCCCGGCTGGAGAAACGATGAACGGGGCGTTCGCCGAGCAGCCTATCACCATCAGGGTCACGGGCAATTACGATGACATCGGCAAATTTGCCAGCGATATAGCGATGTTGCCGCGTATCGTTACGCTCAATGACATATCGATAACTCCGGTGGGCGGCGGGTTGTCCATGGATGCGATCGCGAAGACTTTCCGTTATCTGGATGACACGGAAGTGGCCGCGCAGAAGAAAGCAGCCAAACCGGCGGGAGCGAAATAAATGAGGCTCATTCACTTGGCGCTTGTTTCAATATTGCTGTCCGGTTGCGGCGGCGAGGAATTCCAGGACTTGCGTGATTTCGTTAAAAATTCCGGCGCGGATATGCGCGGCAAAATAGAGCCGCCTCCCGAGGTGAAGCCCTATGAATATTTTGCGTACAACAACGAGAAGGGTTTGCCGGATCCTTATAAGCCGCGCAAACCCGAACAGCGTCCCGGTGGCGGCACCGGTATCAATCAACCGGATATGGAGCGACCGAAGGAAGCTCTGGAAGAATTTCCGCTCGAAAGCCTCAAAATGGTGGGCTACCTCTATCGCGATAAAGTGGGTTATGCGGTGATACGCGCCACCGACGGCAAGCTGTATCGCGTTAAGGCCGGCAATCATGTCGGCATTAACTTTGGCTTGATCAAGGAAGTGACCGATACGGAAGTCAAAATAAAAGAAATGGTTCAAGACAGCGCGGGTGACTGGACTGAGCGTATGAGCAGCCTGCAATTAATTGAATGATTGGGAGCAAATAATGAAACAGCTTACTAACACTGCTATCGATTCGTTCTTCGGGCGGGCTTATCCGCAAGCGGCAGGTCGGAATATTCCGAGCTTGGCTACGGCGGTTGTTGCGCTCTTGGCGTCATGCGTGCGTACGTTCCGGAACGGTGTGCAAAATGTACTGAGCGTGCTGGGTCTGCTTGCCGCGTTCGGTGTATCGGGCGCGCAGGCTTGGGCCGATGCGCAAAACAGCATCACCGGGCTGAGCGTCAGCACCGGTAGTGGAGTGACGATCATCAAGGTCGAACTGGCGCAGCCGCTGGCAAATCAGCCCGCCGGATTTGCGATTAATACCCCGCCGCGCATCGCTTTTGATTTCCCCAATACCGCAAATGGCCTGGGTAAAACGTTGCAGGAGTTCACCGAAGGCGATTTGCGCAGCGCCAATATTGTCCAGGCCGGCAACCGCACCAGACTGGTGGCTAATCTCCAGCAAATGTTGACTTACGATACCAAGGTGGACGGCAATAATCTGCTGATTACCTTGCATGGCAAGTCCGCCGACGTGGCGGCGGTCAGCAGCACCTCGCGCTTCGCAGAGGCCAAACAGGGCACGCAAAAACACGATTTGCGCGATATCGATTTTCGCCGTGGCAAAAATGGCGAAGGGCGCATCCAGGTTGATCTTTCCGATCCGGGTGTGGGCATCGACATACGCCAGCAGGGCACCACGCTGATCGTCGATTTCCTGAAAACCAATCTACCGCGTAATTTGCAGCGCAAACTGGACGTGGCAGATTTTGCAACGCCGGTGCAGGGGGTGGACACCTTTGTGCAGGGGGACAACGTGCGCATGGTGATCGAGCCCAAAGGCACCTGGGAGCACGCGGCCTATCAAACCGACAACAAATTTATCGTCGAAGTGAAACCCGTTACCGTTGATCCTGACAAGCTGGGCAGGGGAGGAAAAGGCAACTATACCGGCGAAAAACTGACGCTGAATTTCCAGAAGATCGACGTGCGCGAAGCGCTGAACGTGATCGCCGACTTTACCGAAACCAATATGGTGATCAGCGATACCGTGAGCGGCAATCTGACCCTGCGTTTGAAGGATGTGCCTTGGGATCAGGCTTTCGACATCATTCTGCAAAGCCGAGGCCTGGACATGCGCAAGAGCGGCAACGTGATCCAGGTGGCGCCGCGCGAAGAGATTGCCGCCAAGGAAAAGATAGACTTGTCCTCGCACCAGGAAATCGCCGAATTGGAGGAATTGCGCACCGAAAGCTTCCAGTTGAGCTATCAGAAAGGCGCTGCCGTAGCGGCGTTGTTGACCGATGACAAGCAGCGCATGCTTTCCAAGCGCGGCAGTGCGGTCGTGGATCAGCGCACCAACACCGTGTTTATTCAGGATACCGCGACACGTCTCGAAGAGGCGCGCAAACTGATCAAGAAGATCGATGTGCCGGTGCGCCAGGTGATGATAGAGGCGCGCGTGGTCGAGGCGTCGGACAAATTCGGCAAGAATCTGGGCGTGCGTCTGGGCTACAACTCGCTCGATACCTTTAAGGTGAATGGCACCAATATCAATGGAAATATCGGCGCCAATCAGATCGTGGCTTCGGGTGGGAATATTAACCCGCTGACCGGTACGGTAAATGGCACCTACACTGCGAACGCGAATACGCCCAATGTAAACCTGCCCTCTGCCGGTACGGCGGGCGCATTCTCGATGCTGTTATTCAACAGTTCGATGAGCAAATTACTGTCTGTGGAATTGACCGCTCTTGAAACCGACAGTAAGGGCAAGGTGATTTCCAGTCCGCGCGTGGTCACCTCGGACCAGACCGAGGCCACGATCGCGACCGGCACCGAAGTGCCATACCAGCAGGCCAGCAGCAGCGGTGCGACCAACGTGGCGTTCAAGACTGCGGCGTTGAGCCTGTCGGTCAAGCCGCAGATCACCCCGGACGACAATGTCATCATGGACATCAAGGTGAATAAAGATTCGGTTGGCACCTTGTATGCGGGCGTGCCCAGCATCGATACCAACAAGGTCACCACCCAGGTGTTGGTGGAAAATGGCGGCACGGTGGTGATCGGTGGCGTGTATTCCCAGATACAAAGCACCGGCGAAAATAAAGTGCCCTTGCTGGGCGATATCCCGGTGCTGGGCTATTTATTCCGTAGCTCATCCAAGATCGATAATAAGAGCGAGCTGCTGGTTTTCATTACCCCGAAAATCATCAAGGATGCGATGAATTTGCGCTAGCGCAGTGATCAAGCGGAAGCCGTTGGTGGACGCAAGTTATCCGTTAGTCGGGTTTGAGTTGCATGTGCGATGTCGGGTGTGTCAGTCTCGCCGCCAATTTGATGGATTGCGTAGCGTGCTCGTTGTGCAGAGTAGTGAATGGAGATGAATATGCGTGTAATCAATTTCAGTAACAATCTTGCCCGGATTTCGGCATCGTTCATATTGGCGACGGTAGTTGGGTTGCTTGCGGGCTGCACCGGAACCTCGATCACCCCGTCCGCCGCGACTACGACCGGTACAACGGTAGCCACGGCGTCTAGCTTGCAGTTGTCGGGCTTGCCAGCCACGGTAAAATCCGACAACTCGACAAGCAGTACGATCACTATTCTGGCTGTCAGCTCTACCAACTCGACAGTGCCAGGTGTGGTAGTCAATTTAAGCGCGGATACCGGTCTGCTTTCCTCTGCATCGGTTATCACCGATGCGACAGGTAAAGCTACAGTGACCTTTACTTCAGGAACCGCCAACAAGGCAAATCGCACCGCGACTATTACCGCGACATCAGGCGCATCTACCGCGTTGATGCCGGTGCAAGTTGTCGGCTCTACCGTTGCATTGAATGCAACAGCAACATCGGTGGCCGTGGGCGGGTCAACAACATTGACCGTCACAGCGAAAGATGCCGGTGGTTCGCCGATTTCAGGCGCTGCGGTAACGCTGAGTCAGACGGGTGGCGGGAGTGTGACGTTCACACCGGCTACCGGAACTACGGATATCAATGGTCAAATGGTTGTCACGGTTGCAGGGGCAGTTGCTGGCACTGCAACCGTAGTTGCATCTGCAGCAGGAGCCACTTCATCGACTAATTTCACGGTTGGGGCCGGTGCCACTACATTCGGCATTAATCTGCTAACGCTGAATGGCGGGACAGGAGTAGTTCCGGTTAGCCCTAAAAATACCGCGATGCAAATAGGCGACTCATTGGTAGTGCAGGTTGCCGCGCCAGTGCCTACATTAAAAGTGGTATTTGCAACGACAATAGGAATATGGAACGGGGTTGCTAATCAGAACGTGGTAACGGTTGCGGTTGTCAACGGGATTGCGCAAGCGACCCTGACGACCTCCGTGGCTGGCGTAGCTAATGTTCAAGTATTCGACCCCCTCAGCCCCGCCTTGAGCGACACCCTTACCGTAGGAATGACGGCCAAAACTGCCGCCAAAATTTCGCTGCAGGCCACTCCTACTGTGGTGCCTAGGAGTGTGGGTTCTACAGTGGGCTATTCGAACCTGACCGCTATGGTGTATGACACAACGGGCGCGCCGGTCGGAAATGCTCCGGTCGCGTTCTCGATAGTCAGCGGTACCGGCACCAACTCGGGAGAAACCGTCTCTCCCGTGGTGGTGTTTTCGGCGGCTTCAACTCAAGGGGGCTTGCCTTTGGGCGCTGCTCCAGCGACGTTTACATCCGGTTCACTGTCTTCCGGCGCGGCAGGGGTGCAGGTTCGCGCCAGCGTGGTTGGCACTGCGATTGCGACCCAATCTTTATTGGTCGCAAATACAACCGCGTCCAGTTATGATGCGGCCATAATTGTCGGCGGTACGGCGGGCTCGATCGCATTCGGCCAGGCATCCAAAATTATCGATGCTGGCGGTGCCAGCACCATCTATTCAATGCCGATGTCGGTGTTGGTTGCCGACTCCAATGGCAGTCCGGCACCGGCAGGAACAGTGGTCAACATCAGTACATGGCCGATAGCGTGGAGCACAGGCTCGGGATGCAAATGGGATTTGGATGGCGGATATTGGACTAACGCAACGCCGCCAGTATGGGTTCCAGCCAATATGGGGACATACTACAATGAAGATGCCAATCAGAATTTGTTCCTGGATCTTGGCGAAGACGGAACCAGAAAATATTTCGCTACAGGCACTGTGGCTACGCCCCTAGCGGGAACAGCAGTGACTTTAGATGGCCAAATTACTCCGCTGAATTCGTACGGGGGTACATTGGCCTCGACGAATCCGGCTGATAAGCCTGGGACGGCGACAACGGATGCGACGGGATTGGCAACTTTCAACCTGACCTATACCAAGTCCAGTGCGAATTGGATCATATCCAGAATACATGCTTCAGCGTCAGTCCAGGGTACGCCAGCAGTAGGCCAATTGGATTTTCGTCTGGTGGCTTCTGTAGCGGATAGCGTTCCTTGCGTGTTGCCGCCATCGCCTTTTAAATATTAATTTGCGCGTCAAAATTGCGAGTAAAAAGCCCGGCTAGTCCGGGCTTTTGATTTTATCGTTTACAATACCGCACATGCATAGCGATCAAGACATAGGCCATCCGGATAGCAGCCGCGCGGTCGGCAGCCGAAAACTGCAGTCCGGTAATCTGATCCTGGTGGGCATGATGGGCTCCGGCAAGACCACGATGGGGCGGGCGCTGGCCAGGCATCTGGGCAAGGTATTTGTCGATAGCGACGAGGAAATCATCAAACGCACCGGGGTGACTATTCCACACATTTTTGATGTGGAGGGAGAGGTGGGCTTTAGATTGCGTGAAACGGCAGCTCTGCGCGAACTGGTCACGCGCGATAACCAGGTTTTGGCGACGGGCGGGGGAGCGGTGCTGGCGGAACAAAACCGCGCGCTGCTGCAGCAGAATGGCATCGTCATCTACCTGAAGGCAGGCGTGCACGATTTGTGGCTGCGCACCAAACATGACCGCAATCGCCCGTTGTTGCAAACCGAAAATCCGTATGCCAAGCTGAGCGAAATATTCAGTCAGCGCGATCCGCTTTATCAGCAGGTGTCCGACATTGTCGGGCAGAGCGGCAAGCAGAGCGTGCACGCCTTGATGCTGCACCTGGCGGAAGAAATAGAGAACTATAAAAAATGCAGCTTGGGTTAGCGCAACCCAATAATTTTTGTACATGGTTAACATGAAGAATATGCAAACACTGACGGTGGGATTGGGCGAGCGCAGTTATCCGATACATATCGGCAGCGGCCTGTTGACGCGGGCCGAGCTGTTGCAGAAAGCGGTGCCGCGCAAGCGCGTGGCGATCGTTTCCAATACCACGGTCGCGCCGCTGTATATGGAAAAGCTACAGCATACCTTGCAGAGTATAGGCGTCGTCAGCGTGACAATTATTCTTCCCGATGGGGAGGAATATAAAAATTCCGACACGCTGAATCTGATCTACGACGCGCTGCTGACCCACCGCTGCGAACGCACTACGCCGCTGATTGCGCTGGGCGGCGGCGTGGTCGGCGATATGACCGGATATGCGGCGGCGACCTATTTGCGCGGTGTGCCATTCATCCAGATTCCGACCACGCTGCTGGCGCAGGTGGATTCCTCGGTGGGCGGCAAGACCGGCATCAATCATCCGCTCGGCAAGAACATGATAGGCGCGTTCTACCAGCCGCAGCTGGTGCTGGCCGATACCGATACGCTGGACACCCTGCCGGATAAAGAGTTGGCGGCGGGACTCGCCGAAGTGATCAAGTATGGTTTGATCCGCGACCTGCCGTTCCTGGAGTGGCTGGAACAGAATATCGACAAGTTGCTGGCGCGCGATACTGTCGCACTGCAATATGCGATTGCGCGCAGCTGCCAGAACAAGGCGGAAGTGGTCGAGGCGGATGAACGCGAAAGCGGTGAGCGCGCGCTGTTGAATCTGGGCCACACCTTCGGGCATGCGATCGAATCAGGCATGGGTTATGGCAACTGGCTGCATGGCGAGGGAGTCGCGGCGGGCACGGTCATGGCGGCAGATTTGTCGCAGCGCCTGGGTTGGATCGGCGCGCAGGACGTGGCGCGCATCCGCGGGCTGTTCGAGCGCGCAAGGTTGCCGGTGGTTGCACCCGACCTCGGCGCGGAGAAATATCTGGACCTGATGGGGCTGGATAAGAAGGTAGAGGGCGGCAAAATACGCTTTGTGCTGCTCAAGCAGCTTGGGCGCGCGGTGGTGTATGGCGATGCGAATCCTGAATTATTGCGGCAGACCTTGGCGGCTTGTTGTAAATGACCGAATTCGCGCCCTATGCGGTCAGCGAGACCAACTCGCGCGGCAGGCAGATAACGGAAGCCGCGCCTAACGGGCGCAGCGAATTTCAGCGCGACCGCGACCGCATCATTCATTCGGTGGCGTTCCGCAGGCTCGAATACAAGACCCAGGTGTTTGTTAATCACGAGGGCGATCTGTTCCGCACCCGGCTGACCCACAGCATCGAGGTGGCGCAGATTGCCCGCTCCATTGCGCGGCGCCTGCGATTGAACGAAGATCTGGCCGAGGCGATCTCGCTGGCGCACGACCTCGGCCACACCCCGTTCGGTCACGCAGGACAGGAAGCGCTGAATGCCTGCATGAAGGCCTACGGCGGATTCGAGCACAACCTGCAATCGCTGCGCGTCGTGGACGCTCTGGAAGAGCGCTATGCCACGTTCGACGGCTTGAATCTATGCTTTGAGACTCGCGAAGGCATACTCAAACATTGTTCGGCTGAAAATGCGGCCAGGCTGGGCGAAGTGGGCGAGCGCTTCCTGAATAATCGCCGCCCTTCGCTGGAGGCGCAGATAGCCAACCTGGCCGACGAGATTGCCTATAACAATCACGATGTGGATGACGGCTTGCGTTCTGGCCTGATCACGCTGGAGCAACTGGAAGCCGTGCCGCTGGTCGCGATGCAATTGGCCGAAGTGCGGCATGCGTACCCCGGCCTGGCCGAGCGGCGTGTGGTGCATGAAACGGTGCGGCGCATGATCAATCTGCTGGTCACCGATCTGGTCAGCCAAAGCGAGAGCAATATCAAAATGCACGCTCCGGCAACGCTGGATGAGGTGCGTAGCGCCCCGGCGCTGATCGCATATAGCGCGGAGATGTTCGAGCAACAACGCGCACTGAAAAACTTTTTGCGCATCCATTTGTACCGGCATTACCGCGTGCTACGCATGAGCGCCAAGGCGCAACGTATCATCGACGATCTGTTCGGCATATTCATGGCGGATAGCCGCCTACTGCCGCCGCAATTTCAGGGGCAGGCAGAGCATGACAGGGCGCGCGCGGTTGCCGACTATATCGCGGGAATGACCGATCGCTATGCGATACGCGAGCATCGCCGGATTTTTGCGGTGGAAGAGGCGCCTATCTGATAATTCGGGCCGCGAGCTCGGCGCGGTTGCCCATCATCACCAGACAAGGTAGAATTTCCGCCCTTTCGCTTTTGAAATTGCAATGGCGGCGTGTGCCGCCATTTTTTGGCTCTCAAATGATAGGGCTTTATAGTTTGAATTGGGGAACAAGTGAGTAATTCTTCTTTGCCTGTGCAACAAGGTTTGTACGATCCGCGCCAGGAGCGCGATGCCTGCGGGGTGGGTTTTGTAGCCCATATCAAGGGCAAGCAGAGCCATGACATGGTGCGCCAGGGGTTGCGGATTCTGGAAAATCTGACACATCGCGGCGCGGTGGGCGCCGATCCCCTGGCTGGTGATGGCGCGGGAATTTTGTTGCAGATCCCCGATGCGTTTCTTCGCGCGCAGTGCGCGGCCCAGGGTATGACCCTGCCGGCCATCGGCAGTTACGGCGTGGGCATGTTGTTCCTGTCGCGCGATGCGGCATCGCGTGCCGCGTGTGAAAAGATAGTCGCCGCCAGGATTGCAGCCGAAGGCCAGCAGTTGCTGGGCTGGCGCGATGTGCCGGTAAATAGCAGCGGCTTGGGCGAGAGCGTCAAGAAGGTCGAGCCTGTGGTGCGCCAGGTATTCATTGCCAGAGGTAAAAATTGTGCCGATGCCGATGCGTTCGAGCGCAAGTTGCTGGTGATCCGCAAGACCATGGAGCACGCGGTGCGCGCGCTGCCCAAAAATCAAGGCAAGGGTTTTTATTGTCCCTCCTTGTCCTGCCGCACCATAGTCTACAAAGGCATGCTGCTGGCCGACCAGGTCGGCAAGTATTACCTCGATCTGCAGGACTCACGCGTGGTCAGCGCGCTGGCGCTGGTGCATCAGCGCTTCTCCACCAATACTTTCCCGACCTGGGATCTGGCTCATCCATTCCGGATGATCGCGCACAACGGCGAGATCAACACCGTGCGTGGCAACGTGAACTGGATGAGCGCGCGCCATGCGGCGATGTCCTCCAAGCTGCTCGGTGAGGACCTGGAGAAACTGTGGCCGCTGATCGTCGAAGGCCAGTCGGATTCGGCCTGTTTCGACAATGCGCTGGAACTGCTGGTGGCGGGCGGTTACTCCCTGCCGCACGCGATGATGCTGCTGATTCCCGAGGCCTGGGCGGGCAATCCGCTGATGGACGAGGAGCGCCGCGCATTTTACGAATACCATGCCGCGCTGATGGAGCCGTGGGACGGCCCCGCCGCCGTGGCTTTCACCGATGGGCGCATGATAGGCGCGACGCTGGACCGCAACGGTCTGCGTCCGGCGCGCTACCTGATCACCGACGACGACATGGTGCTGATGGCGTCCGAGATGGGCGTGCTGGATATTCCGCAGCACAAGATCGTCAAGAAGTGGCGTTTGCAGCCCGGCAAGATGTTCCTGATCGACATGCAGGCAGGGCGCATCATCGACGACGCCGAATTGAAGAAGCAGCTGGCCACCGCCAAACCGTATCGTAAGTGGGTAGACCAATCGCGCTATTTCCTCGGCGACCTGCCGGAAGTGGCGGCCAAGCCCAAGCTGAATGCCACGTTGCTGGATACCCAGCAGGCGTTCGGCTATTCGCAGGAAGACCTGAAATTCATACTCGCGCCTATGGTCAGCGCCGGTGAAGAGCCGACCGGATCCATGGGTACCGATGCCGCGCTGGCGGTGTTGTCGAACAAGAATCGTTCCTTCTACGATTATTTCCAGCAGTTGTTCGCGCAAGTGACCAACCCGCCTATCGATCCGATCCGCGAAGAGATCGTGATGTCGCTGACTTCGTTTATCGGCCCCAAGCCCAACCTGCTCGGCATCGAAGAAACCAAGCCCATGCTGCGCCTGGAGGTGCATCAGCCGGTGCTGTCCAACGATGACATCGCCAAGCTGCGCAATATCGACCAGCTGACCAAGGGGCAGTACAAGTCCCAGGTTCTGGATATCACCTATCCGGCCAAGGACGGCGCGGCAGGCTGCGAGAAGGCTATCGGGGCGTTGTGCTCTGCTGCCGACCGGGCGGTGGCCGAGGGTTACAACGTGCTGATCCTGTCCGATCGCGCGATGTCGGCGATGCGCGTGGCGATCCCTGCGCTGGTGGCCTGCGCCAAAGTCCATCATCACCTGGTGAGCGCCGGGCTGCGCACCAGCACCGGGCTGGTGGTGGATACCGGCTCGGCGCGCGAGGTGCATCACTTCGCGTTGCTCGCCGGGTACGGCGCGGAAGCGGTATGCCCGTGGCTGGCGTATGAAACCATCATGGCGATGAATCTGCCGGCCAAGGTTGATGCCAAGGAGGCGAAGAAGCGCTACATCAAGGCGATCAACAAGGGCTTGATGAAGGTGATGTCCAAGATGGGCATCTCGACCTACCAGTCGTATTGCGGCGCGCAGATATTCGAGGCGGTCGGCCTGAATGCCGATTTCGTCGCAGAATATTTTACCGGCACCGCGACCCAGATCGAGGGCATAGGCTTGGGTGTGGTGGCGGAAGAGGCGGTGCGCACGCATCGCAATGCATTCGGCGCCGATCCGGTGCTGGCCAATGCGCTTGAAGCGGGCGGCGAATACGCTTACCGCGTGCGCGGCGAGGAGCACATGTGGACTCCGGACTCGATCGCAAAATTGCAGCATGCAACGCGCACCAACAGCGCAGCGACATACAAGGAATACGCGAAGCTCATCAATGAACAAAGCACCCGTCTGAAAACCTTGCGCGGCCTGTTTGCGATCAGGGCTGCGGGCAAGGCGGTGCCATTGGCCGAAGTCGAGCCTGCCAGTGAAATCGTCAAGCGTTTCGCCACCGGCGCAATGTCGCTGGGTTCCATTTCGACCGAGGCGCATACCACGTTGGCGATCGCGATGAACCGTATCGGCGGCAAGTCCAACACCGGCGAAGGCGGCGAAGATGCGGCGCGCTTCAAGATATTCAAGGGCGGGGAGATGCTCTCCGACATCATCGGAAAAAACCGTATCGAGGCCGACCGCGAAATGATGCCGGGCGACTCGTTGCGTTCCAAGATCAAGCAAGTGGCATCGGGACGTTTTGGCGTGACCGCCGAATACCTCTCCAATGCGGATCAAATTCAGATCAAGATGGCGCAGGGCGCGAAGCCGGGAGAAGGCGGCCAGTTGCCGGGCGGAAAAGTGTCCGAGTACATCGCCAAGTTGCGTTTCTCGGTGCCGGGCGTGGGGCTGATCTCGCCGCCGCCGCATCACGATATTTATTCGATCGAAGACCTCGCGCAGCTGATCCATGACCTGAAGAATGCCAATCCATCCGCCTCGATTTCGGTGAAGCTGGTTTCCGAAGTAGGTGTGGGCACGGTGGCTGCAGGAGTGGCCAAGGCCAAGGCCGACCATATCGTGGTATCCGGTTTCGACGGCGGCACGGGCGCGTCGCCGATCTCGTCGATCAAGCACGCGGGTACGCCGTGGGAGCTGGGTTTAGCCGAGGCGCAGCAGACGCTGGTGCTGAACCAGTTGCGCGGTCGCATCGCGTTGCAGGTGGACGGCCAGATCAAGACCGGCCGCGATGTGGTGATCGGAGCGTTGCTGGGCGCGGACGAATTTGGTTTCGCGACCGCGCCGCTGGTGGTGGAAGGTTGCATCATGATGCGCAAATGCCATCTCAACACCTGTCCGGTCGGAGTGGCGACGCAGGATCCAGAGCTGCGCCGCAAATTTACCGGTCAACCGGAACATGTGGTGAACTACTTCTTCTTTGTCGCCGAAGAGGTGCGTGAATACATGGCGCAACTCGGCATACGCAAGTTTGACGAACTGATCGGACGCTCCGACCTGCTCGATGTGAAGCACGGCATTGAGCACTGGAAGGCGCAGGGGCTGGATTTCTCCAGGGTGTTCCACCAACCGGCAGTGGCGGCCAATGTGGCGCGCCGCCATGCGGATGCGCAGGATCACGAGCTGGAAAAGGCGCTGGATAACAAGCTGATCGCACAGGCACAGAACGCGCTGAACAACAGGCAAGCGGCGGCGTTGGAAAGCAGGATCAGCAATGTCAACCGCACCGTCGGGGCGATGCTGTCGCACGAAGTCGCCAAGCGTTACGGTCAGGCCGGTTTGCCTGCCGATACCATAACCGTGAAATTTACCGGCACCGCCGGCCAGAGTTTCGGCGCCTTCCTGGCTCACGGCGTGTCGTTCGAATTGCGCGGCGAAGGCAACGACTATGTCGGCAAGGGTTTGTGTGGTGGACGAATCGCGATCATGCCACCGGCCGATTCCAGGCTGGTTTCACATGAAAACATCATCGTCGGCAACACCGTGATGTATGGCGCGACTTCCGGCGAATGCTATTTTTCGGGCGTGGCCGGCGAGCGTTTCGCGGTGCGCAACTCCGGCGCGATCGCGGTGGTGGAAGGCCTGGGCGACCACGGCTGCGAATACATGACCGGCGGTATGGTTGTGGTATTGGGGCAGACAGGACGCAATTTTGCCGCAGGCATGTCGGGCGGTGTGGCTTACGTGCTGGATGAAGACGGCGGTTTCGAGAAGCGCTGCAATCTGACCATGGTGGCGCTCGAGTCTGTGCCCTCGGAGGCCGACGCCAGCGAAACAGGCGAGGTCGAATCGCATGGTCGCGTGCATTTCAATCATCTCGACAAGGCAGACGAACAAGCGCTGCGCGAGCAGATCGAAAAGCATCTGCGCTACACGAACAGTCCTCGCGCCAAACAGATTCTGGATAACTGGCCGGTCTATTTGCATAAATTCACCAAGGTGATGCCGACCGAATATCGTCGTGCCCTGCAGGAAATTGCGGCGCAACAAAGCAAGCAGAAGGAGGCCGCATAATGGGCAAGCCAACCGGATTCATGGAGTTCGAGCGCATCAGCGAGGGCTATACGCCCGTTGAAAAACGCCTGAAGCATTACAAGGAGTTCGTCGCGCATCTGAACGACGATCAGGCCAAGACACAGGGCGCGCGCTGCATGGACTGCGGCATTCCGTTCTGCACCAGCGGCTGCCCGGTCAACAACATCATCCCGGACTGGAACGACCTGGTATATCGCGGCAACTGGCGCGAGGCGCTGGACGTGTTGCATTCCACCAATAACTTTCCGGAGATTACCGGACGCATCTGCCCCGCGCCATGCGAGGCTGCCTGCACGCTGAACATCAACAATGACGCGGTGGGCATCAAGTCTATCGAGCATGCCATCATTGACAAGGGCGGCGAGAACGGTTGGGTTGTGCCGCAGCCGGCTGCAAAGAAGACAGGCAAAAAAGTAGCCGTGGTCGGCTCGGGCCCCGCTGGTATGGCTGCCGCGCAGCAACTCGCGCGTGCCGGGCACAGCGTCACGGTGTTCGAGAAGAATAGCCGCATCGGCGGTTTGATGCGCTACGGAATTCCGGACTTCAAGCTCGACAAACGCCTGATCGATTGGCGCATGGCGCAGTTGGCGGCAGAAGGCGTGAAATTCCAGACCAACACCTTCATCGGCAAGGAAGCGCCGGTTAAAGGTACGACAAACGATGCCACGAAAACAATCAGCCCGGACGAATTGCTGAAAAAATATGATGCGGTAATATTGGCCGGCGGCGCGGAAATGCCGCGCGACCTGCCGGTTCCGGGACGCGGGCTGAAGGGTGTGCACTATGCGCTGGAATTCCTGATCCCGCAAAATAAAGAAGTTGCCGGGGATGGCAAGAATCCGATCTCGGCCTCCGGCAAGCATGTCGTCGTGATCGGCGGCGGCGATACCGGCTCCGATTGTGTGGGTACGTCGAATCGCCATGGCGCTTTGTCTGTGACGCAATTTGAAGTGATGCCGCGTCCGCCGGAGCAGGAAAACAAATCTCTGGTGTGGCCAAACTGGCCGCTGAAGCTGCGTACTTCCAGTTCGCATGAAGAGGGTTGTTCGCGGGATTGGGCGATTGCCACCAAGGAATTCACCGGTAGCAATGGCAAGGTTGAAAAACTGCGCGCAGTGCGCGTGGAATGGAAAGATGGCAAGATGAGCGAGATCGCGGGCAGTGAATTCGAGCTGAAAGCCGATCTGGTTTTTCTGGCAATGGGCTTCGTCAGCCCGGAGCAGAAGGTGCTGGATGCCTTTGGTGTGGAAAAGGATGGTCGCGGCAACACCAGGGCCGATACGGATAATTACCGTACCAGCAAAGACAAGGTATTCGCGGCAGGCGACATGCGTCGCGGGCAATCGCTGGTGGTGTGGGCGATACGCGAAGGCCGGCAGTGTGCACGTGCAGTAGATGAGTATTTGATGGGTAGTTCCGTATTGCCTCGTTAACGTAAAACTCGCGAAGCGATTCGTTAGTCCCTTCTCCCTGCGGGGGAGGGTTGGGGTGGGAGAAACGGGCGTGACATGTTTCATCATTGGGGCTGGCATAATTGCCATGCTCGTTAAGCGGCTTTAGAATTTAACTAAAAAGAGAGAATCATGAACTTCAAACTAAAAAACGACACCTTCCTGCGCGCCCTGCTGCGTCAACCTACCGAATATACGCCGCTGTGGATGATGCGCCAGGCTGGCCGTTACCTGCCCGAATACCGCGAGACGCGCAAGCGTGCGGGCAGTTTCCTTGGCCTGTGCAAAAGCCCGGATTACGCCACCGAAGTGACCCTGCAGCCGCTGGATCGCTTTCCGCTGGATGCCGCGATCCTGTTCTCCGACATTTTGACCGTGCCGGATGCGATGGGTCTGGGCCTGTATTTTTCCGAAGGCGAAGGCCCGAAATTCGAACGCCCTTTGAATGACGCCGCTGCGATCAAGGCACTGCGCGTGCCTGACGTGGCCAAGGATTTGCGCTACGTCACCGATGCGGTGACACAGATACGCAAGGCGCTGGATGGTCGCGTGCCGCTGATCGGTTTTTCCGGAAGCCCGTTCACGCTGTCCTGCTACATGGTCGAAGGCGGCGGCAGCGACGACTACGCCAAAGTGAAGACGCTGATGTACAACGAGCCGAAACTGATGCATCACATTCTCGAAGTGACCACACAAGGGGTGATCAATTACCTGAATGCGCAGATCGAAGCGGGCGCGCAGGCGGTGATGATTTTCGATTCGTGGGGCGGGGTGTTGTCGCACGCGGCATTCCACGAGTTTTCGCTGGCTTACACCCAGCGTATCGTGGCGGGCCTGATCAAGGAAAAAGACGGCGTGAAGATACCCTCGATCGTGTTCACCAAGGGTGGCGGGCTGTGGATCGAGAGCATCGCCAACACCGGCTGCGACGCAGTGGGCCTGGATTGGACGATGGACATCGGCATCGCACGCCAGAAAGTCGGCCACAAGGTCGCGCTGCAGGGCAATATGGATCCCGCCGTGCTGTTCGCCTCGCCAGACGCGATACGCGCCGAAGTCGAGCGTATCCTCGGCAGTTACGGCTACGGCAGCGGTCATGTGTTCAACCTCGGTCATGGCATCTCCCAGCACTCCAACCCGGAGCACGCGGCAGCGCTGGTTGCGGCGGTGCATGAACTGAGCAAAAAATACCATTAAACTTGCTGTTTAGCTCCAACAAAAGCCGCAGTCACCTGCGGCTTTTGTATTTCTGCGACAATTGCAAAGTTGATGGTTTGAGAAACTATGCCCATAGTCCGTGTCGCACTTGATATTCCGTTGTCCACCCTGTTTGATTACACGGTGGGCGAAGGCGTGACTGTTGGCCAACGCGTGATTGTGCCATTCGGCAAAAGGCAGATGGTCGGGGTGGTGATGGAGTGTGTGACGACGACCGATGTCGCGCCGGAACGCATCAAGCCGGTGACGCAGGTGTTGCACGACAGCGCGCCTTTGTCGGCCGGATTGCTGGATTTGCTGCGCTTTTGCAGCGACTATTACCGCTATCCGATCGGACAGACGGTGTTGTCGGCGTTGCCTACACGATTGCGTTCCGAAAAGCCGGTGATCAGCAAGCCAGTGTTGAGTTTTCGCTTGAGCGCCAGCGGCGCGGCGCTCGACCTTGAGTCATTGCCGAAACGCAAGGTGGTGCAGCGGCGCATCCTGGCGAGGCTCGCTGAAGGTGCGTGCAATCTGGCGCAGTTGAAGGCGTTGTCGGCGACGGTGGGGGTGCAGTTGAAGGTGTTGGTGGCGGAGGGGTGGGTTGAGAGTTTCACTGGTGCGAAGAATGTAAATGTTTTCGTTCGCCCTGAGTTTATCGAAGGGCATATGGAGGCTTCGACAGGCTCAGCCCTAACGGATGGTTTTGTAAGTAAGCATACCTTCGACAACGCGCACACGCTGACCAGCGAGCAGCAGCTCGCGGTGGATGCGGTCACGCAAACCAGCGGCTATGCATGCTTCCTGCTGCACGGCATCACCGGTAGCGGTAAGACCGAGGTGTATGTGCATCTGATGCACGAGGCGCTGAAAAAAAACGGGCAGGTGCTGCTGCTGGTGCCGGAGATCAACCTCACGCCGCAACTGGAAAATTATTTTCGCAGCCGTTTCCCGGATGTGAACCTGGTCAGCTTGCACAGCGGGCTGTCGGAAAACGAGCGGCTGCATAACTGGCAGCAGGCGCAACTGGGCGCGGCGCAGATCGTGCTCGGGACCAGGCTATCGGTATTCGCGGAACTGCCCGCGTTGGCGCTCATCATCGCGGACGAGGAGCATGACGCTTCGTTTAAACAGCAGGACGGGCTGCGCTACTCGGCGCGCGATGTGGCGATATTTCGCGCCAGCCAGGCCAAGGTCCCCATTGTGCTGGGATCGGCCACCCCGTCGCTGGAGAGTTACTGCAATGCGCAGAACGGACGCTACCGGATGCTCAAGCTGACCGGGCGCGCGCAAGCCGCAGCGCGCTTGCCGGTGGTGCGCAGCATCAACATTAATCAGACGGTGATGCATCACGGCATCAGCGAAAACCTGCTGCGCGAGATCGCGTTGCGCATTGCACGCCGCGAGCAGAGCCTCCTGTTCATCAACCGGCGCGGCTATGCACCGGTGTTGATGTGTACCGGTTGCGGCTGGCTGTCCGGTTGCAAGCATTGTGCGGGCAAGATGGTGCTGCATCTGAACGAGCAACGCCTGCGCTGCCATCATTGCGGTTATCAGTTGCGCGTGCCCAAACATTGTCCGAGTTGCGGCAATGGCGATTTGCTCCCGGTCGGCAGCGGCACACAGCGCGTGGAAAGCGTGTTGCAGGAACGTTTCCCGGACGCGCGCATCTTGCGCGTGGACAGGGACAGCACGCGCAATAAACGCACCTGGCAGATCATGCGCGAGCAGATATATGCCAATGAAGTGGACATCCTGGTGGGCACGCAAATGCTCGCCAAGGGGCACGATTTTCCCGCGCTGACATTGGTAGGCGCGCTCAACCCCGATAGTGCGCTGTACAGCAGCGACTTCCGCGCGGCGGAAAAACTGTTCGCTCAGCTGATGCAAGTAGCGGGGCGCGCCGGGCGCGCAGACAAGCCGGGCGAGGTGATTATCCAGACAGCGTTTCCGGATCATCCGTTGTTTCTCGCTTTGCAAGCGCATGACTTCGAGGGCTGGGCTGCATCGCAGCTGGCCGAGCGGAAAATGGCGGGGTTTCCTCCGTTTGTGTACCAGGCGATGCTGCGTGCCGAGGGACGGAATGAAACGGAGGTTTATGCCTTTCTCGATCAGGCGCGCGCCCAGGCTGTAGCGCTGCAACATGATGTGGAAGTTTTTGGCGTCGTGCCTGCCGCGCTGCCGCGTCGCGCCAATCACTTGCGCGCGCAGTTGCTGATACAGGCTGCAACGCGCAAGGCCTTGCAGCAATTTTTGCGCGCCTGGCAACCCGCGTTGGATGTGTTGCCCGCGACAAAATTGCGCTGCTCGCTGGACATTGATCCACTGGAGTTCTAGCAGAAGACGGCGCGGTAGTTGGATGTATAATGCGCGCGATAAAAATAGGGGGCAACATGAAAGAAATAAATTCTACGCATTTGGCCGACTTATCCTTGCCCATCAAGTCGCTGTTTACCGGCTATCTGCTGGCGATCGGTTTGGGTTTGTTGATGGCGGGCGGGCAGATACTGTTGACCCACGGCATGGCGGATGGCAAGTTCGGCCTTTCGGTAGACGACATCGTATACAGCTATTACGGCGACCGTACCGGCTCCAAGCTGGAAGCCAAGCTGAACGGTTCGATGAAGGATAATGCCCCGCCGGAAGTGCGCTTGACCATGATCAAGTGGGCGCGTGCCGGTGCGCCAGCCAACGAATGGGAAACCACCATTAAGCCGTTGACCGAGCAATATTGCGTTGCCTGCCATGCCAATATCCCGGGCTTGCTCAATGTCGGCGAAAAGGAAGTGATGCTGAAAGTCGCGGCTACCGACAGCGGTGCCAGCATAGCCAGCCTGACACGTGTTTCGCACATCCACCTGTTCGGGATAGCTTTCATCTTCTTTTTCGTGGGCTGGATATTCAGTTATGCCAGCGGCTTCGGAACGTTAGTCAAGGCAGGGCTGATATTTTTCCCATTCGCTTTCCTGATCCTGGATGTTGCCGCATGGTGGCTGACCAAGCTCAACCCGAATTTTGCCTGGCTGGTGATTCTCGGCGGATTTGGTTACAGTGCGGCTTCGACGCTGATGATTTTTTCGTCGCTGTATCAGATGTGGTTTATGAAAGGCGCCCGATAGGGTGGCTTAGATGCAAAAATATTTTACGGCACAATAGCAGTGTTATGGCAAAACAAACAATTGCAATCGTCGGTCTGGGCACTATGGGCACAGCCTTTCTCAAGGAATTGCTGGGACACTCCAATGATAGGGTAGAGATCGTCGCCGTTGCGGAATTATGCGATACGCCCGGCCTGGCATTGGCCCGAGAACATGGCATCGAAAACCTTCGCATAGATGACCTGATCGCGATGGGCAGCAAACTGAACATTCTCTTTGACCTGACGGGTGAAGAGGAGGTGCGGCACGAGATCAGGGATAAATTGAAGGCAACGGGGAATCATCACACCATAGTTGCGACAGATAACATTGCCCGCATGATCTGGGCGCTTATCGCCAGCGGGGCTGAAATGCCCAGCACACATAGTTACGACGGATATTGATATCTTACGGAGCATGTGCCTGACGCATGTAGCGGGGGACGCTGATGACTTCAAATTTAATTCAGTCACTATCCGCGTTGATGGGCAGCGATGCCGTGCTGACCGGTGAACTGGCTGCGCCGTACTGCGCCGACTGGCGCGGACGCTATTCCGGCAACGCTCTTGCGGTGGTGTTTCCGGCCGATACCCGGCAAGTCTCCGAGGCGGTGAAGCTGTGTGCCGTGCATCAGGTCGCCATCGTGCCGCAGGGAGGCAACACCAGCTTGTGTGGCGGCGGCGTGCCGCTGCAGACGGGATGTGAGCAAGTTGTACTGAACCTGTCGCGGATGGATAGGATACGCGCGATCGATCCGGTCAATTACACGATGACGGTCGAGGCGGGTTGCAGGCTGGCCGGTGTGCGTGCGGCGGCGGAGCAGCAGGATCGGCTGTTTCCGCTGGGGCTTACCGCGATTGCGCCTCATTGCGAGATCGGCGGCAATCTCTCCACCAACGCGGGCGGTATCGGCGTGTTGCGTTACGGGAATGCGCGCGATCTGGTGCTCGGGCTGGAAGTGGTGCTGCCCGATGGGCGCGTGTGGAACGGCTTGCGCAGCCTGCGCAAGGATAATACCGGCTACGATCTGAAGCAGTTGTTCATCGGTGCGGAAGGCACGCTGGGCATCATCACCGCCGCCGTGCTGAAGTTGTTCCCTCGTCCGCAAGCGGAGGCGACAGCATGTGTTGCGGTGAGCGGTCCGCAGGTTGCAGTTGCGCTGCTGTCACATTTGCGCGCCACTTGTGGCGATAAGATCAGCGCCTTCGAGATTATCTCGCGTTCTAGTCTCGATCTGGTGTTTCAGTACATTGCGGATACGCGCGAACCTTTTTCCGCCGGGCACGAGTGGATAGTCATCGCCCAATTGGCCGATGTGCTGCCCGCGCCCCTGGATAAAGATTTGCGCGGGGCGCTGCTATCGTTCGGTGCGGGGATAATCGAGTTCGATATAACTGCCAGTAAAGATTATGCCGAGCGCTGGTGGGCGTTGCGCAAGAACATCAGCGAGGCGCAGAAGCGTGAGGGCATCAGCATCAAGCATGATGTGTCGGTGCCTGTCAGCAGTGTCGCGGCATTCATCGCCAGCGCCGATGCGGCATTGCGCAGCGCTTATGCGGGCATCCGTATCGTGGCGTTCGGTCATCTCGGTGACGGCAACATTCATTACAATGTATCGCTGCTGGACGCGTCACAAAACAGGCTGTTCATCGAGCAGCATGAGCATGATGTGAACCGCATCGTGTACGAAGTGGTGCGCAAACTCGAAGGCAGCATCAGTGCCGAGCACGGACTTGGGCAACTCAAGCGCGTCGTCATTCGCGATTATAAAGACCTGCTGGAGCTGGAGTTGATGCGTACCGTCAAACAGGCACTCGATCCGCGCGGGCTGATGAATCCGGGCAAGGTGATATAGCGGCTGTCAGCGACGCTCAGCCTGATTCTTGTCGCCGCCCGCCGCAGTCGCTGGCATTACTTGGGAAGGATCAACCTTGGGCACGGTCAACGCAGTGGCGACAATCGTGCCGCTTTGCTCGGGTGCGGCGGCAATCGCTGCGGCGGTAATCACCCCAGCCTGGGCGGGATTTATGGCTAATGCCGCTGCGGTGATCGGCGCGGCAGCAAGGGGGTCCATACTAACCACAGTAGAAACAACAGCCACAGGTTTTTGCCCGGCCTGGATCAGACTGGAGGCAATTTGTGCCGAGAGCAATCCGGCTTCATGGGCCGCCTTGGCGACCGTGTCGATATTCTTGCCGGCCAAAAGTTGCACCGTCACTTCCTGAGACACCTGCAGCGCGGTCATGTCCTTAAAGAAGCGGGCTTGCGCCGCTCCGGCAAAGGACATCAGGCATAACGCTAAAATCCAGCCATGAATATTCACTAGCTTGTTCATATGAACTCCCCTGTTTGTATGCGACATTGCGTAGATAAAGATAGTCAGATTAAGTTACAAAAACGGATAGCATTATCAGCTGCATAAATCCCAGCCGATAAGCAGGATAAAGGGGAAAATACCTGTCAATTCACCGGATTGATACGGGAGTCGCGGTAGCGTTTCAGGTTATCGTCCCGGCAAACGGCGCGGCAAACCGCCATCCTGTGGGATAATCGCAGCATGAATTCTTCGCTGCTATCCGGCCTAAATCCCGAACAACGCCAGGCCGTCACTCTGCCGCACCAGTCCGCCTTGATCCTCGCCGGAGCCGGGAGCGGCAAGACGAGCGTGCTGACCAGGCGCATCGCCTGGCTGATCAGCACGGGAGCGGTGAGTCCGCAGGGCATACTCGCGGTGACATTCACCAACAAGGCGGCCAAGGAGATGGTTGCGCGCCTGTCGGCGTTGTTGCCCATCAACACTCGCGGCATGTGGATAGGTACGTTTCATGGTTTGTGCAACCGCATGTTGCGCGCCCATTACCGCGAGGCCAATCTGCCGCAAACCTTCCAGATACTCGACTCCGGCGACCAGCTTGCCGCGATCAAGCGCCTGATGAAGGCGATGAATATTGACGACGAAAAATATCCGCCGCGCGAGATGCAGCACTTCATCAGCGGCAGCAAGGAGCAGGGCTTGCGCGCGCACGAAGTGGAAGCCTACGACCCTTACACGCGGCGCAAGGTCGAGGTGTTTGCCGAGTACGATGCGCAATGCCAGCGCGAAGGGGTGGTGGACTTTTCCGAATTGCTGCTGCGCTGTTATGAACTGCTGTCACGCAACCAAGCGTTGCGCGAGCATTATCAGGAACGTTTCCGCCACATCCTGGTGGATGAGTTTCAGGATACCAACCCGTTGCAGTACCTCTGGCTGAAATTGTTGGCCGGGAATCACAACTCTTTGTTTGCAGTGGGCGACGACGATCAGTCGATCTACGCGTTTCGCGGGGCAAATGTCGGCAACATGCAGGAATTGCTGCGCGATTTCAATATCGCCAATGTCATCAAGCTGGAGCAGAATTACCGTTCGCACGGCAATATCCTGGATGCAGCCAATGCGCTGATCAATAACAACCGCAACCGTCTCGGCAAAAACCTGTGGACGGCGGAAAGCGGCGGCGAGCTGTTGCGCGTGTACGAGGCGCCGACCGATGCGGATGAGGCGAAATTCATCGTCGAGGAGATACAGCAACTCAAGCGCGAGGGTATAAACCTCAAGGAGATCGCGCTGCTATACCGTTCCAACGCGCAGTCGCGGGTGCTGGAGCATGCGCTGGTGTCTGCCGGATTGTCCTACCGCGTGTACGGCGGGCTGCGTTTTTTCGAGCGCCAGGAAATCAAGCACGCGCTGGCTTATCTGCGCCTGATGGAAAACACCGACGACGACAACGCGCTGCTGCGCATCATCAATTTTCCTACGCGGGGCATAGGCGCGCGCAGCATCGAGCAATTGCAGGAAGCCGCGAAAATGAATTCGACCACGCTGTGGGATGCTGCGGCCAGGGCGGGCGGCAAGGTGTCCGCATTCGTCGCGTTGATCGAATCGTTGCGCAGCGCGACACGCGACCTGCCGCTGCCCGAAATTATCGATCATGTGCTGGAGCACAGCGGTTTGGTCGCGCATTACCAGAACGAAACCGGAGTCAAGAAACGCGAGGCCGAGGAGCGGCTGGAGAATCTGAATGAGCTGGTCAACTCGGCGACGATGTTCGTGCACGAGAACGAGGATGACAGCCTGACCTCGTTTCTGACCCATGCCTCGCTGGAGGCCGGCGAGCATCAGGCGGGCGATCAGGACGATGCGCTGCACCTGATGACGGTGCACTCGTCCAAGGGGCTGGAGTTCCACACGGTGTTCATCACCGGCCTGGAAGAAGGGTTGTTCCCTCACCAGAACAGCATCGAATCGGAGGGCGGTCTGGATGAGGAGCGGCGTTTGATGTACGTGGCGATTACGCGCGCGCGGCGCAGGCTATACCTGACCTTCGCGCAGAGCCGCATGTTGCATGGCCAGGTGAACTACGGCATGGCATCGAGTTTTCTGCGCGAGTTGCCTGAAGAATTGCTGAGCTGGCTATCGCCGCGCTTCGTGGCGCGCAAGACGTTCGATGCATTTGCACAGCCCTTCTCCCGCGCTGATACGCCCCCCTCCCTCTCCGGGGCTGGGGGGCACTCGCGCAACTCGCTCTGGCGCATCGGTCAGGCGGTGATGCACAGCAAGTTCGGGGAAGGCATGATTGTCAATCTCGAAGGCGGCGGTGCGGATGCGCGGGTACAGGTGAATTTCCGCAAGGCCGGAGTAAAGTGGCTGGCATTGGAATATGCAAAGCTTACCCCCCTTTGATGCCGGGCTGGACCGACGCCTGAAGCTTATCGTGGCCAGCTATCATCGTCTGACCGGCAAGCAGCTGCTTGCCGCAATGCCGCAGGATATTGCCGCATTGCGGCAGGCGTTATGGGAAGCGCCACGCGCCATCGTCGCGCATGGAACAGAGCACGACCCGGTGTTTTTTTATGGCAATCGTCTGGCGTTGCAGTTGTTCGAAATGGATTTCACCTCGTTTACCGTTCTTCCTTCGCAGCGCTCTGCGGAGCCGCAGGAACGTGGCGAACGCGCCAGGCTGCTGGCGCGCGTGAAGCAACATGGCTATGTGGACGACTATTCCGGCGTGCGCATCGCCAGCAGCGGCAAGCGTTTCATGATCAATGCGGCGACGGTGTGGAATCTGCAGGATGGGGATGGGATACTCCTCGGGCAGGCGGCGACCTTTACGGATTGGCGGCCACTGTAATCAGTGCAGGATTTTTCTAAAAATGTTCCTGTTCGTCGCCGGCATCCATTGCTTCGGGCGGCACGCTGACGGTTTCCGGTGGCAGCGGAAAAAGAGCGGTATAGCTGGCATACAGCGAGGTGAACACCAACGGCAACAGCACGACCCAGCCCAGCATCATCGGCAGGCTGGCGAGTACCGCCAGAATCAGGAAGGTGACGCCGTACACCAGCATCGGGCCGATGTTGTGCAGGAACGCGCGCAGACTGAGCTTCATCGCCTGCACTGGCGGAACGTTGTTGAAAAAGACCAGCATGGGCGCAAACTGCATGGCCATCATCAGCAAGCTGAACAGCGCGATGCCCAGCAGCACAGCAACCCCGGCGCCGGTGATGGCTTCCATCATCACGTTGGGATCGGTATCGGACTGGCCGCTCATCAAAATACCGACCAGTGTCGCGCCGCCGACCATCATCATGACGCCGAGGATCAGGTATTGACTGACCAGCGTGATTCCACCGAGCGTGACCAGTTGCGAGGTGTGTTGTTTGAAGCCGCTGAACAAATGCGCCAGCTCCAGTTCCTCGTCCTGCTTAAGCGCATGGCAGCCGACCATCAGGCCGACCAGGATCACCGGCATCAGCAGGCTCACCAATGGCTCGCCGACCACGGGGATGCTGGATACGCCCACCGCTGCAATCACGCAGATAAACAATAATACGATCCACAGCAACGGCGCTTTAATGAACAACGCGTAACCCTGTTTGATCCATTCCCAGCCTTGTCCGGCCCTGAGGCGTTGCGGCTCCATCTTGTCTCCTTTACAGCCAGATGGCCAATTCTGATGCGATGTAATTTTTCAAAATGCGCTCGAAGTGGCGCGGATCATGTGCATGGATCAATTCGCCGTCGCGCGGCAGGTGCTTGTCGTACAAGCGCGACAGCCAGAAGCGCAGCGAAGCAACACGCAACATCAGCGGCCATGCCTTATGCTCGCTATTCAACAGTGGCCGTTCGGCATGGTAGGCACGCAACAGCGCTTGGGCTTTAACCGCGTCCAGTATGCCCTCGGCGCCCATGCACCAGTCATTCACTGTGATGGCCACGTCATACAGCAGCGCATCGCTGCAGGCGAAATAAAAATCGATCAGGCCGCCGACGCGATCATCTTCCAGCAGCGCGTTGTCGCGGAACAGATCGGCGTGTATCACTCCTTGCGGCAAGGAGGAGCAATTTTGTGTTGCGTGCAGCGCAACTTCGCTTTCCAGCAACGCCGCTTGTTGTGCATCCAGAAAGGGCAGCACTTGCGGAGCTGTTGCTGCGCGCCATGCCGCGCCGCGCGGGTTGGGCATTATTTGCGAGAAGCTTTGTCCTGCGATGTGCATCTGGCCGAGCATCGCGCCGATCGCGGCGCACTGCGCATTGCTTGGTGTCGTGGTGGACTTGCCGCTCAAGCGGCTGACGATGCAGGCGGGTTTGCCCTTGAGCGTCCCCAGGAATTGGTTGCCGCGGTTCGCCACCGGATTGGGGCAGGGAATGCCGTGGCGAGCCAGATGCGCCATCAAATTCAGGTAGAACGGCAGCTCGTCGGCGCTGAGGATTTCAAACAGCGTCAGAACGAAGCGGCCATTGCTGGTCGTGACGAAATAGTTGGTGTTTTCGATTCCGGATGCGATGCCCTGCAATTCCAGCAGATGGCCCAGCGAATAATCGCCCAGCCAAGCAGTGAGTTCCGCCTCGGAGACGCTGGTAAAAACGGCCATGATTTCAGAAGCGGCGTATGATCCAGCGCGGCGGCCGGAATCCGGAGTCCAGACTTTCCTGGCGGGAGAATTTCCCGTCTCCCTGGTCATCTACCAGATAATAGGGCGCGCCGGATTTCGGGGTGATCTTGATCATGTACAACCTGCCGCCCACCCGGTATTCCTCGACGATTTGCTCGGTCTGCTTGGTGATGGTTACCGCCGGGGCATCGTCGGGCGCCTCGTCCATCGCGGGGGGTGCCGGCAAGGGTTCGAGATTATCCGGAACCGGTTTTGCGGCAAATGCGCAAACGGAAATGCCGCACAGCAGCATCAATGCCAGCAAGTGCGCCGGGAGAAATGACAAGCGCATCGAAGAGGTCGCCATGAATTCGGAAAGGGATATTTGGAAGGTGCGTATTTTAGCCGATGCACGCAGACTCTGCGCGAGTTGCTGCGGGAATCCGTTCAGCCGGTACTCCAGCCGCGCGGACGCTTCATACCGGCGATCTTGCAGGCCTGTTTCACGTAACCGTAGGGAAACAGCTCAAACAGCGCATTGCGCGAATCTGGCCCCAGGCGTTCCGCGAGGTGTTTCATTACATGGCGTGCATCGGGCGCGACCTGGTGCTCCGCATAGTATTCGCGCATGAACCGTATCGCGTCCCAGTGATCCGCACCCAGCTGGATGCTTTCCTGGCGGGCCAATTGTTCGGCCACTTCCTCGTTCCAATCCTGCGGCTCGATCAGATAACCTTCTTCATCGGTGTCAGGCATGGTTGCCATCGTCATCTCGCAATCCGTAACAGGTGGGGGATTACAGATAAAGCTGCTTCTCGCGTTCCGCTTCGGTCGGCTCGAAACCGCGGGTCTCGTAGTGTTTGAAAATGGCGTTGACCACGGCTTCCGGCTCGTCGATCAGCTGGATCAGATCCATGTCTTCCGGGCTGATCACTTTTTCGCTCAGCAACGAGCTGCGGAACCAGTCCAGCATGCCGCCCCAGAATTTGCTGCCCACCAGGATAATCGGGATGCGGCGTGTCTTGCCGGTCTGCACCAGCGTCAGGGCTTCCATCAACTCGTCCATGGTGCCGAAACCGCCGGGCATCACCACATAGGCGCTGGCGAATTTCACGAACATCACCTTGCGCGCGAAGAAATGCTGGAAGGTCTGGCTGATGTTCTGGTAAGGGTTGCCGACCTGTTCATGCGGCAACTGGATGTTCAGTCCGACGCTGGGGGATTTTCCGTAGTATGCGCCCTTGTTGGCGGCTTCCATGATGCCGGGGCCGCCGCCGGAAATGACCGAAAAACCGGCATCCGACAGCAGGCGCGCGATTTCTTCGGTGAGTTTGTAATAGGGCTGGTCCGGGAGCGTGCGCGCGCTGCCGAATATGCTCACCGCCGGATGGATGCTGTTCAGACGGTCGGTGGCGGAAACAAACTCTGACATAATGCCGAATACGCGCCATGCCTCTTTGGAATTCCAACCCTCGGGTATTGCGGATTTGGGCAGCTTGGACGGTATGCTCATGCGGATTTCCCTAAATAAAAAAACAAATTCTAGACAATAAATGAAAACGGATGAAGTGAGTTTCAGTAAAACCTTGTTGCTGGTCGATGGTTCGTCGTTCCTTTACCGCGCGTTCCATGCGATGCCGGATTTGCGCAACCGCGAAGGCTTTCCCACCGGCGCAATATACGGCGTGCTCAACATGTTGCGCAAGCTGCGTCATGACTACCCGGCTGATTATAGCCTGTGCGTATTCGACGCAAAAGGAAAAACCTTTCGCGATGACTGGTATCCGGAATACAAGGCGCATCGCCCCGCGATGCCGGACGATCTGGCGCGCCAGATCGAGCCGCTGCATCAGGCCATCGCCGCTTCCGGCTGGAATATCATGATGCTGGAGGGCGTGGAGGCCGACGACGTGATAGGCACGCTGGCGCAACAGGGCCAGGACGGTATACGTTGCGTGATCGCCACCGGCGACAAAGACCTCGCGCAACTGGTGAACGAGCGCGTGACGCTGATCAACACGATGAACAACGAGACGCTGGATATCGCCGGGGTGAACGCCAAATTCGGTGTACCGCCCGAGCGCATCGTCGATTACCTGACCCTGGTCGGCGACACGGTGGACAACGTTCCGGGTGTGGAAAAGGTCGGCCCCAAGACTGCGGTGAAGTGGCTGACCCAATACGGCACGCTGGACAATTTGATGCAGCACGCCGGGGAAGTCGGCGGTGTGGTCGGCGAGAACCTGCGCAAGGCGAAGGACTGGCTGCCGCAGGCGCGTCGCCTGATCACCGTAAAATGCGATGTGGAACTGCCGCAGCAATACAACGAGCTGGTTCCGCCACCGCAAGATACCGAACAGCTGCGCAGCCTGTACCAGAGGTTCGAGTTTAAAACATGGCTGCGTGAACTCAACGCGCCTTCCCCCTTGCAGGGGGAAGGTAGGGATGGGGGTAAAAACCCCGCAGACTCTACCCCCTCCCTAACCCTCCCCCTGCAAGGGGGAGGGGATGGTGTTGCCGTGCAATCCTCTGGCAATTACCAAACCATCCTCACAGACACCCAGCTCGACGCATGGCTGGAAAAAATTCTCGCCGCCGAACTGGTGTGTGTGGACACAGAAACCACCGGTCTGGACGTGATGAACGCGCAATTGGTCGGCATGTCGTTCGCGATCGAGCCGCATCACGCCGCCTACCTGCCGTTGGCTCATGTCTATCCCGGTGCTCCGGATCAGCTCGGGCGCGAACAGGCGCTGCACAAGCTCAAGCACTGGCTGGAGAGCGCCGGGCACAAGAAGATTGGACAGAACCTCAAATACGACCTGCATATCTTCGCCAATCACGGCATCGCTTTAAAGGGCATAGCCGAGGACACGCTGCTGGAATCCTATGTGCTGGAATCGCACAAGCCGCACGACATGGACAACCTCGCGTTGCGCCATCTCAACGTGAAGACCATCAGCTATGCCGAGGTGGTCGGCAAGGGTGCGAAGCAGATTTGCTTCGATCAGGTCGATCTGGATACCGCGACTCGCTATGCCGCCGAGGACGCCGACATCACGTTGCAGCTGCACCACAACCTGTCACCGCAGATTGCAGCACAACAAGGATTGCTGCATGTGTATCGCGACATCGAATTGCCCAGCATGCATGTGCTGTACACGATGGAACGCAACGGCGTGCTGCTCGACAGCGCGCTGCTGCAAGTGCAGAGCCGCGAGCTGGGCGAGAAGCTGCTCGCGCTGGAGGCTAGGGCGCACGAGGCCGCCGGGCAACCGTTCAACCTGAATTCGCCCAAGCAGATACAGGAAATCCTGTTCGACAAGCTCGGGCTGCCGGTGGTGAAAAAAACCCCGAGCGGCACGCCGTCCACCGACGAAGAGGTGTTGCAGGAACTGGCGCTAGATTACCCGCTGCCGAAAATCCTGCTGGAATATCGCGGCATGGCGAAACTCAAATCCACCTACACCGACAAGCTGCCGCAGATGGTGGACAGAAAAACCGGGCGCGTGCATACCAGCTACTCGCAGGCGGTCGCGGTGACCGGGCGGCTGGCCTCCAGCGACCCCAATCTGCAGAACATTCCGGTGCGCAGCGCCGAAGGGCGACGCATCCGCGAGGCGTTCGTAGCACCCCAAGGCAGCCGCATCGTGTCGGCGGATTACTCGCAGATCGAGTTGCGCATCATGGCGCACCTGTCCGGCGACGCCGGGCTGCTAACCGCGTTCGCCAACAACGAGGACATCCACCGCGCCACCGCCGCCGAAATCTTCATGGTGGCTCCCACCGATGTCGACAGCGAACAACGCCGCTACGCCAAGGTCATCAACTTCGGCCTGATCTATGGCATGTCCGCATTCGGCCTGGCCAAGCAGCTCGGCATCGAACGCGGCGCGGCCACCGCCTACATCGACCGCTACTTCGCGCGCTACCCCGGCGTGAAGAACTACATGGACAGCACCCGCGAACAGGCCAAACAGCAAGGCTATGTCGAGACAGTGTTTGGCCGCCGCCTATGGTTGCCGGAAATCAACAGCAGCAACGGCATGCGTCGCCAAGGCGCGGA
The DNA here is from genome assembly GCA_016195965.1 of Nitrosomonadales bacterium. GTDB lineage: Bacteria > Pseudomonadota > Gammaproteobacteria > Burkholderiales > Gallionellaceae > Gallionella. The sequence continues at coordinate 35,450 of JACPYR010000066.1, read as the reverse complement.
ACGTGCCGCGATCAATGCGCCCATGCAAGGCACCGCAGCCGACCTGATCAAGCTCGCGATGATCGCGGTGCAGCGCTGGCTGGAGACGGAAAAATTGCACAGCAAGCTGATCATGCAGGTGCACGACGAACTGGTGCTGGAGGTGCCGGAAGGCGAGCTATCGCACGTCAAGGAAAAGCTGCGCGAGCTGATGTGCCATGTCGCAGAGCTGAAAGTGCCGCTGGAAGTGGGCTTGGGCGAGGGCGGAAATTGGGATGAGGCGCATTAAACAGTTTGATGAATGTCTTCTGTAAGGAGTAATTGATGGAAAAGCCTTCTGTTGTTGAAAGAATTGCGGGAAGTCTAGCGACCAAGGCAGGGGCTACATGGCTGGCAGCTACTGCGCCACCAGCTACCCTTGTAGCAATATTTATTCCGCTTCTGGGTGACACCCTTGCTTTTGGCCGGTATCAAGAAAGAATTGGCAAATCGATAAGCATGATCGAGGCTGATCTGACAGCGCTTGGTGCAAGAATTGAGAACCTTACGGATGCTCAATTTAAGTTTATAAATGAAACAATCTTAACGATCTTGCAAACCTTGGAAGAGGAAAAGCTAGCCTACCTGAGAAGCGCTGTTCTGGCGTGTGTAAGTACTCCGGGCATGACACATAAGGAAGCAAGTGTCATATCAAGAGTCATTCGTGATATTTCAGCGGATGAAATTCGACTGCTGGTGAGCAGCTTTCAATACCGGGGGGTGGTAGTGTCAATTGGAGGCAAAGCCGAGACGGCAAGTTATTCAAAAGATATGGTGATCTTGCAAAAGACACCAGACAGCGTGATGTTGGTGTCAGGCTTGATTTCTCTTGGCTTGCTCGAATTAGATGATAACGTATTCGGTAACACATATTCGTTCACGCCAACGGTTTCAAAACTTCTTGCGCTTGTGGGAGGCAGGTAGGTGTCGGGCGTGAAACGTAGGGTCCGTGAAACGAGAAGCGTAGGAAACGCGAGAAACGTAAGGTCGGGTCTAGCTTTGTAGCATTGCGCTTTTACTGTTCCCTGTGCGCCGCCGAGTAGCGCAGGCTGGTCAGGGAATTCTGACGAATATGTTTGAGCACGTGGCCGCGTAGCGGATCGTGCGAGTTTATGAGGAAGCCTGACCAGTCGAGCAACGCAGGGCACCGCGCAGCGGCGGCAAACCGGGGGCGATTTCTTTTGGTTACTTTTCTTGGCAAGACAAGAAAAGTAACTTGCTGCCGGGCAACCCCCGGCGAAGTTTAATCCGTCCGCGCATACCGCACTTCCAGCGGATAAGCCCCGTTGGCGCGAGCCTCCAGCAGCACCACTTCCGCCGCGCGGCCGACCTCGGCGTAGCTGATGTGGGTGTTCCGGTTTTGCGATACCTCGCGAACTACAGTTTGTCTGAAAGGCGTATGACGAGAATGTCGTCTTCGTCGAAATAGATGGTACGCATATCGCTCCCTTGTTTTCAGGGATATTGCTGCCGGGAATGCAACACGATAATTACTTCGATGCATGAAGAGGTAACCCGGTACACCACCACATAATTCGGATGTACGACAATCTCGCGGGTTCAGGCAACTAGGCCGGGGCGGTATAGGTTAGGGCGTTGCGGTAAATTGGACACCGCTTGTTCAATGTCATTCTTGAGCCGCTGGGCTGCTGCCGGGTTGCGATGTGGCTGTTGATCTGGGACAGGCTCAGGCGAGCCTTATTTCGCCACAGTATGTGGCAGCATGTTCCCGGTGCTTTTCGTCCAAGAGCTTCTGCATTTCCGCCATGACCTGGTCTTGCGGGATCAAGGGACTGTCATCATCCAGCGATTCCTGCACCTTGGCGCGGAACCAGCGGTCGTATGCCTCGGCCTCTTCGGTCGTGGCAAACTCGGATTTAATCGGTGATAGCTGTGTGTTCATGGCGGCCACATTAAATCTAATTTTGCGGGAGGGCAATCCTCATCCATCTTGGGAGGCAAAGGATGGTCAACCTTGCATATCCTGCGCCCCCAACCCCATCCGCAACTCTTCATGCACGTCGTCCCTTGTTGCCACCGACAGAATAGTCAGCAGCCGTTTGGTGTCGTGACGTGATAGATCAAACGGAATTGTGGAGTGGCGAATTTATCTTGCAGCCGCCGTGAAAGGCTCGTCCTGAGCGCAGTCTGAGGGCGAAGAGTGGCTTGCGCGGGCGAGTTGCCCCTTGCTTTTACTCGGTCTTTGCTATACCTTGCGCCCTTCTGCTGGGGGTCTTCGCCGATATTTTACCGGGCGAAGTGAGACACACCCTTTGAACCTGTACGGGTAATGCCGTCGTAGGGAAGCTCAATTTGATGCTTCCCGATTTTTAGGAGCATCCATGAACGCCAATCCAAAATTTCTCGCAAACGTAGCGCACGTCGATGCCGCCGCGATCAAGCCGTTGCCCAATTCGCGCAAGGTATATATCCAGGGCTCTCGCCCCGATATCCGCGTGCCGATGCGCGAGATCACCCAGACTCCGACGCACACCAATGCCGGCATTGAAGCAAATCCGCCTATCCACGTATATGACTGCTCCGGTCCCTATACCGACCCGGCAATAAAAATAGACATCCGCTCCGGCCTGCCTGCGATGCGCGAGGGATGGATTGCCGAACGCAACGACACCGAGCAACTTGCGGCACCCAGTTCGCAATACGGCCAGCAGCGTCTCGCGGACCCCGAGCTGACCGCGATGCGCTTCAACCTGCGTCGTGCCGCGCGCCGCGCGAAGGCGGAAGCCAACGTCACGCAGATGCATTACGCGCGGCAGGGCATCATCACGCCGGAGATGGAATATGTCGCGATACGCGAGAACCAGAAAGTAGAAGGTCTGTCCGAGCTACTGAAATCCCAGCACCACGGCGAACGTTTCGGCGCGGCGATACCGAAAGTCATCACTCCAGAATACGTGCGCGACGAGATCGCGCGCGGTCGCGCGATCATTCCGGCGAACATCAACCACCCCGAAGCCGAGCCGATGATTATCGGCCGCAACTTTTTGGTGAAGATCAACGCCAACATCGGCAACTCAGCACTGGGTTCCAGCATCCAGGAAGAAGTCGAGAAGATGACCTGGGCCATCCGCTGGGGCGGCGATACCGTGATGGACTTGAGCACCGGCAAGCACATCCATGAGACGCGCGAATGGATCATCCGCAACTCGCCGGTGCCGATAGGCACCGTGCCCATCTATCAGGCGCTGGAAAAGGTCAATGGTCGCGCCGAAGACCTGAGCTGGGAAATTTTCCGCGACACGCTGATCGAGCAGGCCGAGCAGGGCGTGGACTATTTCACCATCCACTCCGGCGTGCTGCTGCGCTATGTGCCGATGACCGCGAAGCGGCTTACCGGAATAGTTTCGCGCGGCGGTTCCATCATGGCGAAGTGGTGCCTCGCGCATCACAAGGAAAACTTCCTCGCGACGCACTTCGAGGAAATCTGCGAAATCATGAAGGCTTATGACGTGTCGTTCAGCCTGGGCGACGGCCTGCGTCCCGGCTCGATCTACGACGCCAACGACGAGGCGCAACTCGGCGAACTCAAGACGCTGGGCGAACAGACGCAGATCGCGTGGAAGCACGACGTGCAGGTGATGATAGAAGGTCCAGGCCATGTGCCTATGCACATGATCAAGGAGAACATGGACCTGCAACTCAAGCTGTGCCACGAGGCGCCGTTCTACACCCTCGGTCCGCTGACACAGGACATCGCCCCCGGCTACGATCACATTACCAGCGCGATCGGCGCGGCGATGATAGGCTGGTATGGCACCGCGATGCTGTGCTATGTCACGCCCAAAGAACATCTGGGATTGCCCAACAAGGACGACGTCAAGGAAGGCATCATCACCTACAAGATCGCCGCCCACGCCGCCGACCTCGCGAAGGGCCACCCCGGCGTGCAGGTGCGCGACAACGCGATGAGCAAGGCGCGCTTCGAATTCCGCTGGGAAGACCAGTTCAACTTAGGCCTCGACCCCGATCGCGCGCGCAGCTTCCACGACGAGACACTACCTAAGGAATCGGCCAAGGTTGCGCACTTCTGCTCGATGTGCGGCCCGCATTTCTGCTCGATGAAAATCACCCAGGACGTGCGCGACTTTGCCGCAGCACAAGGTGTATCGGAACAGGAAGCGCTGAAAAAGGGCATGGAAGCCAAGTCGGTAGAGTTTGTGCAAGAGGGCGCGAGCATTTACCGCAAGGCGTGATTGGGATAATGTAAGAACAGGCCCTGCCCGCGAACAAGAGGTAATCGCGGGCAGGGCCCGTTCTCTTACACAAAAGCCTATAAATTTGACAGCAAACAACCCTTTCCGGCAGTCTGATGGCAAGCGCGTTGTGTGCAGAGTATCGCGCGAGCAGGCGCTGCTACAGCTGAGCAGTCTGGAGCAATCAGGCCGTCGCTATAATGCATTATGGATATGCATTTCAATACCGATGAAGCCAGTGCCGAATGCCCCTGTGTTGGGCATTGCACCACGGCGCTGGGCGACGACGTATGCCGCAGTTGCCGGCGCACGTTCGACGAAATCACCCGCTGGCCGGAGATGAGCGACGAGGAGCGGCGGGCGGTGAATCGCCGCATTGCGCAGGAGCGGTAGAAGTTATCTATCCTGGTCGGGTATAATCCGCGTCTTTCAATTAACAGACTCCAACTGCCGGGGGAGATTCTATCCTCTCCCCCGGCTCAGTCCCTGCTTGCCCGTAAAGGGTAGGCCGTGGTTGTATAGCCGCTAAAGCGGCAACAACCACGCGCAGGGGGAGGTAGCGCCGATGGATGACGGGCATCAAATTATGGACACAATACTGCTGTTGAAAGCCGCCATACTGGGCGTGGTCGAAGGGCTTACCGAATTTCTGCCGATTTCATCTACCGGACATCTGATCGTTGCGGGCAGCCTGCTCGATTTCAATGACGAGCGCGGCAAGCTGTTCGAGATCGTGATTCAGTCGGCGGCGATCCTGGCGGTGATGTGGGAGTACCGCGCGAAGCTGGGCGCCGTTATCGGCGGGCTGCTGCAGAAACAGGAAGCGGCACGGCGCTTCGTGTTCAACGTGGCGATCGCCTTTTTGCCGCTTGCGCTGATCGGCCTGGTTTTCGGCAAGCACATCAAGGCGGCGCTATTCAACCCGATCACCGTGGCAACGACTTCCATTGTCGGTGCGCTGTTTATTCTGTGGGCCGAGAAACGCAAGCACACCGTGAATGTGCAAACAGCCGACGATCTGAGCTGGAAGGATGCGCTGAAGGTGGGATTCGCGCAGGCGCTGGCTTTGATTCCCGGCACCTCGCGTTCCGGCGCGACCATCATCGGAGGTCTGTTCTTCGGGCTGTCGCGCCGCGCCGCGACGGAATTTACCTTCTTTCTCGCGATGCCGACGTTGATCGCCGCAACAGTTTATGAGTTGTACAAGGAACGTGCACTGCTTTCCATCGATGATCTGGGCATGTGGTCGGTAGGTTTTATCGCCTCGTTCATCTCGGCCTTCCTGTGCGTGCGCTGGCTGTTGCGCTATATCAGCAGCCACGACTTTACCGTGTTCGCCTGGTATCGCATCGTCTTCGGACTGGTCGTGCTGGGCACGTATTACAGCGGATTGGTCAGCTGGTCGATCACCTAGCGCCACATCATTTTCATTGCAAAGTTACTGTCGGTAACGGGAGTTAAGTATGGCTAGAATGGTTAAATGCGTAAAACTGGGACGACAGGCCGAAGGGCTGGATCGGCCTCCCTATCCCGGCGCGCTGGGTCAGCGCATATTTGAAAACGTATCCAAGGAAGCCTGGCAAGGCTGGTTGAAATTCCAGACCATGCAGGTGAATGAAAACCGCCTCAACCTGGCCGATGCTGCGGCCAGGAAATTTCTCGCCACGTTGATGGAGCAATATTTTTTTGGCGAGGGGGTAAAAATGCCTGAAGGATATGTGCCGCCCAAGAATTAAGAAAGTCAGAAATTGGCCAAAAAATTTCCCCCGCAAAACTTTCTGAATCGTGAACTCGGCCAGCTGGAGTTCAATCGCCGCGTACTGGCTCAGGCCGAAGATGCAACCATTCCATTGCTGGAAAGGCTGAAGTATCTATGCATCGTCAGCAGCAACCTCGATGAATTTTTCGAGATACGCGTAGCCGGACTCAAGGAGCAAATCAAACTGGGAGGCATCACGACCGGTGCGGATGGTATGACCCCCAGGCAAACGTTCAAACTGGTACGCGAGCAGGCGCACCAATTGATCGAACGGCAATATCAATTGTTCAACGCGGATATCGTTCCCTCTTTGGCGGGGCAAGGAATCCAATTTATGCGCCGCCCGGATTGGAATGAAGCGCAGCGTGCCTGGGTCAAGGATTTTTTCTTCCGCGAAGTGATGCCGGTGCTGACCCCGGTCGGTCTCGATCCGGCGCATCCGTTTCCGCGCGTGATCAACAAGAGCCTGAACTTCGCGGTGGAATTGCAGGGCAAGGATGCATTTGGCCGCAATTCGACCCGCGCGATCGTGCAGGCACCGCGCGTCGTGCCGCGCACTATCCTGATGCCGCCCGAAATCAGCGGTTGTGAATACGGCTTTGTCTTCCTGTCTTCTATCTTGCACGCGCATGTGGGCGAGCTGTTCAGCGGCATGGAGGTGCTGGGCTGCTACCAGTTCCGCGTGACGAGAAACAGCGACTTGTTTGTGGACGAGGAGGAAGTGAAAAATCTGCGCCTCAGCCTGCAGGGCGAATTGCCGCAGCGCCATTTCGGCGATGCGGTGCGGCTTGAGGTTGCCGAAAACTGTTCGGATCAAATTGTGGAATTGTTGCTCAGGGAATTCAAGCTGACCGCGGAAGACCTGTATCGCGTACAAGGCCCGGTCAATTTGGTGCGGCTGATGCGCATTCCGGACATGGTGGCGCGCGACAACTTGAAATTTCCTGTTTTCGTGCCGCATGTGCCCGGCGTGTTGCAGAAAAAAGGCTCAAACATGTTCAGGTTGATGCGCAGTGGCGATGTGCTGTTGCATCATCCTTATCAGTCCTTCAAGCCGGTGATCGACTTCATACAGCAGGCGGCTGTCGATCCGCATGTGGTCGCGATCAAGCAGACTGTTTATCGGACGGGCGCCGATTCCGCGCTGATGGAGGCGCTGATCGCCGCAGCCAAATATGGCAAGGAAGTGACGGTGGTGGTCGAGCTGCTGGCGCGCTTCGATGAAGAAGCGAATATCAACTGGGCGAACCGCCTGGAAGAAGTCGGCGCGCATGTGGTCTATGGGGTAGTCGGGCACAAGACTCACGCCAAGATGTTGATGGTGGTGCGCCGCGAGGAAGGCAGGCTGCGCCGGTATGTGCATCTCGGTACCGGCAACTATCATCCGCGCACCGCGCGCCTGTACACCGATTTTGGCATGTTCACCTGTGATGAAAAAATGTGCGCCGATGTGAACGAGGTGTTCAGCCAGCTCACCAGTCTGGGCAAGGTGCGCGAGTTGAATTATTTGTGGCAATCGCCTTTCTCCCTGCATACGCAAGTGCTGCGCGCGATACAGAATGAAACCAGCCTCGCCAAATCGGGTAAGCGTGGCCACATCATCGCCAAGATGAATGCGCTGCTGGAGCCGGAAACCATCAATGCGTTATACCTTGCTTCGCAAGCGGGAGTGAAAGTGGATTTGATCGTGCGCGGCGTATGCGCGCTGCGTCCAGGCGTGGCGGGGTTGTCGGAGAACATCAGGGTGCGTTCGGTGGTCGGGCGATTTTTGGAGCACACCCGCATTTTCTATTTTCGCAATGACTTGCAGCATGATGTGTACCTGGCCAGCGCTGACTGGATGGACAGGAACTTTTTCCGCCGCATCGAGGTCTGTTTTCCGGTGCTGGACAAAAAACTCAAGAAACGCGTGATCGACGAAGGGCTTAAAATTTATCTGCAAGACAATTGCCAGGCCTGGGAGATGGACAGTGAGGGGTATTACCGGCACAAAAAATCCCGCCATGCCACGCGCAAATGCGCTCAACTTGAATTGCTCAAGCAATTTACCAAGGCTTCCAGCAAGGTGGATGCGTAACTGACGGTCGAGTACTTGCTTTATGCCGGAGCAATCCGTTGAATTCGGCGGGCGTTGACAGGGCAGGAAAAATGACGATGACAACGAAACGTATTTCTATCCTGGTTTTGGCGGTTTGCTGCGGCGCGTGCGGGTTGATCGAATCTCGCGCCCAAGGTCAGGATGCGGCTCTGCCCGTGATGCAATCCGGCGCGGGCGGGGAGCCGGGGACGATTGAGCTTGGCAGCGCGCTACAGCGCCGACAATTGATCGGGCAGCTCAACGGCAAGCGCGCGATATTCATCGGCGAAGTTCACGATCGCCTGGAACACCACCAGAATCAATTGCGCATCATTCAAGAGCTATACGCAAGCGACCCGGATATGGCCATAGGCGTAGAGTATTTTCAGCAACCCTTTCAGGCGTATTTGGACGATTATATTGCAGGCCGTATAGACGAACGGGAGATGTTGAAGAAGACGGAATATTTTCAACGCTGGCAGCTGGATTACCGTTTGCTGCAACCGATTTTTGCCTTTGCTCGGGAAAAACATATACCGGTGTTGGCGTTGAACGTGTCTGATGAAATACACAACAAGGTTTTCAAGGGCGGGATGAAAAGCCTGAATGCGGGCGAGCTTGCGCAAACGCCCGATGAAATCCAGCCCGCCAGCAGGCATTATCTGCAGCGCCTGGAAACGATTTTTAATTCGCATCCGCCCAGCAACGACTTTGGGACTTTTGTCGAGGGTGTGCTGCTATGGGATGAATCGATGGCCGACATCACTGCACGCTACCTGAAGTCGCATCCGCAAGCGCGTGTGGTGGTATTGGCGGGAATGGTGCATGTCATGTACGGCGATGGCATTCCGGAGCGGGTCAACCGGCGGCTGGGCGGCAATCACAGTGCGGTTCTGATCAACGGAAACGATTTCGGCGCTTATCCCGGGGTGGCCGACTACCAGCTTGCGACGGAGGGTGGCAAGGAGTTGCCGAAAGCCGGCATGCTGGGAATATCGATTATCGATGGCAAGGACAACGTGTATGTCAGCGAATTCCCTGCGAACAGTTCAGCGCGGGCAGCCGGTGTCGAGATAGGGGATTACATCGTTGCGCTCAACGGGATCAAGGTGGAAAACTTGGCGGGGTTGAAAGCCATCATGTTCGACAAACAACCGGGCGAGCGGATGCGAGTGGCGGTGCGACGCAAACGTCCCGACAACAGCCGGCAAGAGCTGCAGTTGGAAGTGGTGCTGCGTTGAGCGCCTGCCGACTACTTCGCTAAACTGACGCGCGGCACAAGTGTTGCGCGCGGCGCTTCCACCGTGCCGCCGTTCTATTGCGTGACTGCCAGCGCCAGCGGCGAGTGTGCCACCGGCCATACGCCCTTGGTCAGGTTGGTCAATTCAGGTGCGCTGAAAGCGGCATAGCTGAACTTGGCGTAATGAGGCAGCTTCCTGGCGAGTATCGGCAGCATTGCCGCGTCGGGGGCAGTCAGCCATGCGGCGGGTGTGGCCCCGATGTGTGCGGTTAACACCAGCGCATGCCGGGTGCGGTCGTATTCCTTTGCCAGCCAAACCCCGCCTTCGGATAACATCGTCCCGCTTTGTATCAGCGCGTTCTGGAATTCACCGCGAAAATGGTTCTCTTCACCAAACAACCACACGGCCCCTTCATTCGGTAAGCGTTCGATGTCATCGTCCCATTTGATGAGGGTCACCCGCGACGGCAGTTTTTGCCAGGCTTGTGCGATGGCCAGATATTGCGCACGCAGGGTTTCCTGCGCTTTGCGCGGCAGCACGATCAGCAACTTTTCTGCGCCGAACAGCTGCGATAGCGCCGGGGGAATTTCGGCGCTGTCCAGACGGCGGAACAAATCGAATTCCGGATCCACGTCTACCCGCAGCGGTTGCGCGGAGAGCGGCAGGTGAAACTCGGTTTGTTTGTCTTTCATATCGAGCACGACGGAGTAAGCGGCATCCTGACCGGCCAGCGTAACTGTGATCGGCAAGCCGAGGGCATAGGGCGCGCCGGGCTGGGTTTGCTCGATTTTGACGCTGAGATCATAGCTAGCTCCGTTGGGTCGGTTCTCGTCGTAATGCGCCCGGGCTGAAACCAGGCGCAATTGCGGAGCTCCGGATTGTTGCACCCATTGCGCAAAAAATGGCTTGAGGTTTTTTCCCGATGCCAGAGAAAACGCCTGTTCCAGATTGGCGAAACCGGCACGCTTGAAGCGATATTCGCGATAAAAATTTTGCAGCGCGCGGATGAAAGTCTCGTCGCCCAGTTGCCTGCGCAGCATGTGGAACAGCATCACTGCTTTGCCGTAGCCCACGGCTTCACTCTGTGCGCTGTGGCGGGAAGTGAATTGTGCGAGCGGGAAATCGCGGCTGGCCGAAACAAAGTCGGCGTATTTCTGCAACGTGCTGCGCCGGAATTCGGCACCGTTGCCCTTTTGTTCCTGGATCAGGTGGTCGGACAAATAGGCGGTGAGGCCCTCCGCCCAGTTGCCGTTGGCGTAATCCACATACACGCCATTGCCCCACCAGTTATGCAGGATTTCGTGCGGATAAGACGAGTCGGCGATGAATGGCAGGCGTATTACCTGGCTGCCCAGCAACGTGAACGATGGCATGCCATAGCCCGTTTCCCAGAAATTCTCCACCAGCGCAAACTTGGCGTAAGGATAAGGGCCGAGCAAGCGCTGATACATCGCGAGATAACGTGACGTGGCATCCAGATAGCGCTGCGCGAGAGCGGGGTCGTCCTGGCGCAAATAGACCAGTGACGCGCTGCCATTTTCATTGCGAACATATTCGGTGAACGGCGCGGCGATCAGGTATATCTCATCCTGCGGCTGGCGCTCTTGCCAGACCATATGGTTCTGGCCGGCGGCGATGCGCTCTCCCTGGCTGATGGCATGCCAATTTTTCGGCACCGTCACGTCGAGCCCGAACGTCAGCATGCCATCGCCAAAGCGCGGGTACCAACCGCTGTCACCGCTCAGCACGGTGCCTTCAGCCGAGATCGTGCCCGGGGTGCTTTCGAAAATTCGCGCTTCGCGCGCATCCTGTTGAGGCGGATGGAATATTGTTCCGGCATAGGTCAGCGTGAAACCGTCGCTGCCGGGCGGCAGCGTGACGCGGTATTGGCGCAGCCAGCTTTCCGGAGTTTCGGGCAATGGATGGATATCCGCGTCCGCCGAAACCGGATTCAAATCGCGATGCAGAGAAAAAACCCAGGTGCGCGGCGAGTCGCTTGCCAGCGTTATGCGATCTTCAGCATTCAGGGTATGCAGTTCCGGATGCAGCGCGACGCGCAACTGATGATGCGGCAATGTTTGCGCATGGCCGGGAATGCAGGCGAGCAGGAACGGAAGGATGAAAAGTAAGCGCACGAGTCAGTTGATGGCTGCGGTAATGGTTAAGTGCCGAAGAAACGGGCCGGGTTCGGGTAACGCTGCACGATGCGCTGAAATCCAGTCGGCGCGGCTAGTCCGCGCCAGAACCCTGAGGTGGGGCGCCGCTGGAGGTTCAATAATATTTATATCGATCATACACAAACAGCCCACCGATGAGAATAGTAATCGGGTAAGATCAAAAAATAATTTAATGCAAAAAGCGTTGCAATAGATTTTAATCTTAAGGTAGTGTTCGAGTTATTAAATGCCTTGTCACGGTTTTGCGTGAGGAGCTCAAACTTTGTTACCCAAATCAATCCGCATAATTTCTTCCGGCATGGTCATCTTTGTGCTGAGTTTATTTATGCCGGTTGCTCATGCCGATGCGCTCTCTGAACGGGAAACGCAATCCATACTGCACATGCTCGATTACCTGAGCGTGGATTATGGCGGAGCCGTGTTATATGGAGCGGTAGTCAACGAGAGGGAATACCGGGAGCAGACCGAGTTTTCCGGGCAATCCGTAAAGCTGCTGGTCAAGCTGCCGGCCAATCCACGCCAGGAGGCATTAATCAAAGAAGCGCAAGAGTTGAACCGCATCGTCCTGGATAAAGGGTTGGCCGATCGGGTCAGCGCTTTAGCACAATTGTTGCGCAAGGAAATCATCGCGGCCTATCAGGTTCCAGTGTCGCCGCAACACATTCCCGATTACGCGCACGCTGGCGTTTTATACAAGCAGCTGTGCGTGCGGTGCCATGGTGCTGAAGGTTATGGAAATGGGGTGGAAAGTGAAGCGCATAATCCAAAGCCCTCCAACTTTCATGATGCGACCCGCATGGGTAAACGCAGCGTCTACGGTTTGTACAATTCTATCTCCCTGGGGGTTGCACGTACCGCGATGCCGGAATTTTCGCAATTATCCGATGATGAGCGCTGGTCTCTCGCATTTTTTGTTTCAAATTTGCATAACCCGCCTGAGCGGTTGAAGCAGGGGCGGGAGCTGTGGGAAAAACGGGATTTCCAGGGCGCAGCCCCAGACCTATTGATGCTGACGACCCTTGCCGCAAATGAGGTGAGTGTCAATTACGGAGATAACGCCAGAGCGGTTTTCGAGTATCTGCGCGCTGAACCGCAGGCGCTCGGCACGGCACGGCGTGCCACCCTGATATTTGCGGGTGAACAACTCGATCAAGCGTTGATCCGCTATCGCGCCGGGGACCAGGTCGAGGCGCAACGCCTTGCCATTGAGGCCTATCTGGAAGGTTTCGAGCCTATGGAAATTGGCTTGGCCAACCTCGATTCCCAGCTTCGCCTCGACATCGAGCAGGAAATGACCTCGGTGCGCCAGCTGATCTATGGAGGCTCTCCGACCGAAGCGGTGCTGATGAAAATCGAGCGTGCGAAGGGTTTACTTCGGCAAGCCGACGAGTTGCTCAGGGGAGGCAAGCTCACGATTACCGGAGCATTTGCCAGTTCGCTTTCGATCATGCTCAAAAAGGGGCTGGTGGTCGTACTGATGTTGCCGGTGATCCTTGCTTTCGTGATGAGGAGTGAGCGGCGCAGCGGTGCGTTGGGATACATTCATGCGGGATGGAGCGCCGCGCTGTTATTGGGTGTTTTGACCTGGGGGGTGGCCGCCTGGCTGATGAATATACCGGGTTCTTCCAGGGCAACCACATCGGGTATCACTGTGTTGATGGCGGCTGCTGTGTTGGTTTATGCATGGTTCTGGTTAAACGGCAAGACACATACGCGCGCGTGGCAGCAGTTTCTGAAAGATTCGGTGGGTATAGTGCTGGAAAAAAAGGCGCTGCGTGCGCTGGCTATGATTGCGTTTCTGGTGGTGTACCGCGAGATATTTGAAGCGGCGCTGTTTTACCAGGCGCTTTGGACACAAACCAGCGACATCACGCGCACGGCTCTGTGGAGCGGCGCGTTGGCGGCAGGCATGATATTGCTGGTAGGCTGCTGGGTGGCGCTGCGCATTTGCATCAGGTTGCAGCCCAGGGTGTTTTTTGGGGGAACCTCGATATTGTTTGCTGCCATGGCTGTGATTTTTTCAGGACAGGGCGTGGCCTCGTTGCAGGAGGCGGGAATTGTTTCAGCCCACCCTGTACACTTCATCTCTCTGCCTGTGTTGGGAATACTACCAACCACACAAACGCTGATGGCGCAGTTATTGGCTATCGGTATACTGATACTGTGTTTCCTGGTGCCGATCTGGCAGCAACGCGGCCATCATGATAATCAGCCGCCCGCATCGCAGGTTTGATATCCGCCGATATTTCTGCCATCACCGTGTGATGAGCTCAGCAGCGTGCAGTTGTCGGGCGGCTAATGTTTAAGCGGGCGTCCGGTTTTTATCTTTTCCAAGTCGCTTAATGCGCGCTTCAATTGCGTGGCATTGAGTTCGGATAATGCCTTTAGCCCGGCGCGCAATACTTCGCTCTTCTTGACGTGTATTTTAGCTTTCAGGCAAATCGCTTTGATCTCGGCGATCTTGGCATACTCGTTTTGCGGCATGGTAAAGCTGTCGCGCACGACTTTTATTTTAGACTCTTTCCTGGGTTTTTTTGCGGCCTGTGCGGCTGCGGATTTAAGTCCGGATTTTGCCGGAACCTTGGCCGCCGGCTTTGCGGCAGCAGAAATCTTTTTTGTTGCGGCTTTGAGGGGAGCTGCCGCATTCTTTTTGATGGTCATTTTGTTACCCTCCAATAATTAATGTGGTGCAAACAGTGTATACGGTATATTCTAATTAACAAAATGAAATATTCGGGGGATGGATGGATTTGATCCTGTGGAGGCATGCGGAGGCGGAGGACGGCACTCCTGACCAGGCTCGCGAGCTTACCGCCAAGGGTGTCAGGCAGTCGCTGAAGGTTGCCGCTTTTTTGCGCCAGCATTTGCCCGGCGATCACCGCATCCTGGTCAGTCCGACGAGCCGAACCCGGCAAACGGTCGCCGCGCTTTCCGGCAAGTTCACGCTGGCCCCGACTATTGCCCCCGGAGCTTCCGCACAAGCCGTGTTGCAGGCGGCACGCTGGCCGGATGCCGGAGGCACGGTGCTGGTGGTGGGGCATCAGCCAACACTGGGTGAAGTGGCCGCACAATTATTGGGCTGTGGAGATGCCTGTTTGAGCATCAAGAAGGGCGCGATATGGTGGTTCAGCAAGCGCGAAGGTTCCGATCAGGCCGTGTTGCGCCTGGTCATTACACCGGATTTCTTATAGACCGTGCTTAACTGCATCGATACGGGGGGCAGCTATGTTTGAATCTGCGGAGCTCGGGCACAAAATTGACAGGGCTAGCTACGACGCTGAGGTGCCCAGGCTGCGCGAGGATTTGCTCAACGTCCAGTTCGATCTGGCCAAGCAAGCCAGGTTTCAGGTCATCATCCTGGTGGGCGGACTGGATGGGGCGGGGCGCGGAGAAACGGTCAATCTGCTCAACGAATGGATGGATCCGCGTTATATTCAGACCCATGGCATGGGAGAGCCATCCGATGAAGAAATGGAGCGCCCGATGATGTGGCGCTTCTGGCGTGCATTGCCACCCAAGGGCAGGATAGGCATATTCCTCGGTTCCTGGTACACCTGGCCTATCCTGAATCAGCTTCAGGGGCGCACCAAGGTTGCCGATCTGGTGCAGAGCCTGGAGCGCGCGCGTCGTTTGGAGAAGATGTTGACCGACGAGGGCGCGCTCATTATCAAGGTATGGTTGCATCTGTCCCGTGAGAAGCAGAAAGCGCGGCTGAAAATGCTGGAAGCAGACCCCAAGACCCGCTGGCGCGTTACCGAGCGCGACTGGGAGCATTACAAGATGTATAAAAAACTGCGTGGCATTCACGAGACCGTGATCCGCCATACCAGTACCGCCGAGGCGCCGTGGCTGATAGTCGAAGGGGAGGACGCGCGCTACCGCAGCCTGACGGTGGGCAAGTTGGTGCATGATGCGATCCGCAAACGCCTTGAGGAGAAGGGTGGCAGGGCGGTAGCGGTGCATGCGCCACCCCTGCTGTCTTCAATAGACAAGTTGCACATCCTGAAGTCGCTGGACCTCAGCCAGAAAATCGAGAAGAAAAAATTTGCGGCGGAGCTGGAAAAGTACCAGGGCAGGCTGGCATTGCTGACCCGCGACCCGCGTTTCGCCGGGCTCACGGTGGTCGTTCTGTTCGAGGGTAACGACGCGGCGGGCAAGGGGGGCGCTATCCGCCGCGTTACCGGAGCGCTGGATGCGCGCTACTGCCACACCGTTCCCATCGCGGCTCCCACCGAAGAAGAACGCGCGCAGCCTTATCTGTGGCGCTTTTGGCGGCATATTCCGCGCCGGGGCCGCTGCACGATATTTGACCGTTCCTGGTATGGGCGTGTGCTGGTGGAGAGGGTCGAAAAATTCTGCGCGGAAAGCGACTGGATGCGCGCCTACAGCGAGATCAACGACTTCGAGGCGCAGCTGGTGCGACACAACACCGTGGTCGTTAAATTCTGGTTAGCCATCAGCGAGGATGAACAGTTGCGCCGCTTCGAGGAGCGCGAAAAAATCGGCTTCAAGCGCTTCAAGATCACCGAGGAAGATTGGCGCAATCGCAAGAAATGGAGCGAATATGAGGTTGCAGTGTGCGACATGGTGGACAGGACCAGCACCGAAATTGCACCCTGGACGTTAGTGGAGGCCAACGACAAAAACTTCGCGCGCATCAAAATCTTAAAAACACTGTGCCAGCGTATCGAAGCGGCGATGAAGAAAAAAATAAGCGCATAAGGCACGGAGTTATGCGGCGTCTTCTTTCAAAGTGGTTACTGAAGCCCGCGCACGGGCTGCACCAGCACCCATGGGCTGACCACAACGGCCCACATGATCTCGTCCGTGGCCAGCCAACTCCTGGCATGCTCATCTGACACCTTGCCGAGTTTGCCCGACTCTACCCATTGTTGGATTTGGGCGGCGTTATCCCGGGACATCTGGAACGCAACCTCGACCAAATCGAGATCGGTAGCCACGGCCAGCGTGACTCCGCTGGCGAAATAGCGTTGCAATTCCTTCCAGGCGATTTGCGCGGTTTCCATATTTACCTTGGTGCGGTAGAGTTCCTGCGGGTGAGTGGCGGCCATGCGGTGCTTTCCGGCAAAGATTTCATGTTGTGCAAATAATGGTCTTTCACGCGCATGTAATGCTCGGCGGAATAGCGCAGATAGGTTACTTCCTCCGCCGTCAGCTTGCGCACGGCTTTGGCCGGACGACCCATGTAAAGCATGCCGCTTTCCAGTACCTTGCCCGGTGAGATCAGGCTGCCAGCGCCTATCATCACGCGGTCCCGGATGACCGCGTCGTCCATGATGATGGAACCCATGCCGATCAGACATTCGTGGCCTATGGTGCAGCCATGCAATATGACCGAGTGCCCGACCGTCACATAGTCCCCGACGATCAACGGCGAGCCGTTTGGATTTTCCGCCGTCTTGTGTGACACATGGCCCATCGTCAAATCCTGAATGTTCGTGCCTTGTCCGATCACGATGCGGTTTACGTCGCCGCGCAGCACGGCATTGCACCACACAGAACTTTCGGAGCCGATCTTCACATCCCCGATGACCTGGCAGGACGGATGCAGGTAAACGCGGTCACCGAGGGCGGGGAAGGTGGATAGATATGAAGAAAGAGGCATGATGGTGTTATTCCAATTCGCATTAAAAACGATAACTGTGTTGGCTTCGTCTTCGGCTCCTAGCCGCACTACATGTGCTGTCTTCGTCACCTCATCCTCGCCGCCTTATTCTCCTTTCTAATGCAAATTGGAATTAGACGGGGACGGGGCAGCGCTCAGACGAAATTCAGTTCGATATAGAACTCGTGCTGATCTATCATGATGGGTAGCAGTACCGTTTGGCCGGAGAAATGATGCACGATTTCGTGCCTGTCGCCTTGCAGCAATTCGGGTGTCTGCATGTCGAAGTCATGCCCCTTTTCGGACAGGATGCGCTTGGCGCCGCCCACCAGCATATTGGTCAGCTCCCCGGCCAGGTCCGCTGCGTCCTTGTCGATGTCGGTGATCTCCTGGCCCAGCAGGCTGCGGGAAATTTCACGTATCGTCGGCAGCGTGAGTGATAGCGCAACGCTGCCGCTGGCACCATCCGCCTTCATGCCGATCAGGCCGGAGACATGCCCTTTGGCTATGTTGTCCTGTTTGGGGATCGGGACCCCGGGCTGTATCTGCAATCTCACCATGGTGGCGAAGATGATGAATAAGGATTCCAGCAGGGCATGGGTCATCACCATATCCATGCGGCCTTCATAATTGACGGATGTGGCCGATTGTTGCTGTTCGGAAGATAGATGCTGTTCTTTGCCGCCATTCTCCTGTCTCATCATATTCTCCATAAGATATGAACCGTTTGTTGTATTGATGATTGTATCTGCTGTCGTTGATGAAGAGGCTGTTGCCCGAAATTGCCCCCGAAAATTGATCGCCAGTATGGCATTATTCCAGCAATTTCCACTTCATGGTTTCGCCGGCCCGTAGCGGGACCAGGCGGTGCTCGCCAAATTCTATCGTTGCGGGGACTTGCCATTCCTCTTTGCGCAGCGTGATGGTCGCGGAGTTGCGCGGCAGACGGTAAAAATCCGCGCCGTAAAAACTGGCGAAGCCTTCCAGCTTGTCCAGCGCGTTAAGCTGCTCAAACGCCTCGGTATATAGCTCTACAGCGGCATGGGCAGTGTAACACCCTGCGCAGCCGCAGGCCGCCTCTTTGGCGTGTTGCGCGTGCGGTGCGCTATCGGTGCCGAGGAAGAATTTCCTGCTGCCGCTCGCTACCGCCTTGCCCAGTGCCACGCGATGCATCTCGCGTTTCAGCACCGGCAGGCAATAATAATGAGGACGCATGCCGCCGCTGAACATCGCGTTGCGGTTGTACAGCAGGTGGTGCGCGGTGATGGTCGCGGCGACATGTTCGGGTGCGCCCATCACGAACTGCACCGCATCCATGGTCGTGATGTGCTCGAACACCACGCGCAACTGCGGCAGGTCATGCAGCAGCGGAATCATCGTCTGTTCGATGAACGCCGCCTCGCGGTCGAAAACGTCAACATGGCTGCCGGTCGATTCGCCATGCACCAGCAGCGGCATGCCGCAACGCTGCATTTCTTCCAGAGCCGGATAGGTTTTGCGGATGTCGGTCACGCCCGCGTCAGAGTTGGTGGTCGCGCCGGCAGGGTACAGCTTTACCGCATGTACGATGCCGCTTTGTTTGGCGCGCTGGATTTCCCGTGCAGTGGTATTGTCGGTCAGGTACATTGTCATCAGTGGTTCGAACATATGACCCGCGGGGACGGCGGCAAGGATGCGCGCGCGATAAGCCTGCGCCTGTTCGGTGGTGGTGATCGGCGGCTTGAGATTGGGCATCACGATCGCGCGTGCGAATTGCCGCGCAGTGTCCGGCACGACCGAACGCATCAGCGCGTCATCGCGCAAATGCAGATGCCAGTCGTCTGGTCGGGTAATGGTCAGTTGTTGCACGATAGGTTCCGTGTGAGTTCGGGGTGGGGATTGTAATTCAAAGTCTGATCCGGTGCGTTGTCGCCAGATGCATGTTGCGGATAGAGTGAGTTGCCAGGCATCGGGGTTACAAGGCATCGGGGTTATCATTGAGTAGCCAAGCCAGCCTTGCTATACTGCCGCGAATAATGCGCATTTAAGGCAAGTGCGCGAATGACGGGAGTTGGGTATGGTGGAGAGGGGAGCGGTAGACATGGAGCAGGCACGTTTTAATATGATAGAGCAACAGATACGCCCGTGTGACGTGCTGGATAGCCGAATTTTGGAATTGCTGAGCCAGGTGCGGCGCGAGCAATTTGTGCCCAAGGGCATGCGCAAGCTGGCCTTTGCCGATTTGGAAATTCCGTTGGGCCATGGGGTATTCATGTGGCGTCCCGCACTTGAGGCGCGTGCTGTTCAGGAGTTGCATGTTGCGCCCGGAGACAAGGTGCTTGAGGTGGGGACCGGCAGCGGCTATCTGACCTCATTGCTGGCTGCGTTGGCGAAACATGTGACCTCGGTCGAGATCGTGCCCGAGCTGAGCGCGATGGCCAGGCAAAACCTGCTGGCCAGCCGCTGCGATAATGTTGTGCTGGAGGTGGGGGATGCGGCGAACGGATGGGGTGACGGCAGTGCGCGCTATGACGTGATCGTGCTGACCGGTTCGACGCCGATATTGCCGGCAGCGTTCCAGCGCAGCCTGAATATCGGCGGACGCCTGTTCGCGATCGTTGGCGATGCGCCAGTCATGACAGCCAGATTGATTACCCGGGTCGCCGCTGATACCTATGAGACTGTCGATATCATGGAAACCAGCGTAGCGCCACTGCAGAATGCGTCGCGGCCCGATCGCTTTGTGTTTTGATTTTGTCCCGATGGCCGGGGGATTGCATTTTTGAGGGACAAGTTGTATATTAGCAACATCTAATATTTAGGCGGTATTCAAACCCCATGAAACTCAGACCCATCATTCCGGCAATATTTCTTGGTGTAAGCGGCTGGGTGCAGGCCGCCGATTTGCTTGAAACCTATCATGCCGCGCAAGGGAATGATCCGGTATTTGCCGCTGCGCGCGCAACCCAGCAAGCCGGACAGGAGAAGTTATCGCAGGGGCGCTCACTGCTGATGCCTTCGGTCAATCTCAACGCGAATACCGCCTACAATAATCAGGATGCCACTTACCAGGGGTTCCTGTCCTCCGCCAGCGGGAGCTACAGTTATAACAGCCATGGCTATGGAGTGACGCTGGTGCAGCCACTGTTCCGCCAGCAAAACTGGCTGGCCTATAGCGAGTCCGAATTGCAGGCCAGTCAGGCGGAGATGCAACTCAAGATTGCCGAGCAGGATTTGATCCTGCGCGTGGCGCAAGCCTACTTCGATGTATTGATCGCACAGGACAGCGTGCAACTGGTCAATGCGCAGAAGACCGCTATCTCGGAACAGCTCGAACAAGCCAAGCGCAACTTCGAGGTCGGTAGCGCTACCATCACCGACACGCTTGAGGCGCAAGCACGTTTTGATTTGACCGGCGCGCAGGAGATCGCCGCGCAGAACAATCTGGAAATTAAACGCAACGCCTTGCAGCAACTCATCAGCGCGATGCCGAAAGATCTCAAGCCGCTGGGGCAGGAGTTCAGGCCCGAGATGCCGCAACCCGCCGATATGGAAAAATGGGTGGATGCGGCGCAAATGAACAATTTGCAGCTTGCCATTGCCCAGGCGGGAGCCGAGGTTGCCGATAAGGAGGTGGCGCGCAATCGCGGCGGACACTATCCGACGGTGGATATGGTGGCCAACTATTCGAATAGCAACACGGGTGGCATCATGCCCAATACTACGACTAACAGGAGTATCGGCGTGCAGCTGAACGTGCCGCTATTTCAAGGGGGCGTGGTGAGTTCCAAATGGCGCGAGGCGGAAGCAAACCACGAGCGTGCCCGGCAGGAGCTGGAAAACGCCAGGCGCAATGTCGTGCAGCAAACCCGCCAGGCCTATCTGGGTGTGGTCAGCGGCATAGCCCAGGTCAAGGCGCTGCAACAAGCGCTCGCTTCCAGCGAAAGCGTACTCGAAGCCAGCAAACTGGGGCAGGAAGTCGGTGTGCGCACCAATCTTGATGTGCTGAATGCGCAGCAGCAGCTTTTTTCTACCCGCCTCGACTTATACCAGGCCCAATACAATTACCTGCTTAGCCAACTGCGCCTGAAGCAGGCGGTGGGTTCGCTGGGCGAAGATGACCTGAGCAAAGCGAACCAGGCGCTGCGCTGAGATACCAGGGGCAGATGCCAAGCTCAGGTAATCTGCCCCTTGCCCCTTGATCCTTGATCCTTGATCCTTGATCCTAGCTCGCAGTCCTGCTTATAATGCGTGCTGTTCACCGACTGAACGCATTCGATGTTAGACGATACCACCAGCTACGGCCTGCTTAAAACCCTGGAAAATAATCCCGGCCTTTCCCAAAGAGATTTGGCAAAGCGCTTGGGCATCAGCCTGGGCAAAGTCAATTTCTGCCTGAATGCGCTGATTGAAAAAGGCTGCCTGAAAGTCAATGATTTCCGCAGCAGCGATAACAAGCTGGCATACGCCTATTTATTGACGCCGCGCGGTATGGAAGAAAAGGCGCGCTACACCGTGCTGTTCCTGAAATTCAAAATGCGCGAATACGAGCAATTGCGCGCCGAGATCAAAGAGCTCAAGCGGGAGGTCGAGCAAAAAGGCCTGCTGGAGAGTGTTCCTGAATGAGAGCGAGTTGCAATGGGACTGACGCAAACAGACGGCCGTTTTAAAGTTAGTGCAAGATAACAATAAATCAAGGGGTGGAACGCATAATGAACAGCACCAAGCAAACCAGAAAGGGAATTATCCTCGCCGGAGGGTCGGGTACGCGATTGCACCCGGTGACCCTGGCGGTATCGAAGCAACTGCTGCCGATATACGACAAGCCGATGATCTACTATCCGCTGTCTACGCTGATGCTCACGGGAATACGCGACATCCTGATCATATCTACCCCGCAGGATACGCCGCGCTTCCAGCAACTGCTGGGCGACGGCAGCGCGTGGGGGCTGAATCTGCAATATGCCGTGCAGCCGGCACCGGAAGGATTGGCGCAGGCGTTTATTATCGGACGAGAGTTCATCGGCAATCATCCTTCCGCGCTGGTGCTGGGAGACAACATTTTCTACGGACATACCTTTCAGCAGCAATTGGAAAATGCATCGCTGCGCGGCGCGGGCGCGACCGTGTTCGCCTATCATGTGCGCGACCCGGAGCGTTATGGCGTAGTGGAATTTGACTCAGACGGGCGGGCGATCTCGCTGGAAGAAAAGCCCAAGCACCCCAAATCCAATTATGCGGTAACCGGCCTGTACTTTTACGACAATGCAGTGCTGGATATTGCCGCCGGCCTGAAGCCGTCGCCTCGCGGCGAACTGGAAATCACCGATGTCAACCGCATCTATCTTGAACGCGGCGTACTGTCCGTCGAAATCATGGGGCGCGGCTACGCATGGCTGGATACCGGCACGCATGCTTCGCTGCTGGAGGCCAGCCACTTCATCCAGACCATAGAGCATCGCCAGGGACTCAAGATCGCCTGCCCGGAAGAGATCGCCTACCGCAAGGGATTTATAAAGGCCGAGCAACTCGAAGCACTGGCCGCGCCATTGCTCAAGAGCGGCTACGGCCACTATTTGATGCAGATACTCAATGAAAAAGGCGTGCCGGCATGAAAGTGATCCAGACCTCCATCCCCGATCTGTTGATCGTCGAACCCAGGGTGTTCGGCGATGATCGCGGTTTCTTCTTTGAAAGCTTCAACAGGCGCCGCTTTGCCGAACTGACCGGCTGTGATGCGGATTTTGTGCAGGACAACCATTCTCGTTCGGCGAAAAACGTGCTGCGCGGCCTGCATTATCAGATCCAGCGGCCACAGGCAAAGCTGGTACGCGTGGTGCAGGGTGCGGTGTTGGACGTGGCGGTGGATATCCGCAACAACTCGCCGACCTTCGGGCAGCATGTCGCGCTGGAATTGTCAGCGGAAAACAAACTGATGTTCTGGATCCCGGAAGGTTTCGCGCATGGTTTCCGGGTGCTGACCGAGACCGCGGATTTTTTATACAAGACCACGGATTACTGGTACCCGGAACACGAGCGCTGCATACGCTGGGATGATGCGACGCTGGCGATAGATTGGAAGTCGCAGGTCGCTCCTGTTGTTTCCGCCAAGGATGCGGCGGGTAAAAACCTGAGCGATGCGGAATTGTTTGCGTGAATCGTGCGCGCCCTGATCCGCTCTGTGTCATTAATGCGTAATGCGCCTGTAGCATCATTCGTGCGATCGTCATAACTAACCCTTGAACATATCGATATGAAACTCATCCCTACCATTCTGTGCGGCGGCGCAGGTTCCCGCCTCTGGCCGGTTTCGCGCGAGCTGCATCCCAAGCCTTTCATCCGCCTGGCCGATGGACAAAGTTTGCTGCAAAAAGCCTGGCTGCGCGGCGCATCCCTACCCGATGTCGTAGAGACGCTGACCGTCACCAACCGTGAACTGTTTTTCAAAACCGAGGACGAGTACCGCGAGTTGGCGCACGCCGGATACCAGGCAATAGCCAACGGCTTCATACTCGAACCGTTCGGGCGCAACACCGCTCCTGCCGTTGCAGCCGCAGCATTGCGGGTGGCACAAACGCACGGTGAAGAGGCGCTGCTGCTGGTGCTGGCCGCCGACCATCTGATCACCGATCAAGCGGCTTTTGCGCGAGCGGTTGAAAAAGCCACGCAGCTGGCGGCTCAAGGCAAGCTGGTCACCTTTGGCATCCACCCCGAGGCGCCGGAAACCGGTTACGGTTACATCGAGGCGGAGGGCAATGCGGTGATACGTTTCGTCGAAAAACCCAGCCTGGAAAAAGCGCGCGAGTATGTGAGCTCGGGCCGCTACCTGTGGAATTCGGGCATGTTCTGTTTTGCCGCAGGAACCATGTTGCGCGAAATGGAGCAGCACTGCCCGGATATTCTGGCCGCGATGCGTAACTGTATGGATAACTCGCGCACAGCCGAAGGCAAAGGATATGCCCAGGTGGAGCTTGATCCGATCACATTCAAGCAGGTGCCCGACGATTCGATCGACTATGCGGTCATGGAAAAATCTTCCAGTGTGGCGGTGGTGCCTTGCAACATCGGCTGGGGGGACATCGGTTCCTGGGTCGCGATGGGCGATCTGACCGAACCCGACGTCAAAGGCAACCGCATCGAAGGCGAAGCAATATTGCACGACGTGGCCAACTGTTATATCCAGAGCAATGACAGGCTGGTCGGTGCGGTGGGGGTCGATAATCTCATCATCATCGACACGCCCGATGCCTTGCTGGTGGCCGACCGCAACCGCGCCCAGGATGTCAAACATCTGTATGCCAGCCTGAAAGCGCAGGGCCACGAAACATACAAGCTGCACCGCACCGTGCATCGCCCCTGGGGTACTTACACCGTGCTGGAAGAAGGGCCACGCTTCAAGATCAAGCGCATAGAGGTCAAGCCGGGCGCCAGCCTCAGCCTGCAAATGCACCACCACCGCAGCGAACACTGGATCGTCGTCAGCGGCATGGCGCGCGTGGTGAACGGCGACAAAGAACTGTTCGTCAACACCAACGAATCCACTTACATTCCCGCCGGCCACAAACACCGTCTGGAAAATCCCGGCGTGGTCGATCTGGTGATGATCGAAGTTCAGAGCGGCGAATATCTGGGCGAAGACGACATTGTCCGCTTTGACGACAAGTACGGCCGGGTTGCGCAATGAGTCTCGCCTGCTTCAAGGCCTACGACATCCGTGGCCGCTTGGGCGATGAGCTCAACGAGGATATAGCCTACCGGATAGGCCGCGCTTATGCACAGCACCTCAGCGCCAGGCGCGTGGTGGTCGGTGGCGATGTGCGACTGACCAGCGAACCGTTGAAACAGGCGCTGGCCAACGGTCTGATGGATGGCGGCGCGGACGTTATCGACATCGGTATGACCGGCACCGAAGAGGTGTATTTCGCGGCTTTCCATCTGGACGTGGACGGCGGCATCGAGGTCACCGCCAGCCATAATCCTATGGACTACAACGGCATGAAGCTGGTGCGGCGCGGAGCCCGTCCGATCAGCGGCGACACCGGTTTGAAGGCCATCCAGTCACTGGTGGAGGCCAACCAGTTCGCACCCGCCGGCACGCGCGGCACGCTGACCCGATCCTCGATCCTCGATCCATATGTCGAGCACCTGCTGGGCTACATCGACGCCGCAGCGCTCAAGCCGCTCAGGCTGGTGGTCAACGCGGGCAACGGCGCGGCCGGGCATGTGGTCGATGCGCTGGAAGCGCGCTTCAAACAGCTCGGTGCACCGGTTACCTTCATCAAGGTTCACCATCAGCCGGACGGCAACTTTCCCAACGGCATCCCGAATCCGCTGCTGCCGGAAAACCGTGCGGCGACGGCAGACGCCGTCAAGGCGCATCAGGCCGACATGGGCATCGCCTGGGATGGCGACTTCGACCGCTACTTCCTGTTCGATGAAAACGGCGAATTTATCGAGGGCTATTACATCGTCGGCTTGCTGGCCGAGGCCTTTCTGATCAAACACCCCGGCGAGAAAATCATCCATGACCCGCGTCTGACCTGGAACACCATAGCCATGGTGGAGCAGGCCGGCGGCATCGCGATACAGAGCAAAACCGGCCATGCCTTCATCAAGGAACGCATGCGCACGGAGAACGCGATCTACGGCGGAGAAATGAGCGCGCATCATTATTTCCGCGACTTTGCCTATTGCGACAGCGGCATGATTCCCTGGCTGCTGGTGGCCGAACTGCTCAGCATCAGCGGCAAGAAACTCTCGCAGCTGGTGGGCGAGCGCATCGCGGCCTACCCTTGCAGCGGCGAGATCAACTACCGCGTGAACAATATGGCGCAGACGATAGAACGGGTGCTGCAACATTTTCAGGCGCAGCATCCGGCCATCGACCGCACCGATGGCATCAGTGCGGAATTTCCGCAGTGGCGTTTCAATATCCGCGGCTCGAATACCGAGCCCTTGCTCAGGCTGAATGTGGAAACGCGCGGCAATATTGCGGCGGTACAGCAACATGTGAAAACGATAGAAACGCTGATCGGGAACGCCGGTTGATGAAGCACATGCCGAATCAATGCGCGCGGGGGGCTTGTGACAGAGCTTGATCGCCTGATCGGGGTGTTGCGCAACATGCCCGAGCTTGAACTGGCCGTGTTGATAGGTAGTCGGGCAACTGGTGCGGACGCCCCTCAAAGCGACTGGGATTTGGCGATACGCTGGGAAAGACACATTGACGGGCTGGCGTGCCTGGAACGCACGGAGTTCCTGAGGCATCAAATTGCCGAGGCAACCGGGATACACCCGGACCAGTTGGATTTGATCGACATTCCGGCAGCTCGTCTGGCTATGCGGGCAGTGATCGCTGAAGAAGGCGTGGTTCTCAAGGGGGAAGAAACACTGGCTTGGAGCCATTACCTTACCGGGACATGGGGGGAGCTGGAAGACTATTACTGGAGGCAAAATCATGCGGCTTGAGCTGTATCAGGCAGAATGCGAGCGCATTGCCAACGAACAAACTGCGCTGCTGGATGAGGCCAGGCAAAGGATTGTGGCGGGAGCGCCTCTTTCGCGTCTGGAGCAAAGTGGCATGTTGCATGCCCTGCAAGTTCTGGTGGAAAACGCCATAGGAAAATCAAAGCATCTGCTCAAATTGGCAGGTGTGTCGGTGCCCGTATCGGCCTACGATGCTTTTGCCAGTCTTGAGCGGCATGGCGATATCACGCAGCAAGAGTTGCAGCAGTGGAATTCGGCACTGGGCATGCGCAACCGGATTGTGCATGATTACATGAACATCGATATGGGCGTGATTTACGGGCTAGTCGGCAACGCTCATTACCGATTCATCGCTGAATTTTTGCGCAAACCTATCCTGATGGCGCCCAAATGAAGGTTTGTTGATGTGGCAAAATCTAACTGCGCATGTGTGCGCAGCAACACGAGCATGGCTGGGCGTTTGTTGCAGCGCGAGCAAAAAATTTCTGACACTGAGTTATTTTTATGATTAATCCCCATGCCGGTCACTCTACATCGCCGGCGGCGCTGATGTCCAGCCTGTGGCGGCATCGCGACCTGATCGCGCAGATGACCCGTCGGGAGGTCATGGGCCGCTATCGCGGTTCGATCTTGGGGCTGGCCTGGTCGTTCTTCAACCCCATCCTGATGCTGGTGGTGTATACGTTCGTGTTCAGCGTGGTATTCAAGGCCAAGTGGGGCGTTGGGGGGGAGCAAAGCCAAAGCGCCTTTGCCATCGTGCTGTTCGTCGGCATGATCGTGCATGGCATGTTTGCGGAGATGATAAACCGCTCGCCCGGCTTGATACTGGCCAACGTCAATTACGTCAAGAAAGTCGTTTTCCCGCTGGAGATATTGCCGGTTGTCAGCATGGGAGCAGCGTTGTTTCATACGCTCATCAGCCTGGGCGTGCTGCTTGTGGCCATCCTGTTGATCAATGGCAGCCTGGCATGGACGGCGGTATTCTTTCCGCTGGTGATATTGCCGCTGCTGATCGCGACGCTGGGAGTGGCCTGGTTTCTGGTTTCCCTCGGCGTGTTTGTGCGCGACATCGGGCAGATCACCAGCATGATCACCACCGTGCTGATGTTTGTGTCACCGGTGTTCTACCCGGTCTCCGCGCTTCCCGAAAAATTTCAGGTATGGCTGATGCTCAACCCGCTCACCTTCATGATCGAACAGAGCCGGGCCGTAATGGTCTTTGGCAAGGCGCCGGATTGGGCGGGATTGACTTTATACACGCTGGCCAGCCTGGTAATCGCCTGGGCGGGATACTGGTGGTTCCAGAAAACACGCAAAGGTTTTGCCGATGTCCTTTGAGCATGAGCTTGCGCCGGAAATGCTGGCTCAACGCATACACTTTGTGCGAGGACATAAAGTCATGTTGGATGCCGATTTGGCTATGCTTTACAAAGTTGAAACCAGAATTTTGGTGCAAGCAGTCAAGCGTAATTTGCGCCGATTTCCATCGGATTTCATGTTCCAGCTGTCCGATGAAGAGTGGGCGGTTTTGAGATCACAAAATGTGATCTCAAAAGGCAGGGGAGGCCGACGCTATGCCCCTTATGTTTTTACGGAACACGGTGCGCTGATGCTTGCAAGCATACTCAACTCTGAAACAGCAGACGTGGTCGGAATAATCATCGTGCGCACCTTTGTTCAACTTCGCGAGATGTTGTCTTCGAATAAAGAGTTGGCTGCTATGCTGATGGAGTTGGAGCGCAAAGTCGCCTCACACGATCAGGCAATTTCCGGATTGATCAATACCATTCGGCAATTGATGCAAATGCCTGGCGCATCTTCGCGCCCAATTGGTTTTACCGCAGATATTGGCAAAAAGAAAGCATCATGAGCACAGAAATCGCTATTCGCGTAAGCAACCTCAGCAAGTGTTATCACATCTATAACACTCCGCGCGACCGGCTCAAGCAATTTGCCATTCCTCCGCTGCAACGCCTGGCCGGAAAAACGCCGCAGCTGTATTACCGCGAGTTCTGGGCGCTCAAAAACGTCTCGTTCGAAATCGGCAAGGGCGAAACAGTCGGCATCATAGGGCGCAACGGCTCGGGCAAATCCACGCTGCTGCAAATCATCTGCGGCACGCTGTTCCCGACGCATGGCAGCGTAGAAACCAATGGGCGCGTCGCTGCCCTGCTGGAGCTGGGGGCCGGCTTCAATCCGCAATTCAGCGGGCGCGAAAATGTTTATATGAATGCGGCGGTGCTGGGTCTGGGCAAGCAGGAGGTGGATGAGCGTTTCGACGATATTGTCGCCTTTGCGGACATCGGGCAGTTCATCGAGCAGCCGGTGAAGTCGTATTCCAGCGGAATGATGGTGCGGCTGGCGTTTGCGGTTGCGATCCACGTCGATCCGGAAATCCTGATCGTGGATGAAGCGCTCGCGGTGGGCGACGAACTTTTCCAGCGCAAATGCTTTTCCCGTATCGAGGCGATCCGTGACAAAGGCGCCACGATATTGTTCGTCTCGCATTCTGGCAGCACCATAGTGGAGCTGTGCGATCGCGCGGTGCTGCTGGATGCGGGTGAAAAGCTGGCGGTGGGCACACCCAAGCAGATCGTCAGCCGCTACCAGAAATTACTTTACGCGCCAGCCGGAAATCGCGAAGCCATACGCGAAGAGATCCGTCAGGCTGCAGCCCAGTTTAATTTGCCCGGAGCGGTTGGCGGCGAAGCGCATGCGTACCCCGCTGCCATCGAGCATGCGCAGCAGGAAGAGAGTTTCGATCCCAGCCTGAAGCCGGCCAGCACGATAGAATACGAGTCCCACGGAGCCTATATCGAATCGCCGGAAGTGCTGACCTTGTCGGGCGAGAAGGTCAACAACCTGGTGCGCGGAAAAACCTACCGGTATGCCTATAACGTCCGTTTCAGCCGCAGCGCGAGCAATGTGCGCTTCGGCATGCTGATCAAGACCACATCTGGCGTGGAGTTGGGCGGCGGCGCGACGGCGCGCGTGCCCGGTGATGGTTTGCCCTATGTCGAGGCCGATGCGCTCTACCGGGTCGAATTTCGTTTTCGCTGCGTGCTCAACGCCGGGATGTATTTCATGAACGCCGGGGTAGTCGGCGAGGTGAGCGAAGGAGAAACCTTTTTGCATCGCTTGACGGATGTCGCGATGTTCCGGGTCTTGCCCGGCGCGGAAGGATGCTCGAACGGCGTGGTCGATTTCGAGTGTTATCCGGAAATCGAACTGCGATCCGCAGCGGAACAGGAGGCGCGGGCATGACGCAAGCGAATAACCGGCTGATCGTCGTGCTGGGCATGCACCGCAGCGGCACCAGCGCGTTGACGCGCGGGCTGCAGGTGCTGGGTGTGAATCTGGGCGACCGGATGATGTCTGCCAATGAAAGCATCAATGCCAAGGGATTCTGGGAAGACCTCGATCTGAATGCGCTGAATATCGAGATGCTGAGTGCGATACACAACGATTGGCACCATATTGCCCATATCGAAGAGCGCGATGTCAAGGCCCTGACCGTTGCGGGATATTTCGCCAGGGCCGCAGAATTGCTGCACAGTAAAATCGGCAACTCGCCGTTGTTTGCGTTCAAAGACCCGCGCGTAGCCAAGTTGCTGCCCTTCTGGAAAGAGGTGTTTGTTCAAAGCCAATTGAATGTCAGTTATATCCTTGCGGTGCGCCATCCGCTCAGCGTGGCCAAGTCGTTGGCCAAGCGCGATGGCTTCGATATCGAGAAAGGCTATTTGCTGTGGCTGGGCCACGTGCTTACCAGCCTGGTCGATAGTGCCGGGGAGCGGCGTGTGCTGGTTGACTATGATCGCCTGATGCAATCGCCGGATAGGGAGTTGGGTCGGATTGCAAAAAAACTGGATTTGGAACTTGACCCGGCGGAGCTGCAAAGCTACAAGTCCGAATTTCTCGATGAAGGGTTGCGGCATACGGTTTACGGTTTAAGTGAATTGCAGGCAGACGAGGCTTGCCCGCCCATCGTGCGGGAAATCTACACGGCTTTGCTCGATGTGGCGTCGGATCAAATGCAGCTGGATGACGCTGCATTCCTGGATAAAATGACCCATTGGGTTGACGAATTTGAGCGCATCAAAGCCATTCTGAATCTGGTCGACAGATATTATGTCGCCAATCAGGTAATGAATGAGCTCGACGGCAAGATTGCGAGCCTCAATAAAATTGTTGTCGGGCGTAATGAGGAGGCTGTGCGTACCAAGGCTGAAAATCGGGTAAAGTTCATCCGGGCTATGGCCGAGTTCGACAGGCGGGTTGCCGAATACGAAGGGCAGATCGCCCACCTGGTTGCCGAGCAGGCAAGAATATACAGTTCGACCAGTTGGAAAATTACCAAGCCCTTGCGGTACGTGGTGAGTCACATCCGAAATTTAAAGCGAAGGGCGCATGAAGATGATGAGCAGTGATGTTATGGGGGCGCCACTAGTTTTCGAGCATGCGCTGCTGCCGGATACCGATCGGCTGGGCATCCGGGTCGCGCGGATTGCGCAGGAAAATATTTGCTCGTGCCCGCCGGGTAAAACCATGGCGGGCATCGGCGTACGGGTAAGCAATGTCCGCCCATCGACTTCGCCGGGAGCGTAGGCTGATGGGGAGCATACTGAGGCCATTATGGGCTTACCGGGGTTTTGTTGTCGGCAGCGTCAAGCGCGAATTTCAGTCCAAATACCGTAACTCACTGCTGGGTGCGGCATGGACCGTGCTCAACCCGCTGGCGATGATCATCGTCTACACGGTGATCTTCTCACAGATCATGCGGGCAAAATTGCCGGGTGTAGACAGCACATTCGGCTACAGTATTTTTCTGTGTGCGGGAGTGCTGACCTGGGGTTTGTTTGCCGAAATTGTCAATCGCGCGCAAAACACTTTCATCGAGCACGCCAACCTGCTCAAGAAGCTGAGCTTCCCGAGGCTGTGTTTGCCGGTGATCGTAGTTGCCAACGCCCTGTTGAATTTCTCCATCGTGTTTGGCCTGTTCAGTATTTTCCTGCTGATCTCGGGTAATTTTCCCGGCATGGCCTATTTGGCGGTGCTGCCCGTGCTGGGCGTCCTGGTCGCGTTTGCGATCGGCTTGGGCATCAGCCTCGGCGTGCTGAATGTGTTCTTCCGCGATGTCGGTCAGATGTTCGGCATCGTCCTGCAGTTCTGGTTCTGGTTTACCCCCATCGTGTACCCGATCAGCATTCTGCCCGAGCCAGTGCGTGAGCTGTTGAGTTACAACCCGATGACCAGCCTGATCGGCGCACTGCAGGGCATACTCGTGACCGGTCAGTGGCCGGCGTGGCAAAGCCTGTTGCCGGTAACCCTGCTGGCGATGGCAATGTGCGCCTACGGTATGCGGCTGTTCCGCAAACATGCCGGCGAGATGGTGGACGAACTCTAATGGGCGCGAACACCAATCTGGGCGAGGCCAATTCCGCGTTGGCGGTGCCTTGCATGATTCTGCACAGGTCAATTCATATAAAATGCGCAGCTTGATGCCAAGAAACCCTGTCAAATGAGATTGTCGCCCGCACAAATAGACACGATCCGCAACGCCGCGCGCCAGAATTTTGGCGCAGATGCGCGGGTCTGGCTGTTCGGTTCGCGCGTGGATGATGCAAGGCGCGGAGGCGATGTGGATTTGTATGTCGAAACTACTCGTCGCGATACCTTATGGCAGCGTTGCGTTGCAAGGTTGCGCTTGAGGACAGTCTGGATTTGCCCGTTGACCTGATAGTAAAAGAGCCCGGCGAGGAAAAGCCCATCTACAATTTGGCGAAGGCCCAGGGGATCCAGTTGTGACCGAACATCTGCGCCTGATTGCGAAGCAACTCGCCCACTTGAATCGGATGCGCGAATATCTCGATTACTCGGTACTAGCCTTGTCCAATGACCAGTGAGCCTACACGAGGGAGTGATGTGCTTGTCGCCTAATTTTGCTAAAATTCACATATAGCACATACATAAGGAGAATCTCATGGCTCAACTACATTGTTATGTTCCTGAGGAGATTGCCCAGCAAGCACAGCGCCGTGCCACGCAATCTGGCCTGAGTCTTTCACGTTATTTGGCGGATCTAGTCAAGCGCGACGCAGGCGCCAGCGCGGTTTGGCCGGAAGGCTATTTCGACATCTTCGGAAAATGGGAAGGTGCGCCGCTGGAGCGTCCGGCGTTTGCTCCTTTGGAAGAACGACTAAAAATCAAATGATTTATCTGCTCGACACCAACGTCTGCATTCACCTGCTCAACGAAAAACATCCGATTATCCTGCAACACTTTCGCCAACATACCCCCGCCGACATAGCCATGTGCAGCGTGGTCAAGGCGGAGTTGCTGTATGGTGCGAGGCGCAGCCAACGGGTAGAAACTAATCTGCAACTACTCAAAGCCTTTTTCGCCCCGCTGCAAAGCCTGCCTTTTGATGATGAATGCGCTGAGCACTATGGGCAAATTCACGCCGACCTGCTGACTCAAGGCAAGCCTATCGGCCCGAACGACACCCTGATCGCCGCCATCGCCCGCGCCCACGATGCCACACTGATTACCCACAACACAGATGAATTCGAACGCGTGAAGGGATTGAGAATGGAAGATTGGGAAGAAACTCTCCCTTGATGGAGCTACTGAACATGGGCTCGATCACCAATCTGGGCAAGGCCTGCAAGCAATATACAATTTGGACGCGCTGCGTCACGAATTAAGCTGGACCAACTAACGCTATCTTTTCGAATAGACAATGAACCGCATTTTTTGAGTCATCGATTGATGCTATTATCGGTGAGCAAATATTAAGGAGAAATTGCCATGAGAACAACACTGGCGCTGGATGATGCACTGGTTGCCAAAGCGCAAGCCTTTACCGGGCTGACAGAAAAGTCGGCGCTGGTTAGAGAGGCGCTGAAAGCATTAATAGAGCGCGAAAGTGCGCATCGGCTTGCATTGCTGGGCGGCAGCGAGCCAGCGCTGAAGCCTGTACCAAGACGCCAATCGGGGCGGGTGTGATATTGGTCGATACATCGGTTTGGATAGATCATCTCCGCCATGGCGACAGCATCCTGGTGAATCTGCTGAATACCGGACAGGTGGTTGCGCACCCTTTTGTAATCGGCGAACTTGCTTTGGGTAACTTGCGTCAACGCGACGTTATTCTGGATACCTTAAACAACATGCCCCGTGCAAAGACTGC
This sequence comes from Nitrosomonadales bacterium, assembly GCA_016195965.1. GTDB lineage: Bacteria > Pseudomonadota > Gammaproteobacteria > Burkholderiales > Gallionellaceae > Gallionella. The sequence continues at coordinate 1,684 of JACPYR010000066.1, read as the reverse complement.
GGCAGATGAAGAGGTGCTATCGTTCATCAGCAAATCCAAACTTTACGGACTAGGTGTTGGCTATATTGTGCACACTTGCTGACCAGTGTGCGCTTGACGCCAGGCACCTTGCTCTGGACGCAAGACAAGCGCTTGTCCGCAGCCAATCAGCTTGGGTTGCTGGCTGCTTGGGGACACTGAACATGGGCTCGATCACCAATCTGGGCAAGGCCTGCAAGCAATATCCTTGTGCTGTGTAATATTGGAAGCCTCGCGTAAAATGTAAAAGCATGCGGATCATTTCAAAAAGACCATTAAGAGAATTCTGGCAGCTTCACCCGGAATCGAAACCAATGCTAAATGAATGGTTCCACAAGGCGAGCCAAGTCACGGCGATTTCTTTTCCAGCATTGCGCGAAACCTTCGGTTCGGCTGACTATGTGGACGGATTTACACTATTCGATGTGGGTGGAAACAGGTACCGGATTGCAGTGGTCATTCATTATGACAAGCAACGGATGTATATTCGTCAGGTAATGACTCATGCAGAGTATGATCGTAACGATTGGAGAAAAAAATGAATACAGTAATTGACTATCAGAGATTGCTTCCCGCTTGGCAAACCCTCCAGTCAGTCGCGCCTATCGCACATATTGAGTCTGAAGCCGATTATGAACAAGCGACTATTTTGCTGAACAGTCTGCTGGATATTGTTCGCGACGATGGGAAACACCCGCTTTACTCACTGGTCGCTGTCGTGGGTGATCTGATTGAGGCTTACGAGATTGATCACGAACCATTGGATAAGTAGCATCCTGCTCTAGCGGGATCGCCATCGCCCTCCGTGTGTTCAACCCTTACATGCCACAAAAAATCCCTTGCCCTCAAAAGAGTTTCGTTTGCTATCATTCAGTGCAATCCTTTCTTGCACCAGCACGATTTAAGTAGCAACTAACTGAACATGGGCACGATCACGATCACCAATCTGGGCAAGGCCTACAAGCAGTATCCGACGCGCTGGTCGCGCTTGGCGGAATGGCTGGTGCCTTTCAGCCAGCCCCGCCACCGGCTCAAATGGGTGTTGCAGGACCTCAATTTTACGGTCCGGGCGGGTGAGGCCGTGGGCATCATCGGCATCAACGGCGCGGGCAAAAGCACGCTGCTCAAGATGATCACCGGCACCACCCAGCCCACCACCGGCAGCGTCAATATCACCGGGCGCGTGGCGGCCTTGCTCGAATTGGGCATGGGTTTCCATCCCGATTTTACCGGGCGGCAAAATGCCTACATGGCCGGGCAACTGCTGGGGATGAACGTGGAGGAAATCTCCGGCTTGATGCCCGAGATCGAAGCCTTTGCCGAGATCGGCGACTACCTCGATCAGCCGGTGCGCGTTTATTCCAGCGGCATGCAGATGCGTCTGGCCTTTAGCCTGGCAACGGCGCGCCGTCCCGATGTGCTGATCGTCGATGAAGCGTTGTCGGTGGGCGACACGTATTTTCAGCACAAGAGTTTCGAGCGCATCCGCGAATTCCGCAAGCAGGGCACCACGCTGTTGATCGTCTCGCACGACAAACAGGCGATACAATCCATTTGTGATGGCGCTATTCTGCTCAATGCGGGTAAACTTGCGCTGCAGGGTGAACCGGAAGCCGTGTTTGATTACTACAATGCGATGCTGGCTGAACACCAGGGGCAGCAGGTT
>JACPYR010000064.1 GCA_016195965.1 Nitrosomonadales bacterium | reverse complement strand
ATCCAAAATGACCCAGGAAGAGATTCTGGCCGAGCTGGAAAAAGTACAGCTTGCTAGAAATATATTACCGGTCGTGACCGTGTCCTGGCCCGATGCCGACGCGTATTGCCACTGGGCCGGCAAACGTTTGCCCAGCGAAGCGGAGTGGGAAAAAGCCGCGCGCGGCCCGCAGGGGAACGAGTATCCGTGGGGCAATAACTGGGATCCGAAAATGATCAACACCATGTCGGAGAATCCGGATGCTCCTTACTCGGCAGTGGGCTCTTATCCTACCGACAAGTCCGGCTATGGCGTTTACGATATGGCGGCCAATGTCACCGAATGGGTCGCTGATTGGTACGATGCCTATCCGGGCGCGCCGGATGACCCGGACAATAAATTCTATGGCAAAAGACAGCGAGTGGTGCGCGGCGGGATGACCAGTTCCGGCCACTACGATTCGCTGAGCATGGTGTTCCGTGCCGCCAAGCGCACCCACTTGAAGCCCTATAGCCAGTTGATCGACGTGGGGTTCCGCTGCGCCCGGAATGCCGACTGATCGAGCGGACTGATCCAGTCTTAAGGATGTTGCGCTAGTTCTACTAAGGAAACGCTGATTTATTCGGTTTCGTCGTTCCCGCCTAGGCGGGAACCCAGTTAAATTAAGGCACTGGATCACCGCCTTCGCGGTGATGACGAATAAATCGGCGTTTCCCTAAGCTTTTGCATTTTCCGCTCGCCCTTGTATACACCGCGCTATGCGCGCAGGGCGAACGGAACAGCCATGCCAGTCCCCGTATCATCCGGATCTATGACGAAGTTGATTTTGTTCGTGTCGCTATTCTTGACCGGCAACAGCGCTTGGTCGGATGCCCTTTACCACGGATTGCAGGTGGAGATTAACAGAACGGGTAGCCTGTATTCCTTCGCGGGCAGTCTCGATACGACTCTCGATCCCTGTGCTGCCTACCGTTACTTGACCGATTATGAAGCCGACAAAAAATTTCCCGGTGTAGTCGAGTCGATCGCATATCGCCTATCCGCCAGCAAGGTCAGGGTTGATCGCGCGGTTGACGAACAGGTGCTGTTTTTCGATTACCGGTTGCACCAGATATTGGAGTTCACTGAGAGACCTTTTGATCGCGTCGAATTCACTCAACTGGCGGGTGATTTGAAATCGTTCCGTGGCAGTTGGGACATCGTGCCCATGCAACAAGGCAGCACACTCAGATTTAAAGGGTTCCTTGAGCCTGACACCATCCTGCCCTTGTTCATCATCGATCATTTCATCAAAAACGGCCTGATAGCCAAGCTCAACGCCGTCATTGAGATGGCGGAAAAGCGCAAAGACATGCCGGTCAGCAGTTGCGTGGATTGACCGCATGCGGGTTAATCATTAAAACTGCGGTTTCAATCCACAGATTATCATCTGGTCGCAAACAGCTTTTCTATCGTCTTGCGGCTTAGCCAGGTAAGCTGGATACCGATTTGTTTTATCTGTGTAATCGGCGGATAAGTTAGGGAGACGCTGATTTATTCGTCATCTCCGCGAAGGCGGTGATCCAGTGCCTTAATTTAACTGGGTTCCCGCCTACGCGGGAACGACGAAACCGAATAAATCAGCGTTTCCTTAGTTTTTCAGGATAATAGCCGTTGTAACGCCGACGACCTGCAACGGAACTCAGTTGGACGCGATCGCGGCGTTCCCGGCAAAATTTTAGGGCATAGCATGATGTTCGTGAAAATCATCAGAACAAACCCGGTTGAAGCGCGGCCCGGCTTATCTCTCTGCGTGGAGCGTTCCGTTTGAAGCTCGCGAACAGCGATACGGCTTGGGGCGCGCCGGCGAAGTTCTTCCACTGGGTCAGCGCCGCGCTGATCTTCACGCAATTCGCGCTGGGCTGGGTCGCTGTATCCACGAGGATGTCGCCGACGAAACTCAACCTGTTCGTCTGGCACAAGTCGATAGGCATGCTGATACTCGCGCTGGTGGTGCTGCGCCTGCTGTGGCGGGTGTTTAACATCGCACCATCTCTCCCTGCGGATACGCCTGCCTGGGAGCGTGCCGTGGCGCACGCGAGCCATGCGCTGCTCTATGTCCTGATGATCGCGATGCCGATGGCCGGCTGGATCATCAACTCTGCGGCAAACATTCCCTTCAGCATTTTCTGGGCGATACCGCTGCCGGCGATAGCCGCACCCGACAAGCATCTCGCCGAGCTCGCGGCGCTGGCGCATTTATCGCTGTTCATCGCGCTGGCCGGGCTGCTCGTCCTGCACGTGGGCGCTGCGCTGCGGCATCACTTCGTCAAGAAAAACAATCTGCTGATCCGGATGTTGCCCGCCCTGAAATGGCTGAAATAAATGGGCTCTCCGAAAAGAGAAGGAACACTGAAATGAAAAAATTCGCCTGCCTTGCGATACTGTTTGCCCTGTTTCAGTCCGCGCACGCAGCCGACTGGAAGATGGATCCTTCCGCCAGCAAGCTTGAGTTTGCCACCACTTTTGAAAAGACGGTGGCGCCGGGCGTGTTCAAGGAGTTCGACACCAGGCTGCACTTCGATGCGGCGAAGCCGGCCGGCAGCCGCCTGGATGTGACGATCAAGATCACCAGCGCTGATATGTCTAGCGCTGACATCAACAAGGAGATCGCCGGTGCGGAATGGTTCGATTATGCTCTCCATCCTCAGGCCGAGTTTCACTCAACCGATATCGTCCGTTCCCCTGCCGGCCCGCAATCCTATATCGCGCACGGCACGCTCACGCTAAAGGGCGTGCAGCAACCGGTCGATGTGTTGTTTACCTGGAATGCAACGACCGATGGAGCGATCATGGAAGGCGGGTTTACCGTCAAGCGCGGACAATTCAACATCGGCACCGGCGAGTGGGCGGTGACGGAGGGCAAGGGGGCCATCGGTGCCGACGTCACGGTGAAATTCCGCGTGCAATTGCGCAAGGCTTGATTATGGGCACACTACGCCTGAAACAAACATCGGTCATTGCTTTGCTTGCACTTCTTGCCGCGTGTGCACCGCCGCTGCGCGAAAAGGCGCCGGAATCTGTCGCGCGTGCAACGCCGGAAAATTTTCCGCGCGGCAGCTATGAACAGGCGGCAGCGCAGGGCAAGGTCGTCTATCGCATCGATGCCGCGCATTCGCTGATCGCCATCACGGTGCGCCGTGGCGGGAGGCTTGCGCGCCTCGGGCACGACCATGTCGTCGCGAGCCACGTGACGGAAGGCTATATTTCGCCTGAAGAAGGCCGCGCCGACCTTTACGTTCCCCTGGACGAACTCGCGGTCGATGAGTCGGCGCTGCGCATCGAGGCTGGCCTGGATACGCAACCGGATGCGTCGGCTATCGCCGGCACGCGCACCAATATGCTCGACCGGGTGCTGGAGACGCAGAAGTTCCCGTTTGCGGTCATCCATGTGAACCGCCTCGAAAATAATCAGGCCGGCGAACGGCTAGGCGTTGTGATCACGCTGCACGGGGTCACGCGCACATTCGAGGTGCCGACCGGGATGGAAACTGCGGGCGATGAAGTGAACGTGAGCGGATCGATCGAGTTCAACCAGTCCGATTTCGGTATCGAACCCTTCTCGGTTCTCGGTGGCGCGATCCGTGTGGAGGACCATCTCAGCCTGCGTTTCAAGATCAACGCGCGCCGGGCCGGGCGATAAAAATTCGTCTAGGCCGTATCTGCATTGCTTCAAGGTTGCCGGGAGGCGATTTTTCCCCGTTTCCTTTATGCATTACGGGTATAATGCGCGCCACCCTGCTCCAAACCAATCAGTGCAGCGGTCTCTGTGTTACTCCCGATCTCTTCGATCATCTATTCGTCTGCCTCGATTGGTGCAGCTCTTGTGAGCGGCGGGCCGTCGCAGGAGCCTAGCTTTGTCAGAACATATCAACACGTCCACTGAAATTACTTTCGCCAGCTTGAATCTGGCACAACCCCTGATGCGTGCGATCGCCGATGCGGGCTACACCAGGCCCACCCCGGTGCAGGCCCAGGCGATTCCGCTGGTTCTGGCTGGCGGCGATCTGCTGGCCGGCGCGCAGACCGGCACCGGCAAGACCGCAGGCTTCACGCTGCCCATCCTGCATCTGCTTACCGCCAAGCCTGTTGCCAATCAGCGCCCCGGCCGTCCGCGCTGTCTGATCCTCGTTCCGACGCGCGAGCTCGCCGCGCAGGTCGAAGAATCGGTGCAGACCTACGGCAAATATCTCTCGCTGAAATCGATGGTGATGTTCGGCGGCGTGAACATCAATCCGCAAATCAAGGCGCTGAAGGGATCGCTCGACATCCTGGTCGCCACGCCCGGACGGCTGCTCGATCACGTCGGCCAGCAGACGCTGGACTTGTCCGGCATTGAAATTCTGGTGCTGGACGAGGCCGACCGCATGCTGGACATGGGCTTCATCCGCGACATCAAAAAAATTCTGGCACTGCTGCCCAAGCAGCGCCAGAACCTGCTGTTCTCGGCGACCTTTTCCGACGAGATCAAAACGCTTTCCGAAAGCCTGCTGCACAACCCCGGTTTTGTCGAAGTGGCGCGCCGCAACACCACCGCCGAGCTGGTAGCGCAAAGCGTCCATATGGTGCCGCAAAAGCTGAAGAGCTATCTGCTCTCGCACCTGATCAAACACCACGACTGGAAGCAGGTGCTGGTGTTTACCCGCACCAAACACGGCGCGAACCGGCTGACCGAAAAGCTGATCGCCGACGGCATTCCCGCCGCAGCGATCCACGGCAACAAGAGCCAGCCTGCGCGCACCAAGGCGCTGGCGCAATTCAAGGACGGCTCGCTGCCGGTGCTGGTTGCGACCGATATCGCCGCGCGCGGGCTGGACATCGACCAGCTGCCCCATGTGGTGAATTTCGAATTGCCGAATGTGCCGGAAGACTACGTGCACCGCATCGGACGCACCGGACGTGCGGGCAGCAGTGGCGCGGCGATCTCGCTGGTGGACAAGGAAGAGTTGTCCTACCTCAAGGACATCGAACGCCTGATCAAGCGCGAAATTCCCAAAGTGGCAATAGACAGCTTTGTTGCTCCTACTAATCTGCCCGCAGAAGCACCGCGCCCGCCACGCCCGCCGCAAGGCCAGCGACGCAACAGCGGGCCGCGCGGCGCGGGCAATCGCCAGCAGACTCCGCGCGACGGCCAGACGCACAACGGCCAAGCGCGCGACGGTCAAAAGCCGCGTGACGGTCAAAAGCCGCGCGATGGCCAAAAACCGCGTAATCCGCAACAGCCGCGTACTCCCGGCCAGCAGCCCCGTCCCGCACAGCACGCGCGCGATGGCAAGCCAGCGGGCAAGCCGCCGCACAAAAACGGCGAGCCCAAACTGCTGTCCGAGGCGGCGCGCCATCAGGCGATGCCGCAACCCGCCTTGTTCTCACCCAAGCCCGTGGTGCGTCGCGCCCGTTAAACCGGGAGTTTCGGTCATGCAAAAAAATAGTCGGCCAGACTTGCAGAGCTTCAAGCATGCATGGGGTATCGCATGAAGATCGTGCTGGTGCGTCACGGTGAGAGCGAAGGCAACGTCAAGAACGAAATCAACGACAATCCCGGGCGCATCGTCAACCTGACCGCGCGGGGCAGGGAGCAGGCCGCCGCTGCGGCGGAGCGCCTGCGCGCGATACGGTTCACCCATGCCTATGTTTCCGAGTTTCCGCGCGCGCAGCAGACCGCCCGCATCCTGCTGCGCCACCATGAGCTGGAGCTGAACATCGACGCGCGCCTGAATGAACGCCGCTCCGGCATGGACGGCCTGCATGTGGACCTGTTCAACGACTATGTGCGCGCCGATTACCTGCGCATCAAGCCGCCGCAGGGAGAGTCGTTCCTGGAGCAGATGGAACGGTTGCGCAGCTTTCTGGATGAAGCAGCCGCGCGTCACCCGCAAGGCATCGTGCTGGCGGTGTCGCACGAAAATCCGATAGTCGCGGTGCGGGCGCTGGCCGTGCCAGACCCGGAGCGTGTGATGCTAAGCCACCTGGACAACTGCGCAGCGTTGGAGCTGGACTGGCCGGTTGAGCATGACGCGTTCCATTCGGTCAATTTCGGTTAATATATTTGCCGTTGTTGCATAGCTTTCGATTTACGCTGCGAACGAATATGAGCAAATTAAAACTGTGCAATCCGATAGTCCTCGCTATCGCCACACTCTGTCTAATCGCCTTGCCGGTGCAGGCCGCAACCAAGAAAACTCAGCCAGCGAAGGAGCGCCCGACTCCTGCGAAAGATTCCAAGGCAAAAGATCATCCAGCCAAAGTACAACCCGAGTTTGTGCCATCTCAAGTGCCGTCCCAGCCCGGAGGAATTTTCAGGGAATGCGCCGCCTGTCCGGACATGGTGGTGATTCCTGCGGGCAGCTTCGACATGGGTTCGTATGGCAGCGATGAAAAAGACGAGAAGCCCGAGCGCCGCATCACGATAGAGCAGCCCTACGCGATCGGCAAAATCGAAATCACCCGTGGTCAGTTTGCGGCGTTTGTGAGCGCAACGCACTATGACGCAGGCGACAAATGCCTGATGCTCGCGGACGGCCAGTGGGAAGAATTCAACGGCAAAAACTGGCGCAACCCCGGCTATGCGCAAGACGATAATCACCCGGTTGCCTGTGTCAATTGGAGCGATGCCCAGGCCTACGTCAAATGGCTCTCGCAGCAGACCGGCAAACACTATCAGCTGCCGGGCGAGTCGCAATGGGAATATGCCTGCCGCGCCGGAATGCCGGGCGAATACTGCGGCGGCGACAACGTGGACAGCATGACGTGGTACGAGCAGAACAGCGGCAATGCCACGCATCCCGCAGCGGCCAAACAGGCCAACGCCTTCGGCCTGTACGACATGAGCGGCAACGTCGGGGAATGGCTGGAGGACAACTATCACGGAAACTATAGCGGTTTGCCGAGCGATGGCAGCGCATGGACGGGAGAGAGCGCGACGCGGGTGATGCGCGGCGGCTCGTGGGCATCACAGCCGCGCGGTGTGCGCGCAGCATCCCGCAGCGCCAGCGCCCCCGAATACCGCTATTACGACACCGGTTTCCGCGTGGTCAGGATGCTACGCTAGCGTTGTGCTGTTGATTAAACTTACTGGAGTTATCGAGCAAGTCCTTTGTGGGAGCGGCTTTAGCCGCGATGCGGACAGTAAACTCGAGCGGCAAATCGCGGCTAAAGCCGCTCCCACTGGAGAAGGGCCGGGGATGAGGGACTGCACCATTTGCGGCTCGGACAATTGCAGTTTTGAAGTTTAATCAAAAAATTACTACTGGAGTTCACTGCCGTGTTTGGGATAGCGAAAAATTTTGTCACCGTTTTTATCGCGGTCGGGCTGCTGAGCGGCAGCGCCGCCTATGCCGCCAGCGATGTGCTCAAGCTGCGCATGGGTGCCGGAAACCTGGGCACCGGCAAGAGCAAATCCGAGCTATGCCAGGGCTGCCACGGCGAGGTCGGCATCAGCGTGGATGAGATGGCCCCGAATCTCGCCGGGCAATATGCGTACTACATCGCCAAGGAGTTGCGCGATTTTCAGAGCGGCGCGCGCACACATGAAATCATGAGCCCCGTGGCGACGACGATCAACGAAGCCGAGTTGATCGACATCGCCAATTTTTTTGCCAACCAGAAAATAATGCAGGGCGATCATCCTGGCGGCAATCCGGAAGGGGAAAGAATATTCCTGAAAGGCGATGCCCCCAGAAAAATACCGGCGTGCGAGACCTGTCATGGCGTGAATGGCAAGGGCAAAGCGCCCTATATATCGACCTATCCCGTGATCGGCGGCCAGAACAAGGAATATCTGCGTGCCCAGCTGCTCAATTGGCGCAGCGGCAAGCGCGCCAACAGCCCGGGCGGCATGATGAACATGGTCGCCAAACCCTTGACGAATGCTGAAATCGAAGCACTGGCGGAATATATTTCCGGGCTGTGATCGTTGCTAAACGCAACAAGCATGGCCTCTCACCGGCAGCGGAACATTATCCAGGTGGATGCGGGGTCGGCGAGGCATGGCTCATCTGGTCAAAAAACTTGAGCCTGGTTCCTTTTGTTCGGTATATATCACACTGCATGTTGTGTCGGATGCCAACATCGAAATTCTGTGGGTGTTGACAGAAATTGAATGGCTGCCCGCTGGAAAGCGAGAGACCGTCCATCACTTGCCGAAGCGATTGCGTTGAGGATTGCGGAAGCGCGCAATTTAAAACTGGTCTATGCAGACCGCCATGAGCTTGATTCGCTTGAAGCCGATGGGCTAAGGAGACGCTGATTTATTCGTCATCTCCGCGAAGGCGGTGATCCAGTGCCTTAATTTAACTGGGTTCCCGCCTACGCGGGAACGACGAAACCGAATAAATCAGCGCTTCCCTAATTCAAGTTGAGTGGCTGCGGTGAATTGCAGGATCATAAAGTCTGGCCCTTTCGATTATCCAAATAGGGGAAGATTCGAATGATCAAAAAATTTCATATTGAAAAGCCTGCATAGGTATGCTGTTCATTGTGGAACATAGACGGCATAGCCACGCGGGGGTGCCCATAAACTGGCGTTGCCTGAGCCATCCGTCCATTTTTCCTCTGGAATCCCGGCATCGTTCCTGCCGCGCCAGTCAACCGGCTTGAGCCGGGTATTGCTCCACTGGGTCTTGACGGAAGCACCGGACCAGTTCGCGCTATTGTTCAGCACTAGCACCAGCCCCGGCTGCTTGCCGACGCCCGTGCGTTGCATGACGTAGAGGTTGTCGTCCACATAGAGTACTCGCGACGCACCGCCGGCATAACGCTCGTGCACTTGCACCAATGCCTCAATGCCGCTCTGGTTGCCCGGCTGTCCGAGGTTGTAATTGAAATAGTCCTGCCAGAAGATGCAGGGGTAGCCCTCGTGCGTGAGGATGAAGGCATAGGCGAGCAATTTGTCGTTGATAATGGGTGAACTGCGCGCGACGTCATGGTTTTCCACGAAGGTGACGGCCTGAGCTGGACGTTCCCAGAGTAGCACGCCGGGCTTGGTCAGGTTGCGCAGGCTGTAGCCGTAATCATCACACAGGCTTTGCAGCCGCCAGCGGAGCGGGAAATCGAATGCACCAACGGCGTTGTCCGACCAGATGTTCGTTTCGTCGAGCCATTCGCCTATGGTGCGCTCGCTGTCCCAGCATTCGCCGACGCCATAGGGCTTCAGGCCGGCGTCGTTGCGCAGCATCCACATTTCCATGATGGATCGCACCATCCAGCCGCCATAGCCCTTGACCATGTCAAAGCGGTAGCCGTCAAAACCGATGTCCTCAAGCAACCAACGAGCGTGTTCTATCAGTGCGGAATACACGGCAGGGTTGCGGTGGCACAGATCCGGCATGTCGCCAAAATTCATGCCGTCCCAAGATTCGTAGCGGCAAGGATGGAAACAGGTCCAGTCGCGCGGGAATTTTCCGCTGGCCGGAGTGAATTTCGTCCAGCGCATCTGGCCGGTTAACGGGTTTCGTTCCTGGGCATCGGCGCCGCTGTTATGGTTGAACACCAGGTCGGCGTAGACTTGCAGGTTTAACCCGTGCGCGGACTGGATCAATGCCAGCAAATCCGCTTTCGCGCCGAACCAGGTTTGCTTCGCGCCCTTCTGGTCGAATTCGCCCAGGTCGAAATAATCGTAGGGATCGTAGCCCATCGAATTCCATTCGGCGGCCTTGCTTGCAGGAGGTAGCCATAAGGAAGTGAAACCGGCCCGTGCGATCTCGGGCAATCGGGAGTTGAGATAGCTCCACCAGTTTCCTTCATACCCTTCGGCCGACGGGCAATCCCAATAGAATGTCTGCAACATGACGCCCATGAGTTTTTCCTTAGCCAAGTATTCAGCGGGCAATCTTTGGTGCAGGGGAAAGGATTGGGTTCAGGGCATGGTCTTGCATTAACACATCGCCCACCAGCACTCATACACCAAGTGCTCTATCCCTGTCACACCCGCACATTCTTCGCTTCAGAAATAATGTACTCGAAACTTGCCGCCTATTGCTGACAAATGCTGACCATTCCTGACATCTCTCATCTCTCCACTTCTAACAACTTCACACCGAACAAATACCCTTGCCCCTTCACCCCTTTCACCGGAAAGCCATCGGAAACACAGGCGGACAGCTTGCGGCGCAAACGGCTGATTAGCGCTTCGAGACGGCGCTCGTCGTAGTGCAGGAAGTTTTGTCCCATGGCTTCGATCAGCACCTTGCGGTCTACCAGTTGTTTCTTCGCGCGGGCGGCGGCGCACAGGATGCGGCATTCGTTGTGCGACAGCGTAATCACTTTGCCGCCAGGGGTAACCAATTCCAGCCGCACCGGATTGATGCTCCAATGCGCATCGGTTTTTCTGCGCACTCTTGTGGCGGTGGGAATTGCCGCCTTTCTCCTTTCCAGTTGACCCAGTAACAGCACTGCGGCTTCGTGCTCGGATAGCCATGCGTTCAGGCTGGCGGAATCAGTCAATGCGACAGTGGTGTGTCCGGGCTGTTGCAGTTGTGAGATGATGCCGGCCAGCAGTTTGGCATCAACGATGGCGACGTGGGTCATGGCGAGACGGCCCACATAAAAACACTTTCTGAAAGAGCATAAGGAAGCAGCCAAGCAGTCATGGTGATTCTCCCTATTTGCAGGCGTGAATTAACGGTGCCGGAGTTGGCTTCATTTTCATATCGTAATATAGCTGTATCACAATCGCTTTCATCTCACCAACGCCAGCCGAATTGCTTTCACAAAACCTTTGCCCACTCCCGCGCAACCTTGTCTTTGCCCGAATTGTTTAGGTGTATCTCATTCAACCAGTCGCCGTCGCTGCCCGTGCTGCCTGCGGCTGCTCGCACCAGCGCGACGTTTTTCAGCGTGTCCACCAGTTGCAAGTTGTCGCCGAGGTTGCCGAAGCGTTTGAGCATGCGTGACAGTTCGTTCATCAGCGCATCGGAGAGGTTGTTCCAGTATGGTTCAGGAATATTTTTATTCCTGAACGCCGTATACAGCCACGGGCCGAAGCCGGGCAAAGCCGGAGCGTTGCGAGGGGTGGGGTAGCCGTAGGTGTGGTAATAGATGGGGATGTTGCGGTTTTCGACAATACTGGAAGTGTTACGCAGACTGACGAGGTAGCCAAAATAGTCGCGCAGATGATTTTCGAGAACATCAAGGGCGGTCATGTTGATGAAGTCGCGCGAGCCGGTAGGATTCGCGCAGACTTGCAGGATGCCTGCGGGTGATAATGCCGCATCGATGAGGTCGTTGCCGCCAGCGCTCAGCAGGATGGCGTCCCATTGGTAGGCGAAATATTTCCTGGCCAGCAGTTTGGGAAAATCCAGATTCGCGCTCCAGTCCACCATGTGTTGAAGCGTATCGCCAGGATAGGAGCAATTGACGATGAGCGTGTTTTGCGCGAGCGGTACGTTAAAGCCGAAACGATAAAGGAAGCTGGGCGAAAAGATGTTGCTGAGTGGAAACCACGAATCGCCTTCGGCCAGGTAATGGCGATCATAATCGCTCCACAATGACTGGACTACGCCGGGCTTGGTGATCTGGTTTCCATCGAGTTCATGAGGGGCAATGACAGTGACGGTGGGCATGGATTCTCCTCGTATCGGATTCAGATGTTGGGAACAATTCGGATGACGGGCGTTCGTTTTGTAGCCTTTGGGTCTTTCATCGTTGGCTCATCAAATGAACTTTTCGAGAGTGTCTCCAGATGATTCAACTGCAAAAGTTTTTCAGGAATCGATCTGTCGTGGATTTTTGTGCATCGTCGCATGACCGGTGGCAAAGGGTGTAACCCAGTTTGCGGTAGCTCTCGAATTGCGATTCGGTGTAGAACTGATTCGCGGTCGGGTCATGCGGAAAATCGGGATGCGCGGCCTTGTAGTGTTCGATATCCATCGCTTCCTTGTCACCCATCGAAGCCTTGATATAGAGCAGGATGCCGATTTCGTCGCTGTCGGGATAGTGAATTTCGCCGATGGCGCTATGCTGCGGGCTGCGCCCTTTGTGTTCTCCCTCGGGCCTGGGTTTAATCTGTGACGTGTCGATCTCGATGCTGACACCCAGGTCGATGTAACACTTGCGGATCGCGTTCCCCAAATCTTCGAACTGGTATTCCGGATCGGCGCCCGCGTCGCAGGCCACGATCAAGCGGCATTTGCGCCTGACCAGTTCATAGATGCCGAGATTCTCGAAATGCCCGCCATCCGACAAATAAACGAAGGGGCTGCTTTCGTCGACGCTGGCGGCTAGCTCCTTGAACAGATACTTCAGACCTAACTTGGGGCCTTTGGATAGCCAGTATTTTTCTTCAGCCGGGTTCTGCATCCACCAGCCCAGACGGACATTGAACACCGTCATCAGGAATGCCAGCGGGGGAGAGGTGTGATAGCCGCCGTTCGGGCTGGCCGCAGCACCCGAGATCGTCATCGGCAGGCTGAGGCTCAGCCAGCCTTTCTTTGCCAGAAAATTTTCGGTGCGGCCATAATAGTTTTCGCGGGTCTCGCCCGGCAGGAAATAACCGCAATATCTTTTCGAAAACACAAACGAAGCCGCCTTGCGTTCCTGCCACGACAGATGTTTGCCGTTGGTGATGTTCAGCGCGGTGTTCAGCAGATGGTAGGGGCGCGAGGGCAAACGATCCAGCCGGGGAGAGTCCATGTCGTTCATTCCTGTCAGCGGGAGTTTGCTTTTGTCGCGCATCTCCCGATCAAGGCCCGCCGCCAGATAGGCCCGCATCAGGCGGTTGCGGTAAAAGTTATGGAACGAAAAAACATTGATATCGACGCGCCATGACAGCAAGGTGCCGATGGCAACCAGGCCTGATGCAGCATAGAGAAGGGCCCAGCTTGGCGTCCTGAAAATCGCATCGAACTGCGCCAGCCTGATGTAATAGGCCGTTGCGAAATTTCCTTCATCGTTGTAAAACTCGGTGTGAGACAAATCCGCGCCGCCAAGAATATTCATCAACGACGTGTTCAATAGATACGCGACCAGCAGGCACAGGCCAAATATAAAAATATACGGCGCGATATGGGCAGCCAGTGCCAGCCATTTATTGGCACCTTTCGATTCATGCACGGTTGTGACAGACGCGCTCTTGCCCAAGGCCGCGCCTATGCCGGATGCGACCAGCCAGGCGATCGCAGACGCAAGACCGGCCTTCAGGTAATCGACTGCCAGCGAACCCCAGATGCTGATCCCGAACAAAACCAGCCAGCCTATGGCCGCGAAAAAAACCAAGGCCATCAGACGGCTCCACCATTCGCGCTGGTGCTCGTCGAACACCCGGCCTATCAGGCCGACGTAGACAAATACCGCGAGCGCGAACGCGAGCAATATCAGCGGCGGGCCGAACGTCAGAATATTGGCGATTACCGCCGCCGGATAATTGGTCGGGGCGAGGGACACCAGGAATACTGCAATCACCGGCAATAGACACACGCCTAGCAAAGCGGCGATGATGAAAACGATGCCGTACACAAAAACACTACTATTGCGCCGATTGCTTTCCTTGAACAAGATCAGCCTGAGTGGGCTGCTGATAAAAAAGGCAATCCCGCACAAAAAGAACATACCCAACAACATGGTTGCCGGACTAAGCTCCCATGAGAGGTCGTGAATCTGAATCCCAATGAAGTTGAAGATGCCTTCCGTACATTCAACCAGCTGGTGCAACACAGGCAGCATGACAGACAGCAGGAAAGCACAAGCAACCAGTGGCAACACGATCAGCAGCAGGACGGCATTCTGGCTGGAATACCAAGGTAGCTTGGGATGTTCGACAGTTGGCTGGTACAGGAGATTGGCATTGATGAATCCAATAGCGACAGCCAGGCAAAGGGACGCATAAATCCACAGTGCATTGTTTTCTGTGAATGAAATAAGCTCTTCAGTGCAGGGGGTATAAATCCAGTCCTTTATGAAGCCAGCCAGCCCGAGTGGCAGCAATAGAACCGCAGCAAATATCACGAGCAGGATTAACTGGTTCAGCAAACTATTGCGCAGCCAGGTGGTGAATGCCGTCATCGCATCCAGGCTGAAGAGTCCGCCATGCGGCTTGAGATAGTCTGTGTAGCTGCGCAGGTGCCGAAGTGGATAGGGTTCTTTGCTTCCGGCAGCCAAGGTCGGGTTGCCATTTTGATCTTCCGGGGCGAGCGCTTTTTCGATATCTACAATATTTTTTGACTCTGCACCCTTGATGTTGCGTGTAGTCCAGAGCCTGCTGAAAAAATTTCCTATCGAAGCCAGACGACTCTGGGCAAGTGGGCTGGATGCCGTTGTTGAACCCGTATCGGTTTGGTCATGCGAGGCCATCCAGGAAGTCAGCCAGCTTCCGATGTATCCTCCGCCGGAAACCGTCGAGAGATAGTCGAACTTGCGCAGGCAGCGCCGTTCGGCGAGCGCCTGTATCACGCCGAGATTGAATGTCGCACTTCTGATGCCGCCGCCTGAAAACGCCAACCCCACCAAGTTGCGTGATTCATTCTCGCTGTTGTCTGCGTCATCTTGGCCTACGATCTTCCGAACCGCTTCACGGCCCGGTTTGATTTCCTTGTCCCATTCTTCTTCAATCACCTCGTCCAGCTTGTCATTTTTACTGGCAGTCATGATGAACTCCTAAGGTCGGTTTACGGCTGGAAACGGTGGTCTACCCCTAATTATTTTCAAACGTCAAAAACTATTCGTGGACTCCTAATTGTTCCGCGATAGCTGGTATGCCAAGCAGCACGAAACAAATGCGACGCTGACCCCGAACTGAGGATGTTATTTCAAGTTACGCACGGGCTTTGTAACATCCTTGAGAATGGATGTTGTGCTCAATATGTGACGATCTGCGAGTTCCTGTAGATGAGTTACGGACAAGCTTTTGAAATCCTGAGATTCTAGCGACTTGAAAAATAAGCGAACTCGTTTAACGAACTGGCGAAGTTCGGCCTGTCTCATAACTTCCGCCGGTTGCAATAATCCAGCTGCACTCTGCAGGACATTTGTTGGATGAATCCAAATGCTTGTTACTTCAGCCCCTAGGTAGTGCTTAACGAACCAAGCATATGATCGATTCATTTGTTCAGATTCACCTTTATTTATTTCCGTTCTTGTAAGCTCCACTTCGTTCTTGCATTCCCAAAGCAAGTAATGGGTTGCATCGAGCGCCCAAAGATTATCCGGCCCTTCTTTCCATACCTTATCCGGTCGCTCACCAGCGAATCCTAATGCTTCACTTAGTTCGTGGAGTGCCTGTTCGAACCGATCAGCTTTTACACCAAATGTAAGCCGACCAAGAATGTCTGACAACGTGACATCAAGCTGTTGGTAATTTTCAAATTTTGTAATCCACGCTATTATGCGCTCCATTCGTCCTTGGCTTACTAGAGTAAGTTTAGTAATGGTTACGCCTGCGGCTGGCAGCAGCAATAAATGGTTTGAAGTATGGGCAGCAAGTTGCAGGCGCACCGACTCGTTTCTGTTCGCTCGATACTGATATCGAGCCATGATTTGTAAATACCAGCCGACATCCGCCCTGTCTATCAGGCCATTATCTAGGGAGCCTTGCAATTGGATCACCGCACCTTGATAGTCTCCTTTTGAATAGGTAATTTCTGCAGTCAGTTCTGCCACATAAGACTTAAGGATACGATCATTCGGCAAGGAAGGTTTTACCTCCGCCATTTGCTCAGCATAAAAGGCTTTCCAGCCTGCGTCGCGCCCCAGACACTGGTTTACCAATCCATGCAGCACCATTATCGGTTGTTTGCCTTCTTTTATTTCTTCATCGGCCATATCAGTTAACTGTAGGCCGATTTCAATTTGTTTTGCCAATTGGGACGATAAGTGCTTGCGTGAGCGTTTTTCTCGGAGTATGCGCGTGATATCGCTACCGACAATAATGATTGCTGAGTAGTCTTTTTCGCCTCGGACACTTCGTCCCATACCTTGTTCAATAGTGCGAACTGTGCGCATTAGGGTCGCTTCGCTGTCAGGTCGGCAGTCTTCCTGATACAAATCTATTAGGCTTTCTGAATATGGCTTGCCATCGAAAATCAGAATTCGACAGGCTTCGTCAGGCAAGTCAACTCCATCGTAACGGTTGGCTAAAACAACAGCTTTTTCAAAGTCGCGACGACGCAAACTATCAATGACGTTTGCCATGGTCTCCTTCTTTGCGACGACTGCCCCGTACGCCTCCCAAACGCGCGAGTTGAGAAAACTAGACACCAGAGCAACAACTCCGAAGCCCCTTCCGGGTGTAGGCACACCCAACCATTTCACGATAGCATTCTGGTCAAGTTCGGAATGGATCAAGGATGGCAACAAGACCATTTTTTCACCGGACCAACTTTCCTTGCTATAAGTCAGAGGTTTTGTAATGGTGTCTGGTGACAGTTGTAATCCTTTAATCAGGAAGGCATCATCCGTCACAGTGGCAGACATGAAAATGCGATGCGGTGCATTCCAATACGAGCCAAACGCTGACAGGGGAGGTATGTAGGGTTCGATTTCCAGCGCTACTCCTGAAACTACACACTGGCATTGCGATAGCATGTTTTTCAGAACTGGCCATGCAAATTTCACAGGATTTCGGCTAGTAGCTGCTGCTAATATCCGAGCCATTTCAGATTCACGATCAATCCATGCCCAATAAGGTACTGGCAAGATAGCGTCCTGCTTGTCATTCCGAATGTCCGCAAAGGTTCCAACACCTTGATGCTCAAGATCAGCCTCGAAAAGTGTACGAATTGCTTGGTAAGCGGCATCCTCTCTTGGAATTCGAATGCGGCACTGCTCCCGAATTGAGTCAGAGCAAGCATGGGCATCATCCATTAGTAACGTGCCCACATCAATCGACTCACGATTGATGCCGAATTTTGTTAGGCCATTGAATAACTTTTGAACTGACGTGACGAGAATTGCTTTTTCGTTGTGGAAGTCTTCTGGCAAGTCAGGATCTGCGATGCAAGTTTTGATGCCAAACTGCCTGGCTTGGTCGCAAGTTTGCGCGATTAAAAAGTTATCGGGGCAAAGATATACTGCTGGCCCTTTGCCATCGTTGAGGCGGGACTGAAGCATCAATAGTCCAACTAGTGTTTTACCCTGGCCGGTATGCAACTTAACAATTACGTCGCGTTGATCACGACGTGATGCGTGCCATTCTGTGAGGACTGCCTGCTGTGCAGGGCGCAAAGGCCCTTTGTCATGTGCCCGATCCAAGGTGTCGTATAAGACAACCGGATCGGTCGGCGCGATCACTTTATTTCCTGATAGGCGCTTCTTAAAATCTACCATCGCAACCTTTCAAAGGTGGGGTTATGGGGAAAGAAATTTAAAGGAATCATCTCAGTTCATCTTTGGAGCCTCAGCGGATGTTTTATCCAGTGCACCTGTATTGTTCTTGGAAGTCGGATTTGACGTGGCCTCCAATCCCCAACCGAACATTACTGAATACCAGGTACCAGCGAAGCTTGGAGAATTAGCTTGAGCAGAATTCCGATAATCTCTCCCGACCAGCAAACCAATTTTAAATCGATCGAAAGAAAAACCAAAAATCACACCCGCTGCTCCCGATAACACTCCACCTGAAAACTCAGCTATTTGGGAGGTGCTTGGATCTATCGCATCGTACTTTTGGGTACCATAACCTAATGAGATTACTGGAGCAAAACTCGAGAAAGATTCTGGAAAAAATGATTTATAACCTAGGTAAGCACCAATAGTGCTACCGTCTTTTAGGGTGCCTCCATCGTATTTCTTGAATGGTACCGTCATTATTCCATATGTAGTACCAACATCGACGTGAGGAATTTTTTCAATCTGATCCTTATTCAACCAAAACAAATTTTTTGAGTCATCATCCTTATCTATATGCAATTTATTTGTATCAGCGGCGTCACTTGATGATTTAGTACAGTCTGTTTTAATTTTTCTGACAAAAAGTGTGTGGTTGGCGAAGGCCTCAGTATGTGGTGTACGAATCTTTACATAATACCCTTTCACATCCGTATACTCGCCAGTGGCTGGTTCGTTGCTGACTGAGGTTACGATTAAGTTGCTACACGCACTCAAATCCAACCCCTTTATAGCATCAAATTTATCTTTAGCATCCTTTGCTGTTTTATCAGCTTTATCGGCTTCATCTTTAGCAAAACTTGCTGCTTTTTCTTTTGCTGTTTTATCTGCACCCTCTTTCGCGTCCTTTGCAGCCTTGTCAGCATCAGCAGTTTTATCGTGAGCGTCTTTTGCAGCTTTGTCAGCCTCCTCAGCTTTGTCTTTGGCATCTTTAAGCTTGGCTATCGTCTCTATAGGGTAGATTAATGAGTCCGCATTACTTTTAAGTGAATCAAGAAAAAGAAATTCAAGTGAATCGCCCTGTTTCAAATTATTTTTTACTGGTGTCGCTTGAGCGAGTGGCGATAAGAAGAAAACCAATGCTGCCATACGGACGAGAAAAATTTTGTTCATTATTACCTCCCTATGATTGTATAAATTAAGAGCAATGCTAAGTGACGGGCAGTGTTCAAGTCGCATTAACACATTTCCAGTGCAATGCGCGGTGGCGGATGTCGCAGTCGAAGAGGGCGGCGAGAAAGTTGGCTTGGATTTGTATCATGGTGTTCACCCGATCAGATCGTTATGCCGTAGCTTTCGTTGTAGAACCCGGCGGCGATGTAGGCTTCGCTGACGTAGGCAAAGCCTTGGTCTCCCCAGGTTGTGCCCCAGCTGTTGCGCACGATGAAGCGCTTGTCTGCGGTGTAGCCGACGATGGCGATGGCGTGGCCGCCGCCGGCGGTCTTGGTGTTGTATTTGTCCAGCTTGCCTTGGGTCGCCGTGGCTCGATACCAGTTTTCATCGACGTACAGGCCGGACAGGATCGGGCCGTGGGTGGCGAGCCAGGTGCGCCAACTGGATACGTCCTTGCCCAGATTGAAATACGAGGCGATGCGCAGCTTGGCCGTGGTGGCGTAAAAAGTCTGCTCTTTACCGAGATAAAGATTAGTCGAGATATGGAAGGGCAGCAGGGCTTCGGGGGCCGCGCCATATTTGCGCAGGATTTCGACGGCAGCCTTGAGGCTGGTGCCTGCCTCTTCGATGAAGGTCTCGGCGCGGCTGGTGAATGCGTCGGTTTCCTTGGAGGCCATCCAGGTGAAGCGCGGAGACAGGCGGGCGGTTTTCGCCAGCTTCTTGGCCTTGACGAAGTGATACCGTGCAACGCCGTCGGTGGAGGACCAGCCGACGCATGATCCGGTCGCTTCCTGGTCGCCTATATCCCACCAGGATTCGCGCAGGTCTACGCTGGCGGGCAAGGTCTTGGCAGGTGCGGTAATGGCGCTGGAGGCGACGGCGTGTTCGAGACGCCAGTCTTTCTCGGTGTTGCGCGAGGGCACCAGATTGAGGATGCGCTGGGCTTCCGGTTTTGCTTGGACCATGAAATTCTCCCCTTAACAAGAACTGCTGCTGGCGCGATTTAGGGAAACGCTGGTTTATTCGTCATCTCCGCGAAGGCGGTGATCCAGTGCCTTAATTTAACTGGGTCCCCGCCTGATACGACTACTAGCCATTCGACTAAGCTGGCATAAGTCGTCAGCAAAGTCGCTGGTTATGCGCGGGAACGACGAAACCGAATAAATCAGCGCTTCCTTGCGGGTGGATATTACGTAGCCCGCGTCACTTCTTGGTTATTGATTTTTTCCGTGGTGGTTCTGAGGCGAACTCTTAACGGTATTTATTTTGCAAACGACTGTAGCAACTTGCGCCAGTGTTCCGGGGATTCTGCTGTGGCTGCGCATTGTTCGGCGCGATGTGCAGATGTGCAAGCAGGGTTACTTTATTGGAATTGCTCCGAAGATGTCAATGTTTTTATGGGGTTATGCGTATTGGGTAAAAGTGGATCAATCGATGAAGCCGCTTTCGCGCTGGTGGCGGATGGCGAGGATGAGCGCCACATTGCGGGTTTTATCGTATGCATACAGGGCCACATATCCTGTGCGCCCGCGCGAGATTACCAGTTCGCGGTAACCTTGTTCGATGTTGCGGCCAACCAGCGGATGCTGTTTCAGGATGTTCAATCCATCGATCAGAATACCGATGGTTTCATTCGCGGCATCCGGATCGGCGTCGAGTAAAAATTCGGTTAATCGCTTGAGGTCTTGGGCCGCTTGCGGCGCAAAGACGAGGCGCGCCATCAGAGCTTCCTGGCCTTGGGCCACCTGGCTTTTTTGCCGTCCAGTTTTCTCTGGAGGTAATCGAATACCTCGTCGGCTTCATAGACCAGTCCACAGTCAGCGACTTCCTGTTCTGCTTTCATGGCCGATGCGATGAAGTCCTGCCGGCGTTCAAACAGTGTCATTTGTGTAGACAGCGCATCGATCATCAGTGCATGCGAAGTCTTGCCGGAGGCCTGCGCGGCGGATGCGATGCGCGCCTTCAGTTCTTCGGGTAGTTTCAGCGTGGTGGTGGCTGCCATGGCGGTCTCCTCGGGTAAGTGTCACCAAGGTAACACCTGGTTGTTCGGGAGTCAATCTCCCTTTATCAGGGAAATCAGTTCTTCGGTCGAAGGGATGTTGACCGCGTCGCCTTCGCCGAGGATGCTTTCCGCCAGCGCGCGTTTGTCGTTGTGCAGGCCGACGATGTGTTCTTCCACGGTGCCCTGCGTGACCAGCCGGTACACGGTGACCGGGCGCAGTTGGCCCATGCGGTGGGCGCGGCCCATGGCCTGGTCTTCGGCGGCGGGATTCCACCACGGATCGGTGATCACCACGTAGTCGGCGGCGGTGAGGTTCAGGCCGAAGCCTCCGGCCTTCAGGCTGATCAGGAACAGGTCGCTGTTGCCGGTCTGAAACGCGTTGACGCGTTTGGTGCGCTCGGCGGCGGGTGTCGCGCCGTCGAGGTATTGGTAAGCGATGCCTGCCGCGTCGAGCGCCTCGCGCAGCAGCGCGAGGAAGTCCACGAACTGGCTGAACACCAGCGCCTTGTGGCCGTTGGCGACCAGCTCGATGGCGAGCGTGGTGAAGGTCTGCACCTTGCTGCCGCTGGCCGGATAAGCCTGGGTGACGATGCGCGGGTCGCAGGCGGCGCGGCGCAGGCGGGTGAGCTGGGCCAAGATGTTCATGCGCGCCTGGCCCGCTTTGCCGCTGGCGAGCGCCGCGTCCGCTTCGGCCATCGCCTGGCGGCGCAGCGCTTCGTAGTGCGAGGCCTCTTCCTGGCTCGGCGCGATCTTGATCAGCAGCTCGGTGCGCGGCGGCAGTTCCTGCAGCACCTGGGTCTTGGTGCGGCGCAGCAGGAAGGGGGAGATCAGGCGGCGCAGCGTGTGTTGCGCGTCGCGGTCCTTGTCGCGCTCGATCGGCACCGCGAAGCGTTCGTTGAAGCGCGTCAGGCTGCCGAGCAGGCCGGGGTTGGCGAAGCGCATGATGGACCACAGTTCGGCGAGACGGTTTTCCACCGGCGTGCCGGACAGCGCGAGGCGAAAATCGGCATGCAGCTCGAACACCGCCTGGCTGCGTTTGGCGGTCGCGTTCTTGATCGCCTGCGCCTCGTCGGCGATCAGCGTGTGCCAGTGCTTGGCGGCAAACTGTTCGCCGGCCAGCTGCACCAGGTTGTAGGACACCACCACCACATCGAACGCGGCAGCAGCCTCGATCACCGCCTCGCGGTCGGCCTCGCTGTACAGGTGCATGTTCAGGCTGGGGGCGAAGCGCGCGGCCTCGGCGATCCAGTTGCCGCACACCGAGGTCGGGGCGATGATCAGCGCCGGGCCGTCTGCGGCGCGCGCCAGCAGCAGCGCCAGCGATTGCAGGGTTTTACCCAGACCCATGTCGTCGGCCAGGCACGCGCCGAACCCGGCTTGCGCGAGGCGCGACGCCCACAGGTAGCCGTCCTCCTGGTAAGGGCGCAGCTCGGCTTGCAGGGTCTTGGGCAGCGGGATGGCTTGCTGTTGCGTGGCGCGCAGTTTTTCGATCGCGCCGTGAAACTCCTGGTCTGCCTGGGTGGTGATGCCTTCCAGCGCATCGTCCATCCACGCCGCAGCCAGACGCGGGATGCGTGCGCCATGCTTGCCGGCCTCGGCGACCGAGGCCAGATCGGACAGGCGATCTTTCAGCCTGCGCGTGAGCGCCGCATACACGCCGTTGCCCATCGCGATGAAGCGGCTGTTGCCGGTTGCTGCGGCAAGCAGCGTTTCGAAGGTGAACACCATGCCCTCGTCGGATTTGGCCTCGCCTTCAATCTTGAACCAGTCGCGCTCGCTTTTGACTTGCACGGACAGCTGCGGCATGTCGACGGGAATCACTTTCACCGCCTTGCCCTTGGGCCAGCCCAGCGCGGCGATGCCGGGCAGGGCGGGCAGCACTTCGACCAGCGCCAGCGCATCTTCCGGCTCTGCGACCTCCCATTCGCATTGCCCGCTATCCCCGGCGCAATTTTCCAGGAAGGGCAGCGCATCGAGCACGGCATCCAGGTGCGCGCGCTCTACATCCAGTTGCCGGGTCGTGCCGATGTTTTCGCCGCCCACCGCAGCCATCAGCCGCGCGCGCCCGCTGCCCGGCACCAGGCGCGGGCCGCTCTCGCCCAGCGGCGTCGCGACCAGGCGCAGCAGCAGGCCGTCGTTCAGCGGCGACAGCTCGGCGCGCAAACGCGGTTCGGATTTCACTTCGCGCGCGGCCTGCAGATGGTCGGCCTGCAACTGGAAATGGCTGGTCAGCGCCTGCATCGCGGTCTGCAATTCTTTTTGCGCGCTGACCGGAATGGCCACCGTTTTGGCGAGCAATTGCGCGGCGCGGCGCTGCGAGGGGGTGAAGCGGATCAGGCGCACCCGCTGCGCCGAGTCCTGCACCAGCGTGATCAGGCGCAGGGCTTCGGCTTCGCGCTTTTCGTCCGCGTCGTGATAGTACTTGTCGGCGGTGGCGGATACGCGCAGCGGCGGCGTGACCTTCAGCGTGATTTTATCCGCCTTGTGGATGACTTCGATTTCCGGTGTGCCTTCGCTCAACTCGATCGCCTGCTCCGGTTTTCCGCTCAGCGCCACCGCAGGATGCCCGACCAATGCCTGTATGGCCTGGGGCAGATCCAGCACGGCAGTGCGCCGCCCATATTTTTCGGTGCGGATGCAGTTGGCGACTTTCGCGTCCCACGGCGCGAGCTTGGGGTTGCCGGATATTCTGGACAACGCGACCGCCTTGGGCTTGCTCCAGCCGCGCGCGCCGCGCTTTTGCTCCATCGGCTGTATGTCCTGCAAGGCGCCGTCTTTGCCGATGTCTATCACCCACACCAGGCGGGTGGTTTCGCCGCTTTCGGATTTTGCGGGCGCATCGCCGCCCAGCGATTGCAGGGCGGAGAGCAATTCGCGCCAATGTTCGGTTTTACCGGCGACAAAATATCCGGCTGGCGGTTCTGCGCCGTCGATCAGGTTCTTCGCCCCTAGTGCCAGGTGCGCCAGCCAGTTGAAGCCGCATTGCTGGAGGCGGTCCAGTTGGTGTTGCGCCATGACCGACAGCGCGTCGCGGTAGGATTGCTTGGCGCCGCGCCGCGCATCGGTGCCCAGCCATGCCGCCAGCAGCACGCGCCACAGATGGTCCAGGCTGACGTGGGTGCTGTAGTATTCCGCCGCCCGGTATAAATCCGGGTCGGGTTCGGCGTCGCCGCGCCGCACGTCGATCGCGTGCACCCATTGCCCCCAGCCCGAGGTGGTGTCGGGATCGCGCTTGCCCGATTCGCCGATACAGAACTTGCGCGCCAGTTCGAGGTGAGCGGGCGTTTGCTGCGCCAGCAGCGTCAGCGGGTAAATCCAGGCGATGCTGGCGGGGAACACGCGCTTCTTTGCCTTGATTTCTACTTGGCGTTTTTTCAGCGCGGTTTCGAACAAGGCTTGCGCCTCGGCCCACTTCCCCTGCTGGGCCAGCGCATAGGCCTGCAGCGCCTCGACCGCGCTTTCGGTTATGCCTTCGAGCGCCTCGCGCGCGGCATCACGCTCGCCCCTGTGCAGCCACAGCTCCGCGATGGCTATGCGCAGATAGCTGGGCATTTGCGCGCGGCTGCACCCCAGTTGCGCCAGCGTCCAATCGACGATGGGTAGCAGGTCAACATCCCAGTATCCAGTCATATCCTGCACCGCCAGATAGGCAAGCTCCCAGCGCAGGGCAGGGTCGATGCGGGCAAAAAAGGCCGCGCTGAAATCCTGCAGCAACGCCAGGTGCAAAATGTCATTCCAGTCCATCGTCCGTCCGATCAACTGGGCCATGCGCTCGATTTCCGCTTGCGGCGCCTGGGTCAGCAATGTCAGCCGCACGACTGCGATCGTGGCTTCGCGGTCGTAGAGCGGCCAGGAATACAGCGCATACAGCGGGTTATAGCCCGCAACTTCATACAGCGCGCGGCGCAGCAGGTGCGCCTCCACGGTGTCGAGCAATTCTTCATACAACGGGTTGCGCTGCGCGTCGGCCAGGCGGTAATAACCGGCGCGCTGTTTGGATTCCACGACCAGTTTTTTTGCGACGAGCTGCTGGATGCAGTGCTTCACTTCGTCGGCGGTGATCAATCGGCCACTGCTGTGTTTGAAGTCGAGTTTGCGCAACAGGGTGTATATCGTGGTGCGGGGCTGCGGCATCCACAACAGGGCCATCGCGAGCATGACTTTATGTAGCTCGGCTTCGGGGTTGCTGGCAGGGATGGCGGGGGTATCTCCGAACAGGTCTTTCATGTGCAACGGGTCTGGGGATTCCGAAAAAATCCGCTCGGATACCGGTTTAGCCGACGGCTATTTTTTTTGCCAGGCCAGGCGTTCGGCCGCGCGCACGGTGTTGGCCACCAGCATCGTGATGGTCATCGGGCCGACGCCGCCGGGCACCGGGGTGATGTAGCCCGCGACTTCCTTCACGCTGTTGAAATCCACGTCGCCGCACAGCTTGCCTTCCGCATTGCGGTTGATGCCGACGTCGATCACCACCGCGCCCGGCTTGACCATGTCGCCGGTGATGAAGTTGGCACGGCCCACCGCCGCCACCAGGATGTCGGCGTCGCGGGTGTGCTTGGCCAGGTCCACGGTCCTGGAGGTGCAGATCGTCACGGTGGCGTTCTTGTGCAACAGCAGCAGGGCCATCGGTTTGCCGACGATGTTGCTGCGCCCCACCACCACCGCGTGCTTGCCTTCGATGGCGATGCCGGTTTTTTCCAGTAGCACCATCACGCCGTAGGGCGTGCAGGAAGGGAAGGGCGTCTCGCCGGTGACCAGCGCGCCTACGTTTTTCTCGTGGAAGCCATCGACGTCCTTGTCCGGGTTGATCGCCTCGATGACCTTGTGCGCGTCCAGGTGCTTGGGCAGCGGCAGTTGCACCAGGATGCCGTGTATCTTGGGGTCGCTGTTCAGCGCGGCGATTTCGCCCAGCAGCGTGGCCTCGGAAATGTCGCTGCCCAACTCGACGTGCTTGGAATACAGCCCCAGCTCCGCGCAGGCCTTGACCTTGTTAGCGACATACACCTTGGAGGCGGGGTCTGCGCCCACGATGATTACGGCGAGTCCGGGCGTGATGCCACGGGCTTTCAGCGCATCGGCGCGCGCCTTCCATTCGGTGCGTACCTGTTGAGCGATCGCCTTGCCGTCGATGATGTGTGCCGTCATGCCCGTCTCCTCGTGTCGATTATTTGTTTAAGGATGCCTGGTAGGCCGCGATGCCGTTGGTGATTTCCTTGTGCGCTGCCTCCACACCTTCCCAGCCACGGATCTTGACCCACTTGCCCGGCTCCAGCGCCTTGTACAGTTCGAAGAAGTGCTTGATCTGTTCCAGCGTGATCTCCGGCAGGTCGCTGTAGGTTTTTACGTCGCGATACAGCGGCGTCAGTTTGTCGGTGGGCACCGCGATGATCTTGGCGTCGTCGCCGCCTTCGTCGCTCATCATCAGCACGCCGACCGGGCGGCAGGCGATGACTGCACCATGCACGATAGGGAAGGGGGTGACCACCAGCACGTCCACCGGGTCGCCGTCGTCGGCGATAGTCTCGGGGATGAAGCCGTAGTTTGCGGGATAGCGCATCAGCGAGCCGATGAAACGATCCACCACCAGCACGCCCGCGTCCTTGTCTACCTCGTATTTGACCGGGTCAGCGTGTTTGGGGATTTCAATGATGACATTGCATTCTTGCGGCAGCTTCTTGCCGGGACGGACGTTTAACAGACTCATACAGCTTCCTTGGATGTGTTGAATAAAGTCCGTAATTATAAACGACGCAGGGCAATGCGCACACTGCGATGAAGTGGGGACGAAGCAGTCAGTATGGATGGGAACGTGTCACGCCGCTTATTTACGGGACGGAAACCTCGACATAGCTGCCAACGGATACTGAATTCACAGCGGACGCAACATGCGTTACGACGACCCGAATGCGGGGCCAGCTTGTTGTAGAAAGAACAACGACAGCAATTCGTCGAGCCGCAAGGTTTTGTTGATAGCGGAGATTGGTGTCGGTGGTAACAAGCACCTCGAATCCCTGCTCCTCAGCAGAGCGCAACAATTCGCCGTTCTTCAGGGTAGACCAGCCAAGCTCATAAGCGGTGGAGATACTGTGTTCTGGGAGAGATTGTCGTAGTGGAACCGGTGTTCCCTGGTCAAACAAGACACGCACTTATGCGGCCAACAAAGTAGACCTGGCCGCGTGCTCCAGAACATGACGAGCCTGAGACAAGGAGACGCCGGGAAACCACTCGATGAACTGATGGATGGACGCGTCTTCTTCGAGGTTCTCGAAGAGTGCGGCAACAGGAACCCGCGTGCCCCGGAAAACCCAGGCACCACTTACGCGCTCAGGGTCGCGCTCGACATCAAGGCAGGTAGACCAGTCAATCATGCATAAATAATAACACTTTGAGCGGGAAAAGAAATGGCGGGCAATTTCATAGCGCCCCCATTTCGCTCATGCGGCCTTATTAGGTTTAGAATGTCCGCACTATAACCCTAAGGAGATGACGCTATGACAACGCAAGGAAAGCTGGTCGGCAAGATGGTTATCGGACAATCGGGCGGCCCCACCGCCGTCATCAATCAATCGCTGGTCGGCGCGGTGCTGGCGGCGCGCAAACAGCCGAACATCACCGGCATTCTCGGTGCGCGCCACGGCATCGCCGGCATCATGAAGGAGGACTTCATCGACCTGACCAAGCAGAGTGTCGAGCAGCTCGAACTGGTCGCCACCACTCCGGCCGCCGCGCTAGGTTCGGTGCGCCTCAAACCGGGCAAGGCGGAATGCGAAAAAGTGTTCGAGGTGTTCAAGAAAAACGATGTGCGCTATTTCTTCTATATCGGAGGCAACGATTCCGCCGAGACCGCACACATCATCGCCGAGATGGCGAAAGAGGCGAACTACGATTTCTGCACCATGCATATTCCCAAGACCATAGACAACGATCTCAAGGTCACCGACCACTGTCCCGGCTTCGCTTCGGCGGCGCGCTTTGTGGCGCTGGCCTTCATGGGCGACGACCGCGATAACCGCGCGTTACAGGGCATCAAGGTCAATGTGGTGATGGGGCGCAGCGCCGGATTTTTGACTGCCGCGTCTGCGTTGGCGCGCCAGGCTCCCGACGACGGCCCGCACCTGATCTATCTACCGGAGCGCGTGTTCGACGTCGAGAAGTTCAAGCAGGACGTGCGCGATGCGGTGGCGAAATACGGGCGCTGCGTGATCGCCGCCTCCGAGTGCATCAGCGACAAGGACGGCAATCCGATCTCGACCAGCGGCGAGCGCGACTCGCACGGCAACATCCAGTTGTCCGGCAGCGGCGCATTGGGCGACACGCTGGCGGCGCTGGTCAAGGAAGCCTTCCCCGGACAGAAGGTGCGCGTGCGCGCCGACACCTTCGGCTATCTGCAGCGTTCCTTCCCGACCATCATCTCCCCGATCGATGCTAAGGAAGCGCGCGAGGTCAGCACGGTCGCGGTGAACCATGCCGCTACTACCGGCCAGCCCGGTTCTGTGGCGATACGCCGCCTCTCCAGCAAGCCATATTCCAGCGAGTGTTTCATCACGCCGTTGTCGACCGTGGCGAAAGTGGCCACGGTGATGAAGGACGAATACATCAACGCGGCGGGCAACGATGTGACGCAGGCGTGGATCGATTACGTCGCGCCGCTGGTGGGCGAGTTGCCCAGAATGGGGCGGTTGTATACATAGCGCATAAATCTACTGCGCGAACCGACGCCTGGGTCACGCGGTGCTCGGCATCCTCATGTACTGTGTGTACATTCCGGTGCCTGTGCTCCGGGCTTCCCCGGCGTCGGCCCGCTCGCTACAATTTCTGTCGCTATGTTTTGCTGGCTTGGCAAGCAGGGCTGCGCAAATAAAACAGGGCGGAAATTCCGCCCTGTTTTTTGTTGCATCACTTCAGATCAGATCAGCGGCACGATCATCAGCGCGACGATGTTGATGATCTTGATCAGAGGGTTCACCGCAGGGCCTGCGGTGTCCTTGTACGGGTCACCCACGGTGTCGCCGGTCACGGCGGCCTTGTGCGCCTCCGAACCCTTGCCGCCGTAGTTGCCTTCCTCGATGTATTTCTTCGCGTTGTCCCATGCGCCGCCGCCGGTGGTCATCGAAATCGCGACGAAGATGCCGGTGATGATGGTACCGACCAGCACGCCGCCCAGCGCCTGCGCGCCCAGCGTCAGGCCGACGATCACCGGCACCGCGACCGGCAGCAGCGAGGGCACGATCATCTCGCGGATCGCAGCCTTGGTCAGCATGTCCACGCAGGTGCCGTATTCCGGCTTGGCCGTGCCTGCCATGATGCCGGGGATTTCCTTGAACTGGCGGCGCACTTCGACGACCACCGAGCCTGCGGCGCGCCCGACCGCCTCCATGCCCATCGCGGCGAACAGATAGGGCACCATGCCGCCGATGAACAGGCCGATGATGACCATGTGGTTGGACAGGTCGAAGGTCAGCGCGGGACCGCCATGGGAGGCGAGCGCGTGAGTGTAGTCGGCAAACAGCACCAGTGCGGCCAGGCCGGCGGAACCGATCGCGTAGCCCTTGGTCACTGCCTTGGTGGTATTGCCCACCGCATCGAGCGGGTCGGTGATATTGCGGATCGCATCAGGCAGGCCGGCCATTTCCGCGATGCCGCCGGCGTTGTCGGTGATCGGGCCATAGGCGTCGAGCGCGACGATGATACCCGCCATTGACAGCATCGCAGTCGCGGCGATGGCGATGCCGTAGAGCCCGGCCAGATGGTTGGCGCCCCAGATTGCCAGGCACACGGCCAGCACCGGCGCTGCGGTGGCTTTCATCGACACGCCCAGGCCGGCGATCACGTTGGTGCCGTGGCCGGTAGTGGAGGCCTGCGCGATGTGGCGTACCGGGCTGTATTCGGTGGCGGTGTAATACTCGGTGATCCACACCATCGCCGCCGTCAGCGCCAGGCCGATCAGCGAAGCCAGATACAGGTTCATCGAGGACACCAGATGGCCGTTAATCATCACGCCATCGCCCAGTATCCAGGTGGTGACCGGGTAGAACGCTGCCACGGCCAGCGCGCCGGACACGAGCAGGCCGCGATACAGCGCGTTCATGATCTTGCCGCCCTCGCGCGCGGTGACGAAGAAGGTGCCGATGATCGAGGCGATGATGGACACGCCGCCCAGCACCAGCGGATAGATCACCGCCTCGGGGCTGCCTGTGATCATCAGTCCGCCCAGCACCATCGTGGCGATGATGGTCACCGCATAAGTCTCGAACAGGTCTGCGGCCATGCCGGCGCAGTCGCCGACGTTGTCGCCTACGTTATCCGCGATCACCGCAGGGTTGCGCGGATCATCCTCGGGGATGCCCGCCTCGACCTTGCCCACCAGGTCGGCGCCGACGTCGGCGCCCTTGGTGAAGATGCCGCCGCCCAGACGGGCGAAGATCGAAATCAGCGAGCTGCCGAACGCCAGCCCGACCAGAGAGTGGGTTGCATCGGCGGGGTTCGCGCCTACCCCCAGCGTCAGGAAGGCGTAATAGCCGGCCACGCCGAGCAGCCCCAGGCCCACCACCAGCAGGCCGGTTATTGCGCCGCCCTTGAACGCGACGTTCAGCGCGGCATTCAGCCCTTCGCTGGAGGCTTGCGCGGTGCGCACGTTGGCGCGCACCGACACGTTCATGCCGATATAGCCGGTGACTCCGGACAGCACCGCGCCCAGTGCAAAGCCTACTGCGGTCTGCCAGCCCAATGCCAGGAAGATCACGACCAGCAGGATTGCGCCGACTATGCCTATGGTGGTGTATTGACGATTGAGATAGGCTGAAGCGCCCTCCTGTACCGCTGCGGCGATTTCCCGCATCCGGTCGTTGCCGGTCGGCAAGCCCAATATCCATTTGATGGAGAACGCACCATACAAGATTGCAACGATGGCGCAAAACAGTGCGGAACCGAGACCAGTTGACATGATTACCCTCCGTGAAAGATGAAACAGTCAAAAGTCCTGGCACTTGACAGGTATGCCAGAACACACCGAAGCAATTTCAGAAGCAGTTTCAGGGCGCTAGCATACAGTGGAATTTCCGCAAGGTCATGAAAATTTTCGCCTATAGCCTTTGCTTGGTAATCTGCTGGCGCGCATGATCGTGCTCCAGCAGGTAATACGGTCAGGTCAGGACAGCCACACCGGCGGCGGCGATTTGCCCGTCCTGCGACGAACGGACACCGCTGATGCCGATTGCGCCGATGACGATGCCATCGCGCAACAGCGGTACCCCGCCTTCCGCTGGGATCACTCCGGGCAGCGCGAGATGTATCAGCCGCCCGCCCATCACCGCATCTTCGGAGACTTTGGTCGGGGTATGCAAGGCTGCGGCCATGCGTGCCTTGGCGATGGCGGTTTCCACGCTGCCGAAGCGCGTATCGTGGCTGCGTTGCATATACAGCATATGCCCGCCGTCATCGACGATGACTATCGATACTTTCCAATCGTTGGCGCGCGCCTCGGCATCGGCTGCCGCCGCGACGCGCTTGGCGTCTTCGAGCGTCAGTACGGGTTTGATCGCCATGTCAGGCTCCGAGCGCCTTGAAGATCGCGTCGCGTATGCTGTCCACGCTGCCTACGCCGGGGATGTGGATGACCTTGGGGGCATTCTTGTCGCCGGATTTCGCCCATGCGGTGTAGTACTCGACCAGCGGCTTGGTTTGCTGGTGATAGACATCCAGGCGTTTGACCACGGTGTCCTCCACATCGTCCGGGCGTTGCACCAGCTCTTCGCCGGTGACGTCGTCCTTGCCTTCCACCTTGGGCGGGTTGAACTGCACATGATATGTGCGGCCCGAAGCCAGATGCACGCGGCGCCCGCTCATGCGCTGAATGATTTCATTGTCCGCCACTTCGATTTCCACGACGAAATCTATAGCAATGTCGGCTTCCTTGATGGCCTGAGCTTGCGGGATCGTGCGCGGGAAGCCGTCGAAGAAAAATCCATGCGCGCAATCGGCCTGCTTGATGCGCTCTTTGACCAGGCTGATGATGATGCCGTCTGATACCAGGTGGCCGGCATCCATCAATTTTTTGGCCGCAATCCCGGTCGGGGTACCCGCGCTGGCAGCCGCGCGCAACATGTCCCCGGTGGAAATTTGCGGGATGTGGTACTTTTCCTTGATGTAATTCGCCTGAGTGCCTTTTCCCGCTCCCGGCGGGCCCAATAGTATCAGTCTCATGTTTGCTTGATCTCCGTTTGCGTTTCGAATAATTGTCGTACTGCGTGCAGGTCCTGTTCGGTATCGACACCGGCAGGCGGGGCTTGCTCGGCGATGGTTACGCCGATCTTGTAGCCATGATAGAGAGCGCGCAACTGTTCCAGTGCTTCAAAGTGTTCCAGCGCACAGGGCTCAAGGCGGCTGTAGGCGCGCAGGAAGCTGGCGCGGTAGGCATAGATGCCGATGTGGCGCAGTACCGGCAAATCAGGAGGCAGTCCCTCACCCCCAGCCCCTCTCCCGGTGGGCGAGGGGAGGGCGAAGGCATCGCGCGGATAAGGAATCGGCGCGCGGCTGAAATACAGCGCATTGCCGTTTTTATCCAGCACCGTCTTGACGATGTTTGGGTTGCGCATGGATGCCTCGTCGTGGATCGCATGGCAGGCCGTGGCGATCGCACATTCGGGATGACGATGCAGGTGTTCGGCGACAGCGCGTATCAGCATCGGCGGCATCAGCGGCTCGTCGCCCTGCACATTGACCACGATGGTGTCGTCCGGCCAGCCGCGCTGCTCGACCACTTCGGCGATGCGGTCGGTGCCGCTGGCGTGGGTGTCCTTCGTCATGCATGCCTTGTAGCCATGCTCGTGCACCACGTTGGCAATCGCATGATGATCGGTGGCGATCCAGATTTGTTGCGCGCCGCTTTGTGCGGCCTGTTCGGCCACCCGCACCACCATGGGTTTGCCGGCGATCGGCAGCAACGGCTTGCCGGGCAGGCGGGTGGAGGCGTGGCGGGCCGGGATGACGACGTGAAAATCGGTCATCGGATTTTTTCGACTTCTTCGGCGCTGAGCTTGCGGGCTTCGTCGACCAGCATCACCGGGATGCCGTCGACGATTTGATAGGCCAGGCGGTCTGCCTTGCAGATCAGTTCCTGATCGGCTTTCTGATAGACCAGCGGAGATTTGCACAACGGGCAAACGAGAATATCAAGCAGCTTGGTGTCCATGGGGGGCGATCTTTCGCAGTATAGGGTCTATCAGGCTTGGGTCGATTTGAGCATCCACACGCAATACCCAATATCGCGCATCAGCGAATGCGGCGCATTTTACCCCATCTTTTTCGGTCAGGAGTATCGCATCGCTATCGGCGAAGGATAAGTCAGCAGAACAATAAGGGTGATGATCGGGAAATGCGTGCGGGGTGAAGGAGACGCCTAATTCTTGCAGATGCCGGAAATAGCGCTGCGGGTTGCCTATGCCCGCCACAGCGTGATTGCGGGTTTGGCGGAAATCGCCGGGAACGGCGGATAGGCGGGGATCGAGCAAGTTATAAAAAACCGCGCCGTCAAGCCGCATCGAGAACTGGCCGGGGAGCGGATCGCCGCCGTTGACGACTGCCGCATCGACCTTGCGCAGGCGTGATACCGGTTCGCGTAGCGGGCCGGCGGGGAGCAGCAAGCCGTTGCCGAAACGGCGCGCGCCATCGATGACCGCGATTTCTACATCGCGCTGCAAACGATAATGTTGCAGACCGTCGTCGCACAGCACGACATCGCAGTGTGGATTAACTTGCAACGCCTCCTGCGCGGTGGCGACGCGATCGGCGCCCACCCACACCGGACAGATGTTGCGCCGCGCCATCAACAGCGGTTCGTCACCGGCTTCGGCGGCGGTGTTGGACGGGTTAACCGGTTGCGGGTTCGAGCTGGTGCGGCCATAGCCACGGCTGACGATCAGCGGGTGCCAGCCGCGCTCGACGAGTTGCTGCGCCAGGGCCAGTGTGAGCGGGGTCTTGCCGGTTCCGCCGACGCTGATGTTGCCGACTACGATCACCGGCAACGGCAGGCGATGGCTGTTCAGCAGGCCGTTGCGGTATAGCACGCGCCGCAATGCCACCAGCATCCGGAAAACCAGGCTGACCGGGAAAAGAATCAGATGCAGCGGCGTGATCCGGTACCAGTGGTGTTGCAGCCAGTGCACTTTATTTTTGTTGGTTTTGCGTGGTGAAGGTGATGCGCCCATACCCCGCGCGCCTCGCAGCTTCCATCACGTTGATGACAGATTGATGCGGGGCTTTGGCGTCGGCGTTGATGACGATGACGGGGTCGGCCTGGTCGCCTGCGGCAGTCTTAAGGGACGCGGCCAGAGCATCCACGCCGGTGTAATGCAGCCCCTGATTGTTGATTGAATAGTGCTCTGATGCATCGACCGCGACGTTGATCAGGTTGGCCTTGGTGGTGGAGGCTTCGCCGCCCGCTTGCGGCAGATTGATCTGCAATTCTGAAAATTTGGCGTAGCTGGTGGTCACCATCATGAAAATCAGGATCACCAGCAACACGTCTATCATCGGGATCAGGTTGATCTCCGGTTCTTCGCGCCTACGGCTGATACGGAAGTTCATTGCCGTTTAACCCGCGCGCTGGCCGTGCACGATGCCCACCAGCTTGATGGCCTGCTGTTCCATCTCTATCGTCAGGCTATCCACTTGTGAACGGAAATGGCGGTAGAAGATCATGCTTGGGATGGCCACGATCAAGCCAAAGGCTGTGTTGTATAGCGCCACGGAAATGCCGTGAGCCAGCACAGCAGGGGAGTTGCCGACCGCAGTTTGCGAGCCGAAAATTTCGATCATGCCGACCACGGTGCCGAACAGTCCCAGCAATGGGCTGATCGAGGCTATCGTGCCCAGCGTGGTCAGGAAGCGTCCCAGATCGTGCGCGACGGCACGACCGGCTTCTTCGATGGATTCTTTCATCACTTCGGGCGGGTTTTTGATGTTCTTCAAGCCGGAGGCGAAAATGCGTCCCAACGGTGAGCTTGCGGAAAGTTTGGTCAGCATGCTGTCGCTGACCCCGCGCAGTTTGAGTTCCTTGATGACTTCGTCCAGCAAGGCGGGAGGAGCGATGCGCTGGCTGCGCAAAAAAATCAGGCGTTCAATAATCAACCCTACTGCAATGATGGATGCCAGAATCAAAAACCAGATCGGCCAACCTGCCGCTTCTACAATTACAAACACGTAGACTCTCCAAATATGCTTAAATTATCAAGCCGCAACTGTAGCGTGTCACATTGAGTTGAGCAACCCTTCTCAGGAATTACTTCAGCACTATTTTGCTAAGCTGCCATTTGAAAAGGGTATTTCTGTTTACTCACAAAACCTGTGGATAACTTTGTGGATGACTATCTGGAATCGCGCTCTAACTGCGCTAGCCACAAGGGGTTTCCTTACTTTGCCTATTTTTTGGATGTTAATTAAATCACATAAAATCAAATAGATAGCGTAAGTTCATGGTTTTGTTGTGAAGTGTACCGTTGCAAAGCGGCAATTTTCCTTGGGGTGTGGATTATTTTGGATTGTCAATATGTCGTCGGACTTTTTTTTCGAAGCAAAAAAACGAATTTTCAGAGTTGCGGAACTTAACTTTGCAGTCAAGCAGTTGCTGGAAAGTAGCATCCCTTTGTTGTGGATACGCGGTGAAATTTCAAATTTAGTCAAGGCCGCTTCCGGACATTTTTATTTTTCGCTGAAGGACGATCAGGCACAAGTTCGCTGTGTGATGTTCCGTCATAAAAATGTATTGCTGGGCCATCAAATAAGCAATGGTCAGCAAGTCGAAGTGTTGGCGGTTGCGACCCTGTATGAGCAGCGCGGCGACTTTCAGCTGACCGTGGAGCAGATGCGTCCGGCAGGTCTGGGCATACTGTATGAACAATTCGAACGCCTGAAACAGCTGTTGCAAAAAGAAGGTTTGTTCGCCGCCGAGCGCAAACTTTCTTTGCCCGCCTTCCCGAAACGCATAGGCATCGTCACTTCGCCGCAGGCCGCCGCGTTGCGCGATGTGCTTTCCACGTTGAGGCTGCGGCTGCCGAGTGTGCCGGTGGTGCTATATCCCACACCAGTACAAGGGGCGGGCAGCGCGGAAAAGATCGCAGCGGCGATCGGGCTTGCCAACCGGCGCGCGGAATGCGACGTGTTGATCGTTTGTCGTGGCGGGGGCAGCATAGAAGATCTGTGGGCATTCAATGAAGAAGTCGTGGCGCGCGCGATAGCCGCCAGTGAAATCCCTGTTGTCAGCGGGGTCGGACACGAGACCGATTTTACGATCGCCGATTTCGTCGCCGACGAACGTGCTCCTACCCCCACCGCAGCGGCACAGCGCGTGGCACCGGACCGTCATGCGCTGCTCAGGGTGTTGCAAGATCAGGCGCAACACCTGCAACGCGCGCAACGCAACCGTTTGCAAAACGCGATGCAGGGGGTGGATTACCTGCAGCGACGCCTGGTGCATCCCGCGCAACAGTTGCAGCGCCAGACCCTGCAATTAGGCCAGTTGCAGCAACGCCTGCGGCGCGCCTATGCCTATCGCCAGCAACAGCAACACTGGCAGTGGCAATCGTTGGCGCAACGCCTGTGTGCGGCCCGCCTTGATTTTTCACGCATGCAAGACCGGCAAATTAATCTGGCACAGCGCCTGCTCAGGGCGATGCGTGCAGCGCAGGCTCAGCAGCAGGGGCGGCTGGATAATGTCGCGCAGCAATTGATTCTGCTTGATCCCCAGCATGTCCTGGCGCGTGGCTACAGCATGGTGCAGGACGCCGGCGGCGCGGTGGTATCGGATGCGGGTCAGGTGGAGGTGGGCGCGGAGTTGCGCATCACGTTTGCTAAGGGTTGGGCGAGGGCCGAGGTGAAGGAACGCGGCGGAAAATAGGCGGCTGCGATGCAAATCGCAAGCCCGGATAACGGAATTCAGGATAACGGAATCCAGGCAGCAGAAGGCGACCTGACGGCCGCCTTCTGTGGTGTACAAATACCCGTATTAACGAACAGCGCTAGTCTGAATTACAGGCCAACCATGGTTGCGATGGGATCAACTCTACGCACCATATCCAGTATCCGCATGCTTTGAACCGTGTCGGGATCATATTTCACGATCAACGCATGGGGATGCGTGTGATGGTCGAATTCCGCACAATCGACACCCACACATCCGGTAACCTTGTTTGCCAGATCAATCCTTGCTCGTTCATCAAGTTCGGGATGCACATGAATTAATATATCTGCCGTGTTCATGATGATCTCCTTCAATGGTGAAAACGGTGAAACGTGAGGATGGGAATAACATCACCGTCCCTCATCGCTAATTCTAGGCTCTTGAATTGACAAATGCCAGAAATTGTTTGGGGTGGAATACGGCATTTCCAATCTGGTAATTTGCGCGATTGTCTGGACCGGGAGCTTGCTTATCGCACCCTGAGTATCGTCAATTGTGCGTACCTCTTGCCTCTGCGGTATCATGCCGCCCTCGAATTTTAAGCGCGGTCCGTTGCGAGGCCTATTCCTGATGACATCCGAAAACCATATCGACCTCCCCCCCCTGTTGAGCGCACGCGGCACGATCAAGCTGCCCGGCTCTAAGAGCATTTCCAATCGCGTGTTGCTGCTCGCAGCCTTGGCACAAGGGACGACCGAGGTGCGCGACGTACTGCTGTCGGACGACACCGAGCGCATGCTCGATGCATTGCGCATCCTGGGGGTAGGCTTGGAATCTCTGGGGAACAATGCTTATCGCGTGCAAGGTTGCGGCGGAAATTTCCCGAACAAGAATGCAAAGCTGTTTCTCGGTAATGCCGGCACGGCGTTCCGACCGTTGACCGCCGCATTGGCGATGTCTGGCGGGAACTATGAGCTGTCGGGTGTTGCGCGCATGCACGAGCGCCCGATCGGCGATCTGGTGGATGCGTTGCGCCAGTTGGGTGCAGACATTCGTTATCTGGGCAATGAGGGTTTTCCGCCGTTGCGGATTTCTCCTGCGAAGTTGGCAGGCGACACGGTTAAGGTGCGCGGCGACGTATCCAGCCAGTTCCTGACCGGGTTGCTGATGGCGTTGCCGCTGCTGAATCGCACCGTGAAGATCGAGGTGGTCGGCGAGCTGATTTCAAAGCCTTATATCGAGATCACGCTGGCGATGATGGCGAAGTATGGCGTTGTTGTGGAGCGAGAGGGCTGGCACAGCTTTATCCTAAGGGCGGGCAGTCGTTATGCGTCTCCCGGCGAAATTTATGTCGAAGGCGATGCCTCGTCCGCTTCGTATTTCCTGGCTGCCGGAGCGATCGGCGGCGGGCCGGTGCGCGTCGAAGGCGTAGGCCTGAACAGCGTGCAGGGCGATGTGCGCTTTGCGCATGAGTTGAAAAAAATGGGTGCCGAAATCGAGTGGGGCGATAACCAAATCGTGGCGAGTGCGCCAGCAAATGGCAAGCTCAAAGCCATCGACCTGGACTGCAACCACATCCCCGATGCCGCGATGACGCTGGCGGTGGTGGCACTGTTTGCCGAGGGCACGACCACACTGCGCAATATCGCCAGCTGGCGCGTCAAGGAGACCGACCGCATCGCGGCGATGGCGACCGAACTGCGCAAGGTCGGCGCGACGGTTGAAGAGGGCGCAGACTATATCTGCATCACGCCGCCCGTCTCTCGATCTGCTATCCGCTATCCTCGATCCGGCATAGATACCTATGACGATCACCGCATGGCGATGTGCTTCTCGCTGGCGGCGTTTGGCGGCGCGGGTATGCGCATCAACGATCCGGGTTGTGTCGCCAAGACTTTCCCGGATTATTTCGCGGCCTTTGCAGGCGTGACGCAGGCGGTGCCGGTGATCGCGATCGACGGCCCTTCCGCGTCGGGCAAGGGCACGGTAGCGCAGCGCGTGGCCGCCAAGCTTGGTTATCACTTCCTCGACAGCGGCGCGATGTACCGGTTGCTGGGCCTGGCAGCGTTGCGGCGCGGTCTGGCGCTGGATGCGGAAACGCAGCTGGCAGAATTGGCCGGGACTATCGACATCCGCTTCGAGGGGACGGATATCTGGCTGGACGGCGAGCGGGTAGGCGACGAATTGCGCACCGAACAGAGCGGGGCAGCAGCCTCCAAGGTGGCGGCGTTACCCAAAGTGCGGGCGGCGTTGCTGGACAAACAAAGGGCCTTCCGCAGGGCTCCGGGACTGGTGGCAGACGGGCGTGACATGGCTTCTGTGGTGTTTTCGGACGCGGTGGTAAAAATCTTTTTGACCGCCTCTGCCTCAGCGCGTGCGGAGCGCCGATATAAACAGTTGATGGAAAAAGGAATCAATGCTAATATCGCCGCCCTTTTGCTGGATATACGGGCACGCGACGAGCGGGATACGCAACGTAGCGCTGCTCCCCTGCAACAGGCGCCGGGTGCAAGTCTGCTGGACACAACTGCTTTGAGCATCGAGCAGGCAGTCCAGGAAGTGTTGGCGCGTTACCCGCTTAAGTAGTAATAAACTGGCCCCGCTTGACTCTCCGTCGGGTGGGAACTTTAACTAACCTCTGTTGTGACAGACAGAAATTTTTTCTTAGGTGTATCCAATGAACGCAACCGCAACAGCATTACAAAACCCAGATAGTTTCGCCGCAATGTTTGAGGAAAGTTTGACGCGCAAAGAAATGCGCGCAGGCGAGCTGATTACCGCACAGGTTGTGCGCGTAGACCACAATATGGTGGTCGTGAATGCCGGACTGAAGTCCGAAAGTTTAATTGCGATCGAGGAATTCCTCGACGCTAAAGGCGAAATCGAAGTCAAGGCGGGCGATTTCGTCACCGTCGCGATCGAATCGCTGGAAAACGGCTATGGCGAGACCAAGCTGTCCCGCGAAAAAGCCAAGCGCCTGGCCGCATGGCACGAGCTGGAAGTGGCGATGGAAGAAGGCAAGATCGTCGAAGGTTTTGTCAGCGGCAAGGTCAAGGGCGGCCTCACCGCGATGGTCAACGGCATCCGCGCATTCCTGCCCGGTTCGCTGGTGGATATTCGTCCGGTCAAGGACACCACTCCATACGAAAACAAGACAATGGAGTTGAAGGTTATCAAGCTGGATCGCAAGCGCAACAACGTGGTTGTTTCCCGCCGCGCGGTACTGGAAGCGAGCGTGGGTGCGGACCGTGAAGCAGTCATGGAAAACCTCAAGGAAGGCGCGATCGTCAAGGGCGTGGTCAAGAACATTACCGACTACGGCGCGTTCGTTGATCTGGGCGGCATCGATGGTCTGTTGCACATCACCGACCTGGCATGGCGTCGCGTGAAGCATCCTTCCGAAGTATTGAACGTGGGCGACGAGATCGAAGCCAAGATTCTGAAGTTCGATCAGGAAAAGAACCGCGTTTCGTTGGGCATCAAGCAGATGGGCGATGATCCTTGGAATGGCCTGGCACGTCGCTACCCGCAGGGCACGCGCATGTTCGGCAAGGTGACCAATCTGACCGACTACGGTGCATTCGTGGAAATCGAGCAGGGCATCGAAGGTCTGGTACACGTTTCCGAAATGGACTGGACCAACAAGAACGTACATCCGTCCAAGGTCGTGAGCCTGGGCGATGAAGTCGAAGTGATGATTCTGGAAATCGACGAAGCACGCCGCCGTATCTCTCTGGGCATGAAGCAATGCCAGTCAAACCCATGGGATGATTTCGCGATCAACCACAAGAAGGGCGATAAAGTTCGCGGCGCGATCAAGTCCATCACCGACTTCGGCGTATTTATCGGCTTGGACGGCGGTATCGACGGTTTGGTGCATTTGTCCGACCTGTCCTGGAGCCAGCCTGGCGAGGAAGCCGTGCGCAGCTACAAGAAGGGCGATGAAGTCGAGGCAGTGGTATTGGCGATCGACGTCGAGCGCGAGCGCATCTCTCTCGGTATCAAACAGATGGAAGGTGATCCATTCGGTGGATTTGCGGCCAGCCATGAAAAAGGCGCCGTGGTTACCGGCAAGGTGAAGTCGCTGGACGCCAAGGGCGCAGTGATTGCACTGGATGGCGATGTGGAGGCTTATTTGAAGGCATCCGAGGTGTCTGCGGATCGCGTTGAAGATATCCGCAATCACCTCAAAGAAGGCGATAGCGTGACTGCTGTCATCATCAATGTGGATCGCAAGAATCGCGGCATCAACCTGTCGATCAAGGCATTGAGCAAGACTGAGGATACGGCTGCGATGCAGAAGCTGTCCGCAGAGAGCAATGCCAGTGCCGGTACCACCAATCTGGGCGCTTTGTTGAAGGCCAAGATGAGCGGTGCCAAGACCGAAGCCTAAGTTTTGGGGTTGACGATATGATCCGTTCTGATTTGATTGCCAAACTGGCCGAGCTGCATCCGCAGCTGCTGGCCAGGGATGCAGAGCTTGCCGTTAAAGTGATACTGGATGCCTTGTCCGCCACACTGGCGCGAGGCGGGCGTGTCGAGATTCGCGGCTTCGGCAGCTTCGGCCTGAATTACCGTCCACCCCGTCAAGGGCGCAATCCCAAGACGGGCGACAAGGTGAAAGTGCCGGCCAAATATGTTCCGCATTTCAAGGCGGGCAAGGAACTCAGGGAGCGGGTCTGCGAACAACTCAAGACTTGATTCGGCGGGGATAGCGCATTCCAAAGGCGGCATATCGCAAGGTATCGCCGCCTTTTTTTATGCTATCGTTACAGGGTATCTGTAACGCTACAGCGCTTGGTGATACTGCGTTCGCTACGTGTTGCAGGAATCTTGTTGTGGTGGTTTTTCGAGGTAGGTGCGATGCGTTATCTCAATTGGTTTTTTCGGGCTGTGCTGTTCGTCGCGCTGTTCGGTTTTGCGGTCAAAAATGACCAGCCGATCACGTTACGCTATTTTTTCGGCTATGAGTGGCAATCCTCACTGGTGATCGTGCTGCTGATATTTTTTACCATAGGAGCGGCAGTCGGCGTGCTCGCGATGCTGGGCTATGTGCTGCGGCATCGGCGAGAAATTGCCGCACTGAAGCGCGATAATCGAGCCAAAAGCAAACTTGGCGGCAGCGGCGAATCGCAATAATCGGGAAAAGTATTTTAGTTATGGAATTTCAACTTTGGATGTTGCTGATTTTCCCCTTGTTTTTTGGCATGGGATGGTTGGCCGCGCGTATCGATATAAAAGAGTTGCTGTCGGAATCGAGTGTGCTACCCCATTCGTATTTTCAGGGGTTGAACTTCCTGCTCAATGAGCAGCAGGACAAAGCCATCGAGGCTTTCATAGAGGTGGTCAAGGTCGATCCGCAGACCATAGAGTTGCATTTCGCGCTCGGCAGCCTGTTTCGCCGTCGCGGCGAAGTGGATCGGGCTTTGCGCATGCACCACAATCTGGTGGACAGGGCAGACCTGAGCGAAGATAAACGCCAGCAGGCGGTTTTTGAATTGGCGCAGGATTATCTGAAGGCCGGGATTCTGGATAGGGCCGAAAGCCTGTTCAGCGAACTGGAAGGCACCCCATATGCGAAACAGTCTCTGGAATTCCTGCTGGAGTTATTTCAGAAGGAACATGACTGGCTCAAGGCGATCGCGGTGACCAAACGTTTGACTGCGGTATCCGGGCAACCCAACAACAAGCATGCCGCATTCTTCTATTGCGAATTGGCCAGCGAGGAGATGACCGGGGGCGATCTTGCTGCGGCGAGCGAACACCTGCAACAGGCGTTGAGCGATGATCCGAAATCGGTGCGCGCCACGATGATGCAGGGCGATATGGCCGCAACTGCGGGCCAATACGAGCAGGCTATCGCTATCTGGAAAAATATAGAAGAGCAGGATGCGTTGTATTTGCCGCTGATTGCCGAGCGAATGCTGCAAGCCTATACGAGCTTGCAGCGCGATGATGAGGGCATAGCCTTGTTGCGCGATTACCTGAACAAATATCATTCGCTGGACTTGATGAACGTGCTGTTCGACAGCGTATTGAAAAAAGAAGGCCCCGCCGCCGCTTACAAACTGGTGCGCGACGAACTGGAGCGTCACCCGACCTTGCTGGGGCTGGACAAGCTGCTCGAAGCGCGGCTGCTGGAAGTGTCGACGGAGCGGCGCGCCGATACCAAACTGGTAAAAGACCTGGTGCATAACCGTACGCGCAATCTGGCGATGTACCACTGCGCCAATTGCGGTTTCAAGGCGCGCCAGTTTTATTGGCACTGTCCGGCTTGCCAGGCATGGGACAGTTACTCGCC
The DNA here is from genome assembly GCA_016195965.1 of Nitrosomonadales bacterium. Classification (GTDB taxonomy): domain Bacteria; phylum Pseudomonadota; class Gammaproteobacteria; order Burkholderiales; family Gallionellaceae; genus Gallionella. The sequence goes on along the minus strand of JACPYR010000064.1, from coordinate 12,639 downwards.
GCGTCGTGGCGAAGAAACAGGAATGCCGCTATGAGCGATCCAAAAATCATCATCGCGCTGGATTGCTCTTCGGCGGCGCCGGCGCTGGCGCTGGCCGACCGTTTGCAACCCTCGTTGTGCCGCCTGAAAGTCGGCAAGGAATTATTTACCGCCACCGGCCCGGCATTGCTGGAGCAGTTGCAGAAACGCGGTTTCGATATTTTTCTGGATCTGAAATTCCACGATATACCCAACACCACCGCGCAGGCATGCAAAGCCGCCGCCAGCCTGGGTGTCTGGATGGTCAACGTGCATGCGCTGGGTGGCCGCAAGATGCTGGAAGCGGCGCGTGAAGCGATTGCCAGCAGCGCACATCAACCGAAGCTGATTGCGGTGACGATGCTGACCAGCATGGCGCAGCAAGACCTCGCCGATATCGGCATCGATGCGACGCCTGCCGGGATGGTGTTGCGCCTGGCGACACTGGCGCGCGACAGCGGGCTGGACGGAGTGGTGTGCTCGGCGCAGGAAGCGGCGCTGCTGCGCAAGCATTGCGGGAGTGAATTTTGCCTGGTGACGCCGGGCATCCGGCCCGCACAAGCCAGCCTGGACGACCAGTCGCGCGTGATGACCCCGCAAGCGGCTTTGCTGGCGGGTTCCAGCTATCTGGTGATCGGACGTCCGATCACCAAGGCGGCTGATCCGTTGCAGGCGCTGCTCGACATCAACAAGGAAATCGGAGTTTTGAATTGAATCAGGAATGCGGAGAGCGGGCATGAGTGTGTTGCCAAAATTTGAAAACGCAAAAATATTGGTGGTCGGCGACGTGATGCTGGACCGTTACTGGTTCGGCGATGTGAACCGCATCTCGCCGGAAGCGCCGGTGCCGGTGCTTAAGGTCGAACGTGTCGAAGAGCGTCCCGGCGGCGCGGCCAACGTGGCGCGCAACATCGCCTCGCTGGGCGCGCAGGCCACCTTACTGTCGGTGGTCGGCGACGACGAGGCAGGCGCCTGCCTGGAAAAACTGCTCAGCGAGCACGGCAACCTGAATGCGCTGCTGCATCGCGACAGCAGCATTTCCACGATCATCAAGCTGCGCGCGATCGCGCGTCATCAGCAGCTGCTGCGCATCGATTTTGAAACGCCGCCCAGTCACGAGGTGTTGCATGCCGCGCTGGCGGATTTTCGCGCGCAGTTGCCGCAGGCCGATGTGGTGATCCTGTCGGATTACGGCAAGGGCGGACTGGCGCATATAGCCGAGATGATCAAATTGGCGCGCGCAGCGGGCAAGCCGGTGCTGGTCGATCCCAAGGGCGACGATTACGCGCGCTACCGTGGCGCTACGCTGTTGACGCCCAATCGCAGCGAGTTCCGCGAGGTGGCCGGAAACTGGAAGAGCGAAGCCGAACTCAATGCCAAAGCGGAAAAGTTGCGCACCGAATTGCAACTCGACGCGCTGCTGGTCACACGCAGTGAAGACGGCATGAGCCTGTTTCGTGCCAACGAAGTGTTGCACGAACCGACGCAATCGCGCGAAGTGTTCGATGTCAGCGGCGCGGGCGACACGGTGATCGCGACATTGGCGGTGATGCTGGCGAGCGGCGCGGCGTTGCCCGATGCGATGCGCATCGCCAACCGCGCGGCGGGCATCGTGGTCGGCAAGCTGGGGACGGCGGTGGTCAGCCGCGAAGAAATCATTCAGGATATGAAAAATCAGGATTGAGGAGCGAGGATTCAGGATTCAGGAAAAACCGCTGTCCCGCTGTTAACTCGATCCCCAATCCCGTATCCTCAATCCTGTTCTTTAAGGAGAAGCCATGTACTACATCGTTACCGGCGCAGCCGGGTTTATAGGTTCCAGCCTGGTCAAGGCGCTCAACGAGCGCGGCGAGCGCAACATCGTCGCTGTGGATCATCTGCAGAACGCGGACAAATTCAGGAATCTGGTGGATTGCGAAATCGCCGATTATCTCGACAAGGCGGATTTCCTGGAGAAATTGCAGGAGGGTTTTTTCGATGGCCTGGTCAGTGCGGTGCTGCATCAGGGCGCCTGTTCGGACACGATGGAAACCGATGGCCGCTACATGATGGATAACAACTACCAATACTCGCTGGAGTTGCTGAATTATTGCCAGAATGAAGAGGTGCCGTTCCTGTATGCTTCATCCGCTTCGGTATACGGTGCCGGTCGAATATCCAAGGAAAACCGCGAGCACGAAGATCCGTTGAATATCTACGCCTATTCAAAATTCCTGTTCGACCAGATAGTGCGTCGGCGCTGGTCTAAGCGCACCGCGCAGATCGTCGGGCTGCGCTATTTCAATGTGTATGGATCGCGCGAGGCGCACAAGGGGCGCATGGCGTCGGTGGCCTATCACTTCTTCAACCAGTATCGCGCCGAAGGTCGCGTGAAGCTGTTTGAGGGCTGCGACGGCTATGGCAACGGCGAACAGTTGCGCGACTTCGTGTCGGTTGAAGACGTGGTCAAGGTGAACCTGCATTTTCTGGATCACCCCAACAAATCGGGCATTTTCAATCTGGGCACCGGACAGGCGCAAAGCTTCAACGACGTGGCGGTGGCAACCATCAACACGCTGCGTGATGTCGAAGGAAAGCCCGCATTGAGCCTGGACGAAATGCAGCAGCAAGGAATCATCAGTTACATCCCCTTCCCGGATCAGTTGCGCGGCAGGTATCAGAGCTATACCCAGGCCGATATCGCCGCATTGCGCGACAGCGGTTACGCGGCGCCTTTCCTGAATGTGGAGCAGGGCGTGTCCCGCTATGTGGAGCAGATGCTGAAAGCGGCACGATAGGCATAGGCTGTAGTCAAAGTGACTTCCATGGCTACCCGTTTGTTATGGCTGGCCGTGGCGCTGCTGATCTCCGCGTGCAGCCAGGACAGGCTGCTCACCAAACGTGACTACCAGGAAAGCCAGCGTTACTTCACCCAGGGCGATGCCGAGCAGGCGCTGCAGGAATTTCCGCGCCGCGCGGAGCGAGGCGATTTCATCACTACGATGGAGCGGGGCTACCTCAACCTGATCCAGAGCCAGCCCCAGATAGTCGCATTACAGCGACAGGCGAGCGTGCTGGAAAACCGCGTGCGCTACCATGTCTCGCGCGAGGCCAAGACGTTTTTTTATTTGCAGACGCCGGAGGATTATTACGCATCGGAACACGAGGTGATCTGGCTGCACTTTCTGCTGAGCTGGGGTTATGCGCTGCAGGGAAAATATACCGATGCCTGCGTCGAGGCGCGTGTGGCGGGCAGCCTGCTGTCGCTGCCCTGGAGTCCGGCGGGCCACTTCGACGATCCCGCGATGCGCCTGTTTCTCGCCGGGCTGTGGGCGATGTGCGGCGAATGGCATGAGGCGCAGGTGGACTTGCGCGCGGCGTGGTTCATGGATAACCGTCTGAGCTGGGCCAAGGAATTGGCCGAGCGCGATCAGCCCCCGGCGCATTTGTTTGTGGTGCTGGGCGGGCCGGGGCCTGAGCCGGTGTGGAATCCTGAGTTGGGAGCCAACCCGTTGCGCTCGGAGCGCCGCGTCGGTTTCAGGCTGCGCGGTATCAGGAGCCCGCTTTCCATCACCGATCGCAACGGAGTCTCTGTCGAAGCGCATCTGTCCCCCGATGCCGGCAAGTGGTACGAGCGCCACCTGGCGCGTGAAAGCGAACTGCATGAGTTGATTCTGGATTCCACCTATGGCGGCAAGGCCGCGGTCAGCAGCACGATCGCGGGCGGCAAGATCGCCGCCACGACAGGCATGGGGCTGGCGATAGGTTTGGGAGGCACGGCGCTGGGCGCGGCCATCATCAATTACGTGAACTCGTCGAATGCATTGGAACTGGGGCTGGTGGTTGCAGGCGCCAGCATCAGGAAGGGCATGCAAGTTTCGGAAGAAGGTTATCGCGACAGTACCGAAGTGTTGCGGCAAGACCTCGATCCCAGCATCACTTACCGCTTTGTGCGCTATCTTCCCGAATACCTGTGGATGGGCTGGAGCGATCAGCCTATCGTCTATCCCGTGGAGTTGCGCACCCCGACAGCGCGGGTCAGTATAGCGCGGCCCATCGTCGCCGGGCGCGCAGCCGTCAGCGTTGCGCATGTGCCTGATGCCGCAGTGATGCGCCGTTATTGGTAGCGCTGTTGCCTCATGCTGGAGGTCTGATAGTCAGCGCTCTTGATTATTCGCCATTCAATACGGCCAAAAAATCTCCCTTGAGCTCGGAAAATTCATGCTCTGTCATATCGAGATGTTTCAATACGGCATGTTGGAATTTTGGCCACTCTTTATCTCTGACATGCAGATGATCGTCAACGATGCACTCTGTCATATGCAGAATCGAGATTAAAGTGAGAACATTGGTTCCGACGCTTTCGTGCTGTGTCGCAAAGATGGTGGGGTCATGGTGATACAGAATGGCTTTGCTGATGTGAGCAGGAAGCATCCAATTGCGTGTCAGCATATTTCCAACCACGCTGTGGCTGAGGGAAAAAAAATCGTTTTCAACGTCGCTGATATTTTTGCCCAATTTGCATTGCGCTATCACGGTTTCACGATAGCCGGGAAATTTCATGATGAGTATGGGGATGCCGCAATCATGGAACAATGCCGCGAGGTATGCGTCATCACTCGAAACACCGTGGAATTTGGCCGCAATCTTTTCCGCAATAGACGCCTCCAAACTCGATCGTTCCCAGAACTTTTCAAAATTTTGGGATTTGCCATCCACGCTTTGACGCAAGGCGATATTTTGCACAAGATTTAAAGTGTTCTGTACGCCCAACACGCTAATCGCTTCAAAGATAGAGGTCACCTTGTTCTTCAAGCCGATATAAGGTGAATTTGCCAACTTGAGCAATGGCCCCACGATACCCGCGTCCCGGCCGATTACCTTGGCAAGATGTTTAATATCAACGGACGGTCGTTTCGCCTCGCGCATGATGGATGATAAAGAAGTGGGGCAAGGGGGGATGGAAATGCCCAACAAGGCTGGTTCGGTAAAATTATTAGACGATTGCTCGGACATCTTTAGGATAGCCTTTTTGTAAAATTAAACGGCTTGGATTCTTGATAACTTGAAAATGGCAGGAATAACTTGGCGATGATCGCATGCAAACTGGATATGGCAGTTGCCAATGGAAGTTCACTTCATTTGAATAATACGGGAATTTGAAAAATTCACCAATAGAAATAAGAGCCATTTGATACCCCCCCTCCAATCAGCTATAATGGCGGCCAATTCAAAGCGGGATGAACACTAATGTTCGTCCCGCTTCTTTATGTCATATTAGTCTTGGGAGTATCCTGTGTCGCAAACAAATCCTGCCATTCTTGTTTTAGCCGATGGTACGGTGTTTCGCGGCATTGCCATCGGGGCTGCGGGCAGTAGTGTCGGTGAGGTGGTGTTCAATACCGCGATGACGGGCTATCAGGAAATTCTTACCGACCCGTCTTATTGCAAGCAGATCGTTACGCTGACTTATCCGCACATCGGCAATGTCGGCGTGAATGCCGAGGACGTGGAATCGAGCCGGGTGTTCGCCAGCGGCCTGATCATCCGCGACCTGTCGATGACAGTGAGCAACTTCCGCAGCACGCAGTCCTTGCCTGATTATCTGAAGGCCAATAATGTCGTGGCGATAGCCGGGATCGATACACGCAAACTGACGCGCATATTGCGCGAAAAGGGCGCACAGAATGGCTGTATCGCCACCGGCACCGATGAGGCGGCGGCGCTTAAGGCAGCGCGCGGGTTTGCCGGGCTGGTGGGCATGGATCTGGCCAAGGTGGTTACTTGTGATCAGCGATACGAATGGACACAGAAAGAGTGGCGGCTCGGTATTGGATATGAGGATCAAGGATCAAGTAAAAAGCGGAGCAGTGGGTTCTCCTGAATCCTCGCCTTTTCACGTAGTGGCCTACGACTTCGGCGTGAAGCGCAACATCTTGCGCATGCTGGCCGAGCGCGGTTGCCGTATCACCGTGGTGCCCGCGCAGACTGCGGCAAAGGACGTGCTGGCCATGGAGCCGGACGGGGTGTTTCTGTCCAACGGCCCCGGCGATCCCGAGCCGTGCGATTACGCGATCAGCGCGACGAAGAAATTTATTGAGGCCGGGGTGCCGCTGTTTGGAATTTGTCTCGGCCACCAGATCATGGGTCTGGCTGTGGGTGCGAAGACAGTGAAGATGAAGTTCGGTCATCGCGGCGCGAACCATCCGGTGCAGGATATGGATAGCCGCCGCGTGATGATTACCAGCCAGAACCACGGCTTCGCGGTGGATGAGAAGACGTTGCCCGCGAATGCGCGCGTGACGCATGTGTCTTTGTTCGACGGCACGTTGCAAGGTTTCGAGCTGACCGACAAACCCGCATTCTGCTTTCAGGGGCATCCCGAAGCGAGTCCCGGCCCGCATGATGTGGACATGTTGTTCGATAAATTTATTGATTTAATGAAAAGTCGTTAGTCGCCAGACATAAGTCGATAGTTGGCGTGGTCGCTGCGCGGCTTTTAACTAACGACTAGCGACTAACGTCTAACGACTGAATAAAAATGGCAAAACGTACAGACATAAAAAGCATTCTGATCATCGGCGCCGGCCCCATTGTCATCGGGCAGGCGTGCGAATTTGACTATTCCGGCGCGCAGGCCTGCAAGGCGTTGCGCGAGGAAGGTTACCGGGTAATTCTGGTGAACTCGAATCCGGCGACGATCATGACCGATCCGAACATGGCGGATGCGACTTATATCGAGCCCATCACCTGGCAGATCGTCGAAAAGATCATCGCCAAGGAGAAGCCGGATGCGATCCTCCCGACGATGGGCGGGCAGACTGCGCTGAACTGCGCGCTGGACCTGGCCCGCCACGGCGTGCTGGAAAAATATGACGTCGAGATGATAGGCGCGTCGCGCGAGGCGATCGACAAGGCCGAAGATCGCGAGAAATTCAAGCAGGCGATGACCAGGATCGGTTTGGCTTCGGCGCGTTCTGCGATCGCGCACAGCATGGAAGAGGCGTTGCAGGTGCAGCTGGTGATGGGCTTCCCGACGGTGATACGCCCGTCCTTTACGATGGGCGGCTCAGGCGGCGGTATCGCCTACAACCGCGAAGAGTTCGTGGAGATTTGCGAGCGCGGCTTGGAAGCCAGCCCCACCAAGGAACTGCTGATCGAAGAATCGCTGCTCGGCTGGAAAGAGTTCGAGATGGAAGTGGTGCGCGACCGTGCAGACAACTGCATCATCATCTGTTCGATCGAGAACCTCGACCCGATGGGGGTGCATACCGGCGACTCGATCACCGTGGCTCCGGCGCAGACGCTGACCGACAAGGAATACCAGATCATGCGCGATGCCAGCATCGCGGTGCTGCGCGAGATCGGCGTGGATACCGGCGGCTCCAACGTGCAGTTCGCCATTAATCCGGATGACGGGCGCATGGTGGTGATCGAGATGAACCCGCGCGTGTCGCGATCAAGCGCGCTGGCTTCCAAGGCGACCGGTTTCCCGATTGCCAAGGTCGCGGCCAAGCTGGCGGTGGGCTACACGCTGGACGAATTGAAGAACGACATCACCGGCGGCGCGACCCCGGCCTCGTTCGAGCCGACGATAGACTATGTGGTCACCAAGATTCCGCGCTTCGCTTTCGAGAAATTTCCGCAGGCCAACGACCGCCTGACCACGCAGATGAAATCGGTCGGCGAGGTGATGGCGATAGGCCGCACCTTCCAGGAATCTTTCCAGAAAGCGCTGCGCGGCCTGGAAGTGGGTTCGCACGGTTTGGATGATGGATGGTTTTCGCCAGACGAAGTTGAAGCCGAATTGCGGACTCCTGGTCCGGATCGCATCTGGGCTGTGGGCGACGCTTTCCGTTTTGGCATGAGCGTGGCTGAGGTGTTCAATGCCAGCAAGATCGACCCATGGTTCCTGGTGCAGATCGAGGATTTGATCCGTCAGGAAAAATCCCTGACGGGCCGCACGCTGGAAAGCTTGAGCGCGGATGAGATGCGCGTGCTGAAACGCAACGGCTTTGCCGATGCGCGTCTGGCAAGATTGCTGGCTGCGGGCCCCGACGGCAGTGCCGTGCGTGCGCACCGCCATGCGCTGGGCGTGCGCCCGGTGTTCAAGCGCGTGGATACCTGTGCTGCCGAGTTTGCCACCAACACCGCCTATATGTATTCCACTTATGAGGAAGAGTGCGAATCGCAGCCGACCAATAACAGGAAGATCATGGTGCTGGGCGGCGGCCCGAACCGCATCGGCCAGGGCATCGAGTTCGACTACTGTTGCGTGCATGCGGCGCTGGCGATGCGCGAAGACGGCTATGAGACCATCATGGTCAACTGCAATCCCGAGACCGTGTCCACCGACTACGACACCTCCGACCGTCTGTACTTCGAGCCACTGACGCTGGAAGACGTGCTGGAAGTGGTTGCGGTCGAGAAGCCGGTCGGCGTGATCGTGCAGTACGGCGGACAGACGCCGCTGAAGCTGGCGCACGGACTGGCGAAGAACGGCGTGCCCATCATCGGCACCACCGTGGACATGATAGATATGGCGGAAGACCGCGCGCGCTTCCAGGCGATGTTGCGTCAGCTCGGATTGAAACAGCCGCCGAACCGCACCGCGAGCGTAGTTGCTGACGCGGTTGCGGGTGCAAATGAAATCGGCTATCCGCTGGTGATGCGCCCCTCCAATGTGTTGGGCGGTCGGGCGATGGAGATCATCCATGCGCAGCCCGATCTGGAGCGCTATATGCGCGATGCCGAGGAGATGTCCAAAATTTATCCGGAGCGCATGCCCATCCTGCTGGACCGCTTCCTGAACGACGCGATCGAAGTGGACGTGGATGCGGTGTCGGATGGCAAGCAGGTGATCATCGGCGGCATCATGGAGCACGTTGAGCAGGCGGGTGTGCATTCCGGCGACTCGGCCTGTTCCTTGCCGCCGTTCAGTCTGTCGCAGGCTATGCAGGACGAATTGCGCCGCCAGACTGTGGCGATGGCGAAGGCGCTCAACGTGGTCGGCCTGATGAACGTGCAGTTCGCGATCCAAAACAAGGAGGGGAGTGAGACGGTGTATGTGCTGGAAGTGAATCCGCGCGCCTCGCGTACCGTTCCTTTTGTGTCCAAGGCGACCGGTGTGCCGCTGGCGAAAATTGCGGCGCGCTGCATGGCCGGGCAAAGCCTGGCGCAACAAGGCGTCACCAGAGAAGTGATCCAGCCATATTACTCGGTGAAAGAAGCGGTGTTCCCGTTCATCAAGTTCCCTGGAGTGGACACGATCCTGGGGCCGGAAATGAAATCCACCGGCGAAGTGATGGGGGTGGGCGATACGTTTGCCGAAGCGTTCGTGAAGTCGCAACTGGCGGCCAGCGTGAAGCTGCCCAAGGATGGCAAGGTGTTCATCAGCGTGCGCGATGCGGACAAATCGGGTGCGGTGGAAGTCGCCGCTTCGCTGGTGCAACTCGGTTTTACGTTACTCGCGACTCGCGGCACAGCGGCAGCGATAAGCGCGGCAGGTGTTGCGGTGACGATGGTCAATAAGGTCGCGGAGGGCCGTCCGCACATCGTGGATATGATCAAAAACGGCGAGGTCAGCCTGATCGTCAACACCGTGGAAAGCAAACCCTCGGTGATGCGCGATTCCTATTCGATACGCCATGCGGCATTGCAGGGGCGGGTGACCTATTACACCACGCTGGCAGGTGCGCGCGCTGCCTGTGTCGGGATGCAACATCTGACCGGGTTGCGTGTTTATGATTTACAGGGGCAGCACCAGCGCCTGATCAAATAAAGAGAGTTATCACACATGAGCAAAATTCCATTAACCGTAGTGGGCGCTGAAAAATTGCGCCAGGAGTTGCATAACCTCAAAACGGTAGAGCGTCCGAAGGTGATCAATGCGATCGCCGAGGCGCGTGCGCAGGGCGATTTGTCGGAAAACGCCGAATACGATGCGGCCAAGGAGAGGCAATCTTTTGTCGAGGGCAGGATAGTCGAACTGGAAAGCAAGCTGGGCAGCGCACAGATCATCGACCCCAAGAAACTCAATGCCGACGGGCGTTGCGTGTTTGGTTCGACGGTGGTGCTGGAAGACGTGAAAAATGGCGATGTGGTCACTTATCAAATCGTCGGCGAAGACGAAGCGGACATCAGGCACCGCAAGATATCGATCAGCTCGCCGATTGCGCGCGCATTGATCGGCAAGAGCAGCGGCGATATCGCCGAGGTGCAGGCGCCGGGCGGCGTGCGCGAATACGAGGTGGTAGAGGTTCAGTACATCTAAGAGGCAGTTGCTGGTTATTGGTCGTTAGACGCTGGTTGATGTTGTCCGCGACGCGGGTTTGACTAATAACTAACGACTGCCCAATTGTTTTTTGGTCAGCGGTTTCTTGCCCTTGTGGCGCGGCATTTTTTTCAATTCGATCTGGTGTGCTTCTGGATTGGGTTTGTAGACCACCAGGATTTTGCCGATGTGCTGCACCGGAGCCGCATCCAGTTGGGTGCAGATGGCCGTCAGGATTTCTTCACGTTGTTCGCGTTCAGCCATGACACGAATCTTGATGAGTTCGTGGATTTTCAGGGTTTGCGCGATTTCTTTAAGCACGGATTCGGTCAAACCCGCATTGCCTATCATCACGGTCGGGTTTAAAGCGTGGGCGCGGCCCCGCATGGCGAGGCGTTCGGATAAGGTAAGAGATAACATGATGACTTCCAGGAATTAAGGGGCGGATTGTAAACGATGAAGCCTGCCACCATCAAAAAAAATCCGGATAAAAAACACCCGGATAAAAAACACAAGTTCAGCAAGCAATGGATGCATGAGCATGTTAACGATCCTTTCGTGCAGCTTGCGCAAAAGGAGGGCTACCGTTCGCGCGCCGCTTACAAGCTGCTGGAAATCGATGCCAGAGACCGTTTGCTCAAGCCGGGTACGGTGGTGGTGGATCTGGGCGCGACCCCTGGCGGATGGTCTCAGGTCGCCGCAGCCAAGGTGGGGCGTGGCGGAAAGGTGATCGCGCTGGACTTGCTGCCGCTGGATCCCTTATCTGGCGTGCGCTTCATCCAGGGTGACTTCCGCGAAGAGGCGGTGTTGAGGCAATTGGAGGCATTGCTGGAAAAAAAGCCGGTAGGGCTTGTAATTTCCGATATGGCACCCAATATCTCGGGGGTGGCATCGGCCGATCAGGCGCGAGCCATGCATCTTGCGGAACTGGCACTGGAATTTGCACTCGAACACCTCGATCCGCATGGCAGCTTTCTGGTGAAAGTGTTTCAGGGCACGGGATTTGAGGATTTTTTGAAGCTGATGCGCAATCGGTTCACCAAAGTGGTATCGCGCAAGCCCAAGGCATCGCGTGACCGTAGCAGCGAAGTCTATTTATTGGGCAGCGGAAAGCTTGAGTAATAGGGCAATACATAGTCTAATGACCACCTCGGTAGCCGCTATATCCATCAATTATGGGGTGCACCGAATAAGGAGTGATTTTGAACAACTTTAAAAGCATTGCAATCTGGATGGTCGTCGCCCTGGTGCTGATGACCGTGTTCAATCAATTCAATTCCCGCCAGCAGCAGACTTCCCAGTCGCAGCTCGATTATTCGCAATTTCTTCAGGAAGTGAAGCAGGGGCATATCGCCAAGGTGGTTATCGAAGGGCGCACTTTGAAGGCGACGACTAGCGACGGAAAGCGCATCACCAGCTATGCGCCCAGCGACCTGTGGATGGTTTCCGACATGCTGAAAAACGGCGTGAACATCGAGGCCAAACCGGAAGAAGAGCCATCCTTCCTGATGAACATATTTGTGTCGTGGTTCCCGATGATCCTGCTGATCGCCGTGTGGGTGTTCTTCATGCGCCAGATGCAGGGCGGCGGCAAGGGTGGCGCATTTTCGTTCGGCAAGTCGCGCGCGCGCATGCTGGATGAGAGCAAGGAGCGCTTCACGTTTGCCGATGTGGCGGGCTGCGATGAAGCCAAGGAGGAAGTATCCGAACTGGTGGACTTCCTGCGCGACCCTTCAAAATTCCAAAATCTCGGCGGACGTATTCCGCGCGGCGTGCTGCTGGTGGGTAATCCGGGAACAGGCAAGACGCTGCTGGCGAAAGCGATTGCCGGAGAAGCCAAGGTGCCGTTCTTCTCGATCTCCGGTTCCGATTTTGTGGAAATGTTTGTCGGCGTGGGCGCGGCTCGTGTGCGCGACATGTTCGAGCAGGCCAAGAAGCAGGCCCCGTGCATCGTGTTCATCGACGAAATCGACGCGGTGGGCCGCCAGCGCGGCGCGGGATTGGGTGGTGGCAACGACGAGCGCGAGCAGACGCTGAATGCGTTGCTGGTCGAAATGGACGGCTTCGAAGGCGCCAGTGGGGTGATCGTGATCGCGGCGACCAACCGCCCCGATGTGCTGGACGCAGCGCTGTTGCGCCCCGGTCGTTTTGACCGTCAAGTGGTGGTGCCGCTACCTGACATTCGAGGCCGCGAACAGATCTTGAACGTGCATATGCGCAAGGTACCCGTCGCGCCCGATGTGCGTGGTCATCGGCGTGTCGAAGCCGGCGAGGCTCAGCTTCACGTGCACCGGATAGATCGGCGACCAGCTTTCGTGCGAGACGTTGAAGTTGCCGGCGCGGTTGGTCGTCGCGTGCCGAACCACGTT
>JACPYR010000061.1 GCA_016195965.1 Nitrosomonadales bacterium | reverse complement strand
TGCTGGAGACCCTGCAACGGAAGCAGCAGGCAGCGCTGCACGCGGTGGTGCTGACCGGCGAGACGTCTTCGCAGTTCATCGGCAGCGTGGCCAACAGCCCCTGGCCGGTGCTGCACAAGCCGGTCAATTACGCGAAGCTCGCGACCACCCTGAGAAGCTGAAATTTTCCGGATGCCCATCAGCCATCCATATCCTGCTGTTCAGGCCATGCGCTTACAGCCGGGGCAGCTGTGCCATCCCGTCATTTTCCAGCAATGGCCATGGTCCAATTTAACGTTATGATTTCCGGAAATACGACAACAAAATAGGCATTTTCTGATGTTTTATTAGAAGCCTATCTGACAGAATCAGGTCGTGTATTGGGGCTGGAAGCTGAAAAATTTCTGTTTGAAAGAATAAGGGATCATGTACGGGTACGCCAACAATCGGTGGCGCAGGCATTTTGTTTTGCATGCCAGTTGGCCTGAATGCCATTGGGATGGATAGGCAATGAACAGATGATCCATTAACGGGGAGAACGCCACATGTCCAGGGAAGCAGTGAGCAATCGGGAGCTGGAACACATCAACGCTTATTGGCGCGCCTGCAATTATCTCGCCGCCGGAATGATCTATCTGCGCGACAATCCTCTGTTGCGTGAGCCGCTCAGGCCGGAGCATGTCAAGAGCCGTTTGCTGGGACACTGGGGAGCCAGCCCGGGATTGAGTTTTGTCTATGTGCATCTCAACCGCCTGATCAACAAGTACGGGCAGGAAACCATATTTATGGCCGGACCCGGCCACGGCGCACCCGGCGTGCTGGCGCCGGTGTATCTGGAAGGGACCTATAGCGAGATATATCCGAACAAGAGCGAGGACGAAGAGGGTATGCGCCAGTTCTTCAAGGAGTTCTCGTTTCCCGGCGGTATCGGCAGCCATTGCACCCCCGAGACGCCCGGTTCCATACATGAGGGCGGCGAACTGGGCTACAGCATTTCCCATGCGTTCGGTGCGGCTTATGACAACCCCGATTTGCTGGTGGCCGTGGTGGTGGGCGACGGCGAATCGGAGACTGCGCCGCTGGCCACTTCATGGCACTCCAACAAATTTCTCAATCCGGTCCGCGACGGCGCGGTGTTGCCCATCCTGCATTTGAACGGATACAAGATCAGCAATCCCACCATCCTTGCGCGCATCTCGCATGAAGAGCTGGAGAACCTGTTCAAGGGCTATGGATGGACACCCTATTTTGTCGAGGGCAGCGAGCCGCAAGCGATGCATCGCGCGATGGCCGAAACGATGGAAACTTGCCTGGTCGAGATACGCCGTATCCAGACCAAGGCGCGCAGCAGCGGCAAGCCGCTGCGCCCGCGCTGGCCGATGATAGTGCTGCGTTCGCCGAAAGGCTGGACGGGCCCCAAAGAGGTCGATGGCCACAAGGTGGAAGGGTTCTGGCGCGCGCACCAGGTGCCGCTGGGCGCTGTGCAGGGCAACCCGGAACACTTTAAACAACTGGAGGATTGGCTGCGCGGCTATAAACCCGAAGAGTTGTTCGACGAGAACGGCAAGCTGCGCGCCGAATTGAAAGCGCTGGCACCGCAAGGCAACCTGCGCATGAGTTCCAATCCGCACGCCAACGGCGGACAATTGCGCAAGGCATTGCGCATGCCCGATTACCGCGAATACGGGATAGCGGTGGCCAAGCCGGGTACGGCAATAGCCGAAAATACCCGGCCCCTGGGTAAGTTATTGCGCGACATCATGCGCCAGAACATGAGCAATTTCCGCGTGTTCGGCCCGGATGAAAACAGCTCCAACAAGCTGGACAATATCTACGAAGTCAGCAAAAAAACCTGGCTCGCCGATTATCTGCCCGAGGATGCGGACGGCGGTGAACTGTCACCGGACGGACGGGTGATGGAGATGCTTTCCGAGCATACGCTGGAAGGCTGGCTGGAAGGCTATCTGCTCACCGGACGGCATGGCTTCTTCTCGACTTACGAGGCGTTCGTGCATGTGATCGACTCGATGTTCAACCAGCATGCCAAGTGGCTGGCGATGGCCAAGGCCGTGCCCTGGCGCGCGCCGGTGTCATCGCTGAACCTGCTGATCACATCCACCGTCTGGCGGCAGGATCACAACGGCTTTACCCACCAGGATCCCGGTTTTCTGGATGTGGTGGTGAACAAGAGTCCCGCAGTGACGCGGATTTATTTGCCGCCGGATGTGAATTGCCTGCTCTCGGTGGCGAACCATTGTCTGGAGAGCACCGATTACATCAACGTCATCGTGTGCGATAAACAGAAGCACCTGCAGTTTCTGGACATGGATGCCGCGATCAAGCATTGCACCAAGGGGCTGGGCATCTGGGAATGGGCAAGCAATGACGCGGGCTGCGAGCCTGATCTGGTGATGGCCTGCGCCGGGGATATCCCGACCAAGGAAGCGCTGGCGGCGGTGGTGTTGTTGCGCGAAAATTTTCCGCAACTGAAAATTCGTTTTGTGAATGTGGTGGATTTGTACAAGCTGGTTCCGGAAAGCGAGCATCCGCACGGCTTGTCGGACCGCGATTTCGACAGCCTGTTCACGGCGGACAAGCCGGTGATTTTTAATTTTCACGGCTATCCCTGGTTGATTCATCGGCTGGCCTATCGGCGCACCAATCACAAGAATATGCATGTGCGCGGCTACAAGGAAAAGGGCAGCATCAACACGCCGCTGGAATTGGCGATCCAGAACCAGATTGACCGCTTCAGCCTGGCGATCGATGCGATCGACCGGATTCCCTCATTGCGGGTGGCTGGCGCACACGTCAAGGAAATGCTGCGCGACAAGCAGCTCGACTGCCGCAATTATGCCTACGAGAACGGCGTCGATTTGCCCGAGGCCGATGGCTGGACATGGCCATACTGATCGAGAAACGATCTATACCGTTAAAATGAACCCGACCATCCTGACCATCAACAGCGGTTCTTCCAGCCTCAAGGCGGATTTATTTTTGCCGGATGGAGCGCGCCGCAATTTCCGCTATGGGCATATCGGTCAAGGTGGCTGCCGGGATCACGCCGCCGCGTTCGATCAATTGATGTCGGATTTGGCGTGGGTGTCCCCTGCCGCAGTCGGCCATCGTTTTGTCCATGGCGGCGACATCGCCGGGCAGGCGCGGCTGGTTGATGCGGACGAGCGCGCACGTTTGGTCAGCATTGCACATCTTGCGCCCTTGCATTTGCCGGGTAATGTTCTGGGTGTGGATTTGTGCCGCGAGCGCTTTGCCGTGCCGCAGGTTGCCTGTTTTGACACTGCCTTCCATGCCACCTTGCCGGAGCTTGCCAGGCGTCTGCCGGTTCAGCGCGAACTGGGCATGCGCCGTTATGGCTTTCATGGGCTGAATTATGCGCATGTCGCGCGGGTGCTCCCGGAGCTGCTCGGCGATGCGGCACGGGGGCGCGTGGTCGTGGCGCATCTGGGCAGCGGTACGAGTCTGTGCCTGATGGAAAATCTCCGCTCGGTGGATACGAGCATGGGCTATACGCCTGCCGGCGGCGTCGTGATGGGGACGCGCAGCGGCGACCTCGATCCGGGAGTGATGCTTGAGTTGGCGCGCCGCTACAGCCACGAGGAATTGTCCGATATGGTGTATCACCGCATGGGTTTGCTTGCGCTATCGGACGGGGAGAGCAGCGAGATGTCCGCCTTGCTTGAAAGTGGCAGCGATGCGGCCTTCTTTGCGCTGGAATACTTCTGTTGGCAAGTGCGTGCCGCAATAGGCGGCTTTGCCGCGAAGGCGGGCGGCATCGATGCACTGGTGTTTACCGCCGGAATTGGCGAGCATTCCAGCGTGGTGCGCGCCATGGTATGCGGCCCGCTGGAATTTCTGGGGTTTCATCTGGATGACGGCGCCAATCAGGCGCATCTCACCATGCTGGGACGCGCTTCTTCCAAGCCGATCGTGCGCATCGCGGCGGATGAAGAAGAAACGATCTACCTGCTGACACGGGAGCTCTGTTTATGAAAACATCCAGCGATATTCATCAGCAAGCCATGACGGGTATGTTAGCGGGCGGCGTGGAGCGGCGCGTCAACGTCCGGCTGCGCATGATTTTTGAGGATGCCTGCAGGATAACGGCGCCGTTTTTTGATCCCGCGCAAAGTTGGGGCGGCAGGCCTTTGGCATTCTACGCACGCCAGACCTTGTGCGACGCCTACCCCGATTTATGCCAGCAGGACATGGCGATTTTGTTTTCTGTCGTATAGCGCTTCCATAACAGCAAGAGCAGCGCTTGATGGGCTGCCCGGATGACCGGAGGTTTGGTTAACAGAATTGAAACAGTATTGGCATATTCTGTAATAAACAGAATACCCGAGCATATAAAAAGCCTTTATATTTATAAGGTTGAAATGAACGAATGCCCCGGATCGGCATGCTTGTTGCTTACAGTGTTATGCGGGTGGAATACAGGGAATTTTTCTTAAAATTGGGGATGAGATTATGAAGATCAAGCTGGCGGTGGTCGACGATTACGAACTGATACGTGCCGGACTGGTGCAGTGTTTGAACCTGGCGCCGGAGATTGAAGTGGTTGCCGAGGCTTCTTCCGGAGCGGAGTTGCTGGACAGTTTGCGCGTGACTCGCCCCGACCTGGTGTTGCTCGATATGGTCATGCCCAACATGAGCGGTTCGAACCTGATCGCGCACGTCAAGAGCCTCTATCCCAAACTGCCTATCCTGGCCATCAGCATGCATAACGACGCGAACACCGTGATCCGGGCGATGAAAGCGGGCGCATCCGGATACCTTTGCAAGGATTGCTCGCCGCAAATCATGGTCAGCGCGATCCGGAAAGTGATGGAGACGGGCAAGTACCTATCCCCATTGATGTCCGAGCAACTGGCTTATGCGGTGACTTCATCCGATCCGGCCAACGGCAGCAACGCCCTGTCTGATCGTGAGTTTGAAATCTACCGGCTGATCGTCGAGGGGAAATCGGTCAGCGATATCGCCAGGCAATTATTCATCAGCGACAAGACCGTCAGCACCCACAAGAGCCATATCCTCAGTAAGCTCGGTTTAAGAAATGTTGCGGAATTAGTTCGCTATGCGTTGCAACGTGAACTGTTCCCTTAGCTGCCTCATCATTTTCTGACCTCTCATACGCTAAATTTCCTGCTCCAGCTTCTGCAAGTTTGGTAGCAAAATCATCCTCACCCGATATTCCATTTTGCCCGTGTTGGGCAGAATTCGCCTTAAGGTAATGCAGTTTAAATTTCCTGCTTGCGATAGCCAACACTTTCTTAAAAATGGGATAAATCATGAGATTAGCCAACAAACAAAGTCGGGATTCAGCGGGTATTCCGTCTGTCGTCACATCCTTAATTCCAGCATTCAAAAACATCATCGTCGAACAGCACCTTCCGCCGAGTAGCCGGAGACCGGCTATTGTTCCGAGCAAAAAAAGCATCCCATTGGCCGATACCGGCGTCTCCAACGGGTGCGGCTTGGTCAATGATTGCGAATCTGAAAAATCCAGTGATGCGACAACCATCATCAGGCAGTTGCTGGAATCCCTGAGCGAAGCAGGCGCTACATTGCCGGGCTATCAGGACATCCTGGCTGAAAGTACCGCGCGCGCGGAACAATTGTTATACCAGGTGGGCGGTTCAGCCAGCCTGCTGTCGGTCGAACATCCGCTGGTGATGACCTACGTCTCTTCATGCCAGGAAGATATCCGCATGATTTATGTCAGTCCGCAAATAGCCAATCTTGGCTACGCGCCGGAAAAGTATCTGGGTAAAACAGACATACGCCTGCAGCAGGCCCATGAAAGCGATAGCGAGATGGTTGGCAACGCCTTGCGGCACAGCCTGCGCACCGGCAAGAAATTCAATTGCCAATATCGCCTTTACGACAGCGCCGGGAAAGTGCGCTGGATACACGACGAGGCCAGCGTCGTGTGCGACGATGCCGGCGTGCCGATGTTTATCAAGGGCATTATGCTGGACATCACCGATAAAAAGCATATGGAAGAAGAGCTGAGACAGCATCGCTACCATCTGGATCAGCATATCGAGCAGAGAACCGAGCGGCTGATGAAGCGCATCGCCGTGCTCGAATCATGCAACGCGGTGTTGTGCAGCAAACTCAGATCTGTCAGGCAGGGGGAGCCGTGTTAAGGCGGCAGGTGCGGCTGCTCGTGCATGGGGCGGGCGATAGCCGCTTGCCGCTCGTGGTGTTCGGCACGATGGAGCTCGCCATACTTGCGACGCTGATCGGCAACTACGAGCGCTGCATCGGCATGTGACATGCCAGGCTCAATGGTTACCCTGGCATGGGTCCATCGTAGATAAGTTCTGCCGCAACTCGGGATATTAAAAATTCACAAGGAGGCTGTCATGGAGCAAGGCTTGGTCGATCACGGCATGCTCAACCATCTCAGGCTGGCAATGACCAGCTATGACCTGAAGCTGGTGCTGGGCGGGATTGCGCGCATGCTGGAGTCGTTTTCACGGGAAGTCAGCAACGGGCAATTGCAGGCCGATGATGCCGCGTATGTGGCGTGCCGCATCGCGAATATGCAGAACATCACGGGAAACATGCTGGATAACCTCAACGACATAGAAGGCAGCCTGGCGCAGGCTTACCCTGCAGTCGGCCAGCTGGGCGAGATTTTGCGCTCGGTGGAGAGGACAGATGCCTCTCTGGTCGAACGTCCTTCTCACGGCGCCGGTCGCGAGAAATTGATGAGCGATCTGTCCGACTTGCCGCCGCATATCTGGTACATGTAAAGCGACTCAACAGGGGAGATGTCATGCCAGTTAACCAGTTCGATAGCAACGCATTTTTCCCCGAGGTGTTTTGCCTGGTAGGCATCAGCTATGCGTCGGGAAAAAACGGCGGCTACGACTACCGGGCCACGCTCTACCACGACTGTGCCGCAGCCACCGTGTCCTTTCATGCCGGACAACGCGATGCGCGGCTCAAGAAGGGGGCTTTTGTTTCCGTCACCTGGTTGCCCGAGAACAATTCCGAGCGGGGCGCGGTGCAAGTGGCCGGACTGGTGGTGCGGGATTGCGCTGCAGACGGATTCAACCCTTTCCTGAACATGCCGCCGGACTGGTGTGCGGAGCGGCACAGTGTCGAATGCGCGCGTGACCTGTGGGATGTGTCGCCCGTGCCGTTGCGCAAACTGCTGTTCGCGAATTTCTGGAGCGGTTTGCTGGTTAAGCGTGGCGTCGGCATGCGCAGGCTATGCATGCAATGAGCAACTGATGCGGGTAATTCAACGAAGGCTGGTAATCCAACGATTTGTCGAAAGGAGTGCATCATGCAAGAGAACCTGGATAAGGCGGTTAACAACCGGGAGTTGCTGACCTTCACGCTGGGCCGCGAGGAGTACGGCATCGACATCCTCAAGGTGCAGGAAATCCGCGGCTACGACGCGGTGACGACGATCGCGAATTCGCCGGAATTCATCAAGGGCGTGATCAACCTGCGCGGCATCATCGTGCCCATCATCGATATGAGGATCAAGTTCAAGCTGGGCAACGTGACCTATAACGAACTGACGGTGGTGATCATATTGAACGTCGCGAAGCGCGTGGTGGGTATCGTGGTGGACGGCGTTTCGGACGTGATCGCGCTGACGTCGGAGCAGATCAAGGCGGCGCCCGAATTCAGCTCGGCGCTGGACATGCAGTACATCACCGGCGTGGGCACCGTGGACAACCGGATGATCATCATCGTGGACATCGAGAAGCTGATGTCCAGCCGCGACATGGATCTGGTCGAGGAACTGGAAGCCGCATAACTGTTGCAACCTCAATGAGCAATCCTTCAATTTGCAATAAAGGAGAACCAACATGGCTAACATGAAAGTGGGTACCCGTTTAGGCTTGGGTTTCGGTGCGGTGATCGTGCTGATGAGCATCATCGCGATTTTCGGCATCAACGGTATGCGCGAAATGCAGACCGATATTCAAGACATCGTCAACGATAAATTTCCCAAGACGGTGTGGGCGAATAACATGATAAGTGGCATCAACAATATAGCCCGTGCTATGCGCAATGCCTTGCTGGAATCCGACAAGGACAAGATCGCCAAGGAGCTGGATCGCATTGCAGAGGCGCGCAAGGAAATCAAGGATAACCTGGCCAAACTGGAAGATAAGATCAAGTCGGTGGAAGGCAAGGCCACGCTGGCTAAAGTGATCGAGGCGCGCAGCAAGTACATCGACTCCCAGGATGCTTTCCTGAAGCTGATGAAAGAGGGCAAGCAGGCCGAGGCGAAAGAATTGCTGCTAAAGGACATTCGTCCGCTACAGCTCGCTTATATCCAGAGTATAGACAAGCTGATCGACTTCCAGAGCGAGCTGATGGCCC
>JACPYR010000063.1 GCA_016195965.1 Nitrosomonadales bacterium | reverse complement strand
TGGTGGTTCTGGGATCCGGTTGAAAACGCGTCGTTCATGCCATGGCTGGTGGGTACGGCACTGATGCATTCGCTGGCTGTTACCGAGAAGCGCGGCGCGTTCAAGAGTTGGACCGTGTTACTGGCGATCGCCGCATTTTCCCTCAGTCTGCTGGGTACCTTCATGGTGCGTTCCGGCGTATTGACATCGGTGCATTCGTTTGCGACCGATCCGGCGCGTGGTGTGTTTATTCTGGCCTTTCTGGCCGTCGTGATCGGCACATCGCTGCTGCTGTTTGCGTGGCGCGCACCCAAGATCGGCCTGGGCGGAAAATTTGAGATGGTTTCGCGCGAATCGATGCTGTTGGCGAATAACGTGTTGTTGTCGGTTTCTTCCGCCGCAGTGTTTATCGGCACGTTGTATCCTTTATTCATGGATGCGCTGGGCATGGGCAAACTTTCGGTAGGCCCACCCTATTTCGAAGCGGTGTTCGTCCCGCTGATGGCCATGGCGGTTATATTGATGGGTTTGGGTGCATTGGCACGCTGGAAGGAGTCCAGTGTGGTTGAGTTGGCCAAGCGCGTGCGCTGGGCGTTGCTGGCAACATTCCTTTTTGCACTGGTGTTGCCATGGCTGGCTGGGCATTGGACGCCACTGATCTCTTTCGGCTTGATGCTGGCTTTCTGGTTGATTTCGACGATTATGGTGAGCTTGTGGCAACGCTGGGCCGGTCACGGGAATTTTATGCAGCGCGTGCGTAGCCAGAGTTTGAGCTATTACGGGATGCAATTTGCACATTTCGGTGTGGCGATATTCATCATAGGCGTGACTGTGGTCAGAGGCTATGCAACCGAGCGTGACGTGCGCATGGATGTGGGCGATACGGTCGATGCGGGAGGATATATATTCCGTTTTGACGGAGTCCGCAGTGTGCGTGGCCCCAACTATATGGCTACCGAGGGTCATTTTACGGTCACCAGGGATGGTAAGCCGGTGACCGAGTTGCAGCCGCAAAAGCGTCATTACAATGCATCCGGTATGCCGATGACCGAAGCTGCGATCGATACCGGCTTGTTCCGCGATCTGTACGTGTCGATGGGCGAACCCATCCCCGATACGCAGAGCGCATGGGCGGTACGCGTTTATTACAAGCCGTTCGTGGACTGGATATGGGTGGGCTGTCTGTTTATGGCTTTGGGTGGTACGTTGGCCATCAGCGACCGACGCTATCGTTTACACAATAAAAAAACGAGCCAGACTACTGAAGCAGCAAGTATGCCCGGCGGCGTTGCAGCAGAGGGCAAAGCATCATGACACGTTTCTGGCCATTTATTGCTTTCGTAGTGTTGGCGGGTTTCCTGTATGTCGGGCTGAGCTTGAAACCGCATGAAGTTCCTTCTCCGCTGATCAACAAACCGGCACCGGCCTTCAATCTGCCGCAGTTGCATGATCCTGCCAAGCGCTTCTCGTCGCAGGATATGAAGGGGCAGGTGTGGTTGCTCAACGTATGGGCTTCATGGTGTGTTTCATGCAGGGAAGAGCATCCGGTGCTGATGGAATTGGCGCGCCGCAACATCGTGCCGATTTATGGTTTGGATTACAAGGATAAGAACGAGGAAGGTGAGGCGTGGCTGCGCAATGGTGGCGACCCTTACACCCTGATTGCCGCCGATGCGGACGGTCGTGTCGGGATCGACTACGGTGTGTATGGCGTGCCCGAAACTTATCTGATCGATAAGCAAGGCGTGATCCGCTACAAGCAGATCGGCGCGATAACCCATCAAAATTTGCAGGAAAAAATTCTTCCCTTGGTTGCGGAGCTGCAAGCGAAATGAAACATATACTGATATTGCTGTTTTGTTTATTGCCGACTTTTTCTTATGCGGGTGAGGCTAAGGATCTGGCCGAAGATCCGGTGCTGGAAAAACGCATGATAGGCCTGGCGGAAAAGCTGCGTTGCCTGGTTTGCCAGAATGAATCGCTGGCCAGCTCACGCTCAGAGCTGGCCAATGATCTGCGCCGCGAAGTGCGCGAGCAAATGCAGAAGGGTATGAACGATCAGGAGATCATCGACTATCTGGTTTCCCGATACGGTGATTTCGTGCTGTTCGATCCGCCGATGAAGAGCTACACCTTGCTGCTCTGGTATGGTCCGTTCGCCTTGTTGCTGATCGGCCTGATCGGCTTGGTGGTTAAATTGCGCAAGCGTAAAACCGAGGTTGCCGAAGCTGCGCTCTCTGCCGAGGATGCGCAACGCGCCGCAGCCTTGTTAAACACACCGAAAGACTCTCAATCATGACTTTATTCTGGATAATATGTGCGGCCATGCTGCTGGTCGCGGTGCTGTTTGTCGCATTGCCGTTGTGGCGTAACGCTGCAAGCAACAACGATGTGTTGCGCGATGCGGCGAACCTTGGAATATTGCGCGACCAGTCTACGGAATTGGAAGTCGATCTGCGCAACGGGTTGTTGACGCAAGAAGCTTATGAGCAAGGTAAACGTGAGCTGCAAGTGAGGTTGATGGAAGAGGTTAAAACCACAGGCCAACCCGCAGCCAAACCGCCGCGCAATCCGGCCAAGGTTTTGGCGATCGTATTGGCCGTGCTGTTGCCGTTGGCCAGCGTGCCTATCTATCTGACATTGGGAAATACCGATGCGCTGATGCCACAGGAACCGATCGTGGCGGATGCAGATGGCGTTGTCCATTCCGAAGAGGCGCTGCAACGGCTGGAAAAGAAAGTGAAACGTCTGGCCAAAAATCCCAATGACTGGTGGATGCTGGCTCGCACCTACACCGAACAGAAGCGTTATCCCGAAGCGCTCAAGGCCTATGAGCGCCTGGTCAACCTGGTGCCGAATGAAGCGCAGATATGGGCAAATTATGCCGACGTTTATGCGATGGGCCACGGTCAAACCCTGCAAGGGCCAGAAGTGACCAAGCTGTTGAACAAGGCGTTGGAATTGGATGCCAACAACACGACCGCGCTGGCATTGTCAGGTTCTGCCGCGATGGAGCGCGCCGACTACGTGACGGCAATCGTGCGCTGGCAGGCGCTGATCAGCCAACTGGAGCCGGGTTCCCAGGATGTTGAGGTATACCGTGGCGGCATCAAGCAAGCCAGTGTATTGTTGGCAGCGCAACCGGGCGGCAAGGAAAAATTGACGCAGCTGGCGGCCGGCAAAGCGCCTGAACAGGCAATCGCAAGTACCGCCACAGCCATCACCGGCAAGGTTGCGTTGAGTCCGGCGCTGGCGGGCAAGGTTAAGCCTACCGATATCGTGTTTATCCTGGCGCGTGCCGCAGAGGGTCCCAAGATGCCGTTGGCAGTGCTGCGCAAACAGGTGAAAGACTTGCCGTTGAAGTTTACGCTGGATGACAGCATGGCGATGCAGCCGCAGTTGAAATTATCCGGCTTCCCTCAAGTGGTGGTGGTGGCGCGCGTGTCGAAATCCGGCACGCCGATGGGGCAGTCCGGCGATTTGCAAGGGTTAACAGAAGCAATCAAACCTGGCACCAAAGATTTGAATGTGATGATCGATACGGTCATGCCGTAGTTTCAGCGAACCGGTTCGAGGCGGCATCTGATTGAAAAGTCAGATGCCGTTTTTATTTGTAAGCCACCTTAAAACCGTTGCCAGTGACTAGACGGTGTTGCTGTGCTCACAGCACAAAATTCAAAATCACCACATAATGGGCGGCGCTGCCGGCAATCACGAATAGGTGCCAAATGCCGTGCGCATGAGTGAGGCGGGTGTCGAGCACATAGAAGACGATGCCTATCGTATAAAACAGCCCGCCAGCGACGAGCCAGGCGAATCCGTCTGATCCCAAAGCTTGCAGGAGCTGGAACATGGCCACCAGCGCCACCCAGCCCATCACGACGTAAATCACCACTGATAGTATGCGCGTCCCGCTCTTGAACCATAGCTCCTGCAGGCTGCCGAGCGTTGCCAGCCCCCACACTATACCGAGCAGCGACCAGCCCCATGAACCGCGCAGGGTCACCAGGCAGAATGGCGTGTAACTGCCGGCGATGAGCAGGTAGATGCTGTGGTGATCCAGTTTGCGCAGGACGATCTTGGCGTGCCCGCGCACGCTATGGTAGAGCGTAGAGAAACTGTAAAGCAGCACCAGTGTCGCGCCGTAGATCGAGACGCTGGTTATTTTCCACGGGTCGCCGTCATGCACAGCCATTACGATGAGTGCGATGGTGCCGACAAGCGCCAGTATGGCGCCGACCATATGAGTGATGGCGTTGAACTTTTCGCCGTAGTACATGTGGTTGTCCAACCTCCGTCAGTATTCTCATTGAGCCGATCCGGCCGATTTGCCACCTACTCTGTTATCCGGCGTTGCGGAGCTCAGTCCTATTTTTTTGTAGCGCAGGTACTCATGCCCAGAGCTGCATAGGCCGGACAAAAACCGATGAGGCCTGTCACCAGTGGCAGCACACCTATCCAGCCCCATACGCCTATCGTGCCAGTGGCGGTCAGACCAATCAACACCAGGCCTGCGATGACGCGCAATGCGCGGTCGATTGCATGTTCGTTCGTTTTCATGTTTTGCTCCTTAAGATAGTTTGGGTTACGGGATTGCAGAATAAGTAATCGCAGAGCAACTGTCTGTGAGGAAAATCACACAGATTCAATTGCCCGCCTTGAGCTGCCAGGATGCATGGCAGGCAACGCATTTGGATAGGGTGGCGGTCAGCATGGTCTGCAATTCGGCGGCAGGCTTGCCGCTTTCAGCTGCCAGCGCAAGGCCGTCCATGTCGCTGTGCACGCTCATGCCCAGTTGCTTGAAGGGAATTGGCAGTTTGGCCATCAGTGCGGGGTTTACGTCAACAGCTGAGGCCATACCCACGACGCGCGCGGCGCTGGCAGCCTGTTTCATATCGCCATGATTGAGGCTGTCCAGGATGCCCTGTACGCCGCCCAGCAGACTGCGCATTTCGGATAAGATTAACTCGCGTTCGCCAACAGCCAGTACCACGGCAGTCCGATTATCTGTTCCTGCGACGGTGTTGCCGCGAATGAAGAACCAGGCAAACACGGCGATGGTGACAATCCAAAGCAGTATGGCGGCTAATGCGATCTTGTTCGATTTCATGACTACGCTCCACAGAATTGATTCGAGGAGCGCAGAATAGGCTACGGTGGGCGCAATGTCTGTGAGGAAGGTTACACAGTGGTTAGAGCATGCTGAATTTCTTCAGGGCAGCCGCATCGGCAATCTCGATGTGTTCGCGCCCCAGTCTGATCCAGCCGTGATCGGCGAAGTTTTTCAACAAGCGGCTGATGATCTCGCGCACGCTGCCGAGTTCATCGGCCAGCGCCTGATGGGTGGTGTGTATCGGGGTGGGTTTGGTGGCGAGCAATGCCGCGAGGCGCTGGTCCAGTTTTTGGAAGGCCACAGCGGAGACCAGCTGCATCAGGTCGGTGAGGCGTTCCGAGAACAGGCTGAAGATGTAATCGCGGAACGGTCCATGAACGTCAATCAATGTTTTGAATGCCGATGGTGGAAGCACGACCAGCTCGGTATCCTGCCTTGCCACTCCGCGCGCCTTGTATTTCGCACGTCCCAGCAGGCAACTGCTGGTGAGTATGCAACTCTCGCCGGGATTGACGCTGTATAGTTGCAGCTCGCGGCCGTTTGGTGCGGCCTTGATCACGTGGATGCTGCCGGACAGCAGCAGCGGAAACCCCTGGCAAGACTGGTTTTCGTCGAATACCACCGTGCCAGCCGGCAGATGCATCAGGCTTGCCGTTGCCAGCAACTCGTCCCGGTCTGCGGCGGGCAGGTTTCCCAGCATCGGGTAATGTTGCAGCAGCAGTTCGCGGGTGTCGGCGGTCAGCATGGGGAAAAGCCTGTCCGCAGATTACGCAGATTGAGGGCAGTCAAGGCAGAGACGATCCTTGATGAGTCTGCCGATCCCAGGTTGTGCATGATCTGCGTCAATCTGCGTAATCTGCGGATGAACGATCTTTATTCGGGCCGCATGTGCGGGAACAGGATCACATCCCTGATGCTGGCGCTGTCGGTCAGCAGCATCACCAGCCGGTCTATGCCTATGCCCTGCCCAGCGGTGGGCGGCAAGCCGTATTCCAGTGCGCGCACGAAATCGTTGTCCTTGAACATCGCTTCCTCGTCGCCGGCATCTTTCGCCGCGACCTGCGCGTCGAAACGTGCGGCCTGGTCTTCCGCGTCGTTCAGCTCGGAGAAGCCGTTGGCGATCTCGCGCCCGACGATGAACAGCTCGAAACGCTCGGTGATGTCATGGTTCTTGTCGCTGCTGCGCGCCAGCGGCGACACTTCCACCGGGTAATCGACGATGAAGGTAGGCTCGAAGAGCTGCGCCTCGGCCAGCTCTTCGAACAGCGACAGTTGCAGTCCGCCGATGCCGTCTGCGGGCTTGTATTTGGCCTTCAGGTCTTCCAGCTCGGCGACTACAAAATCGCGGTCGTTGAGTTGTGCGGTGGTGAATTGCGGATGATATTTCTGGATCGCCTGCACCATCGTCAAACGGTGGAACGGTCGGCCCAGGTCCAGTGGTTTACCCTGATAGCTGATCTGCGTCGTGCCCAATACCTTTTGTGCGACTTCGCGGAACAGCTGCTCGCTGAAGTCCATCAGATATTTGTAATCGCGGTAGGCCTCGTAGAATTCCAGCATCGTGAATTCCGGATTGTGACGTGTCGACAGCCCCTCATTGCGGAAGTTGCGGTTGATCTCGAACACCTTCTCGAAGCCGCCCACCACCAGCCGTTTCAGGTAAAGCTCGGGCGCGATGCGCAGATACATCTTCATGTCCAGCGCGTTGTGGTGAGTCTCGAAAGGCTTGGCTGCGGCACCGCCGGGGATGGGGTGCATCATCGGCGTTTCCACTTCCATATAGCCGTGGCGGATGAAAAATTCGCGTATCGCCTGAATGATCTTGGTGCGGGTCATGAACACGCGGCGCGTATCCTCGTTGGTAATCAGGTCGAGATAGCGCTGGCGGTATTTTTGCTCTTGATCAGACAAGCCGTGGAATTTTTCCGGCAGCGGACGCAGCGCCTTGGTCAGCAGGCGCACTTGCGTGACCCGCACCGAAAGTTCGCCGGTCTTGGTCTTGAACAGCACACCGATCGCGCCGAGGATGTCGCCGAGGTCGTAATGCTTGAACGCATCGTGCGCGGCCTCGCCGGTGTCATCGTTGCTGATGTAGAGTTGTATCTTTCCGCTCATGTCCTGAATGGTCGCAAAGCTGGCCTTGCCCATCACGCGTTTGAGCATCATGCGCCCGGCCACCGCGACCTTGATCTGCGCGGCCTCCAGCTCGTCATGTGATTTATCGCCAAACTCTGCAAGCAGGTCGCCCGCGAGATGCTTGCGCTCGAAATCGTTCGGGAAAGCGACGCCAGCCTTGCGTATCTCGGCCAGCTTGTGGCGGCGTTCGGCGAAGATCTGGTTGTCGTCTTGCGGGTGCCCGGCCAAAAGCCTGTCCTGAGTTTTGTCGATGGGTTTTTCGGATGGGGTAGGGATAGTTTGTTCGTTCATGGTTATATTTCTCAAAAAAAGAATAAATCAAATCCGATCAGGCGCGCGGCTTCGCCCTGATTCCGGTCGGACGTGGCGAATTTCTCGGCACCAATTTCCTGTGCAATAGACAAATGCAAGGCATCCAGCGTGCGCAAGGAAACCTTGGGAGCTTTCGCCAAAATGTGGAGCGCATGAGTGACATGAGAGTCGTCAAGCGCGTGTATCACCAGCGCGCCATCCTGAATGTCGGTGCGCAATTCATCGAATGCTGCCGATTCCAGCTTGCGAGTGATCTGTCCGGCCCGGCGGCGTCGAGCCAGCGCGCTGCGCGCTTCAACCAGCGTCAGGCGGCCGGAATGGAAGGGGGCGTGGGTCGCAAAGAAATCTTCAAAGTCGGCGCTTCCCGGTTCCATGATGTAGCGCTTGAGCAGGGCGCTGGTGTCCAGGTAAATCATCACTCAGACTCGATCAGAGCGATCTTCACCAACGATTTCTTCGCTAGTGACGGTTTGCACTGGCTGGCGCGCGCGAAAAGCCGCCAGCGAACGCACTTTTAATTTTGGTTTTACCGGCAGGATGCGCGCCACCGGCTCGCCCCGGCAAACGACCAGAACCTCGTCGTCACCTGCAAACATCTGTTCCGGGTGGCTCAAGCCTTCGCGGGCTTCGCGGATGGTAAGAGTTTTCATAAGTCAGCCTCCAAGACGGGTATGTGTCACGTATTGTACACTTGTGACACAACGGTTGTCATTTGTCTTTTCGCACCAGAGTGGGCGCACCAGAGTGGTCGGATCGAAATCAAACTCGCCGAGATGAAATCGTCTAGGTCGTCATCCGGTTTATAAATATCCTTCCTGCTCCCCTTTTTCGCCGCGTTCCTGCATCCACTCCGCCAGCTCGGCAAGCTGCGGGGGCAGGGCGGTTGCCTGGCGCAATGCGGCGAGTTGCAGCCTGTCCGATTCGGTCAAGGTTTTGCGCGCGCGCAGCGCGGCGAGATCGCTTGCCGCCATTTTCCACGGCTGCCATTCGAGTCCGCGTTCACGCCACAGCTCGGCTGCTTTGAGCGCAATGGCAATGCCCGCCGGATCGGGATCGCAGGCGATGTGCGCGGGTGCGGGGGCAAGGTCGAGCAAATGCCCGATTGCCTTGCGCCACCAGCCGGGCGGAAAGCCTGGCAACCAGATCACGCCGGTATCCGCTGCGCGCAGTCGGGCGACCCGTTCGAAGCTGGTGCGGTTTTCCACCAGCTGCCAGCGGCGGATGCTGCCGGTTGCGGCGCTGGCGGCTTGCACGGTTTCCGGGGTGAGCGCCGCGAAGTCCGGGCAATTGGTCAGGTCGAGTTGCCCGTGCGGCAGCGTCAGTGCCAGCGGTGCAGAAATCAGCAGCAACGGCGTATGCCGCTCGATGCGGAATTCGGACATATCCAGCGTTTGTTCCAGCCAGTTCCATTCGGCATCGGACACGCCCTTGGTGTCATCGCGCGCGAACAAGGCGAAGTCGCGGCGCGTGCCGCTTTGCTGCGCGTCTTGCCAGCATTGCAGGGCGGCGACCAGATCATGGCGCGCCAGAGCGCGGTGTACCGGAAGTTCGTCCAGCGCGAACAGGGCGGGAGTGAGCGTATCGCCGCACTGTTGTTGCAACTCGGCGCGCAATGCAATCCAGCGCTGCGCATTCTGTTCCTTGTCGCCGAGGCCGAGTGCCTCGCGCAGGTGCGGCAGGTTGCGCAATTCCACCGACTGCGGCCACCAGCCGCCGTGCTTGCGTTCCTCGATGATGATCGCCCAGCCTTTGCGCAACAGCCAGTCGCGCAATGAGTCCGCCAGCTGGATGCCGGTGACGCCAGCATCGTTGCGCAAGGTTTCCCAGCGGCTGTTGCCGCCCCGGCGCACCCAGCGCGCCAGCAGCTCGCGCCATTCGCCCGGGATCAGCCCGAGTTGCTGCGGCAGGTGTGCGCAGTAGCGTTTGCGCCGCTGGCTGACTTTGCGCTGATCCAGCGCTTCGGTGACGAGATCGCCGGGAATATTGTCAGGCATGGCCTTCGCGCACCAGCACCTTGACGCCGGGTGCCCAGGCATCGCCGGGACGTTTCTTGAAGGTCACCAGCGTCAGCATCGAAGGGTCGTAGATATTGACGTTGTGGGTGACCGGCGTGGTGAGCAGGTATTGCGCGCGGGTGGCCTTGAGGAAGCTGGACACGCGCTCGATGTTGACGATGTCGAGGTGGGCGAACGGTTCGTCTATGAACACGAAGCCGCCGGGGCGCGATTCTTCCATCATTAGCCCGACCAGCAGGATCAGCGATTTCATTACCTGCTGCCCGCCGGACGCGTCGCCGTCGTTCATGCCCATGAAACCCTTGGCGTCGAAATCGAAACGCACCGCCAGACCGGCTTGTGCCAGCGTGAGGTCGTCGTCGCCGAGCAACACCGGTTCATGCTCGATCCTGATCCCGGCGAGCTCGCCGAGCGCGCGGATATTTTTCACATAGCGGCTGACGGTGTAGCGCAGCGCGTCCACGTATGTCGCACGCGCATCATCGGTCTGGCTGCGCGCCAGCTCGTTGTCGCGGCGGCGCATGGCTAGGTCGCTCTCCATCCGCCCATAGTCTTCCTTGATCTTGTCGCGCAGCGCGACCACGGTGTCGTCGGTCTCCCAGGTTTCATCGCGGAAGCGCCGCTCGATTTCCTCGATGCGCAAGTCTATGTTGGTGGTGTCGCGGTATTTCTCGGCCAGCTGCTGGTTGGCCGCGCTATCGCACCATCCCGCCGGAAATTGTTTGCGGTTGTGGCGCAGTGTTTGCAGGCGGCGTATCTGCTCTTCGCGCGCGGCGCGGTTTTCCTTGGCGGAAATTTCCCTGTGCAGGGTTTGCAGGCTGTACTCGATCTTCTGCAAGCCGGCGAGCGCCGCGCTGGCGGCCTTGTCGGCCTGGTCGCGCTCCTGCTGTGCCTGCAGCACGGTGTTGTCGCGGCGGCGCAGTACCAGCGCATCGTATTGCTGGCGCGCCTCGGCAAACTCGGCGGCGCGCGCCGCCAGTTGCGCGCTCGCGCTTTCGCCCGCCAGTTGCGCTTGCAAGTTGCGGATGCGGTCGGTCAGGTCATTGCGCTGTTGCAGCAACGGCTCCGCAGATTTTTCCAGTTCCGCGCGCTGCTGGCGCAAGGCCTCCAGCCGGGCCTTGCCGAAGCGTGCCTGTTCCGGTGCGGCATAACGTCCGCCGCGCCGTTCGCGCAGATAACCCTGGCGGGTGATCCAGTCTTCGCCGCGCGGTAGCTTGGCTCCGGCGGCGGCATCTTCCACGCGGCGTGTGCGCTCCAGCGTGCGCAGCAGCCACTCCGGCACCAGCTTGGAGAATCTCACCACTTCCAGCAACGAACCTTGCGGTGCCAATCCCGGTTGCGCGCATTCCGGCACGATGAAGTGGCGGTAGCGCAGTTTCTCGCCCAGCGCCATCGCCTGTTCGGCATCCTTGCCTTTGCCCAGCAGCACGAGGTGGGCGAAGGGCGCGAGCACGGCTTCCACCGCCGCCTGCCAGGAGGCATCGGCGATCTCCACCACGTCGGCGAGCAAGTCGTGCGCGATACCGGCGCTGCTTAATGCCTGACGGAAGGCCGCGACATCGGCGGGATCGGCGCGGCGTCCGGCGGCGAGATTTTCCAGCATCTCGTCGAGCAGGCGTTGCTGCTGCCCCAGCTCGGCGATGCGCACCAGCAAGTTGGCGCGTTCGCCTTCCAGTTTTTCCAGCTCGCGCGCGTCGGCGGTTTTGCCACCGGCGGATTCGGCCTGCTGCAACAAACGTTCATGCTGTTTGACGATGGCTTCCCAGTTGCCCAGCTCGCGGTTCAATTCATTCAATGCGCGGTTCTGGTTCTGCTCGTTCTCCTGCGCCGCCTGGCTGCGCAGTTGTGCCGCGGCCAGCGTCTGTTTCTGCACCTGCAATTCCAGTTGCTGGTTCTGCAGCTCGATGCGCTTGGCGCGCCATTCGCGGCGATGCGAGAGCAGGGTGCGGCGCGCATTGTCGGCTTCGCGCTGCAGCAGATAGTGCTCCAGACGCGGGCGCTTCTCCGAGAACAAATCGGTGCGCTCCTGGTTCAGCCCGTGCCATTCGCGGTAGCGGTTTACTTTTTGTTCGTGCCGCTCCAGATTGTTGCCCATCGCTTCCAGCTGGTTTTTCATCGCGTCGAGTTCGCGCGCCGTGTGTTCCTGGTGGTGGCGCGCTTCCTGGTAGCGCTCCAGCACTTCCTTGTCGCCGAACACCTGGAACACCAGGTCGAGCAGCTCTCTTGAAGACAATTCGCACAGCTTGTCGGTCTGCCCCTGTTCCAGCGACAGCACTTTGGAAATCGCGGTGGACAGCCCGGCGCTTTGTAATATCAGTTTGTATTCACGCACGCCGAACTCTTCGCCCTGTGCTTCGATGTCCTGCAAACTGACATCGCCGTCGGCGATCCAGTATTTGCGCGACCAGTCGCCGCCTTTTTTGTCTATGCGGCAGGCCAGGGTGATCTTGTCCTGCTGGTGGGGCAGGCCGAACGGACGCTTGCTGCTACCCAAGGCGCGCTGGTTGTCTATCACGCCGCGCAGCCAGCAGAAGTCCTCGCCGTTGCGCCGCACATAGCGTTTGTAGTCGCGCTTCCTCGAACACTCCAGCGCGAGCAGCGTGCGCAGCGCGTCGAGCAGCGTGGTCTTACCCGAGCCGTTGGGCCCGGAGATGGTGATGATGGGCGCGTTCAGCGGCAGCTTGAAATTGCGCCAGTAGTCCCAGTGGATAGTTTCCAGTTCGATCAATCGAAACATCGGGTACCCCTATAAATTCATTTTGCGGGCGAATCGCGGCGTCACATGCTCGTTCGCGCCTCGCCTATCTATCAGATATGTCTCGTTGCTCACTGTGCGGCTCCTTGCGCTTCATCCCGCAAAAGCAAATTTCTAGAGGCACCCATCAGTTCATTCCCTGTTCATTCATTTCGCCCAGCGTTACATCGCGCAAAATGCCGCGCTGTTTCAGCAAATCTGACAGCGCGCCGTTGAGGATGCGCGGTGCCATCTCGGCATAGTCGAAGGCGAGGTCGAGCAGCGGGCCTTCGTGGATGACCTTGTTCTTGCGCTCGATGAAGCCGAGGCGCGACAGCTGCGGCAGCGCGAATTGCTGGAGGCGCGCCTTGCCGCCCAGCAGCTTGCCGTAGTCTTCCAGCAAAATATTTTCGGCGATGCCGCGCGAGGCTTCATGCGCCAGCGGCGTGAGCTTGACCGTCTCGAACATTTCGCTCTGCGCCTCCTGCTCTGCGGCTGTACCCGCCAACTGGCGTTCGCGCTTGGGCAGGATGATCAGCGCCCACAGGATCACCAGCAGCGCCACTGCGTCCTTGGGCAGGCCGATGTTGCTGCCCTGCCAGGTGTCGTTCTGCTCGAACACCGCGCTCTCGCACTCGCGGGCGAGCGCGATCCCGACATGCGCGGCGAAGGGGTGCGCCAGCAGGCGCAAGCCGCTGGCGGCGAGGCGTTGCTCCACCTCGTCGCGGAATGCAGCATCCACCAGCAGGCGGCGCACTTCGGCGTCTTCGCGCGGCAGGTAGCGCAATGCCAGCAGGCGCGCGATCAGGCGCGCGGCGGGGTCATGGTTCATGTTTGTTTCTCCATCGGGATAATTTGCCCGCCGCTGATGGCGGCGACTTCATCGCGGTTGATTGTGTGCAGCTCGTGCTGTTCGTGCCAGTGCAGCGTCACCGGCAATTCCGCGAGTGGGGCCAGCTCCGGGTCTACATTCTGTTCGCCGAGGAAAGACAGCAGCGACAGGCGGTACGAGGCCGCGCTGAAATCGCCGCCGACCACTCCGTCGGCCACCGACAGCGGCGCATCCAGCCCGGCAAGCAAGCGCGTGAGTTGCAGCAGTTGCGGCGGCGGCTCCAGCGGGATGTCGTTGACGTATTCGATCTCGGCGGGGGCGGGCATGGTCGAGACGCGGCGGTCGGGTTGTTCGCGCTCGATGAACTCTTCGGTGTTGTCCAGCATCACGTCGGGCAGGATGAAGGTTGTCTCCGGCGTAATGGAGAGCTGTTGTGTCGCCAGTTCAGTCAGCTCTTCGATGCTGCGCTGTTTGAGCCAGGCCGCGAGCTCGGAAGAGGTTAACCCGCCCTGCGACAAATGCACCTGCTGGCGCGCGATGGCGGCGAGTTCGCGCTGGAACACCGAAGACATGCGCATCAGTTTCGACTGGCGCTGGCCGATCTGCTGCGCCAGCCGCCAGGTGGTTTCGTCCAGGCCGTCGGCGGCAAGGTTGCGCATCACCTCGTTGGCCTTGTCCATCCACTTCTGCACCGACTCCAATTTGCTTTGCGCCGCGCGCAAACGGAATTCGGAACCCGAGGTGACCGACTGCGCAAATTCCTCTTCCAGCTCCGCCAGCCGCGCCAGCAAGTGCGACAGGGCCTCCGGCGACAGTTTTCCTACCGAAGAACCCGCCGCGATCTGCGCGGCGAGGAAGCCCAGCTCGCCGTCCTGCTCGGTGCTGAACGACAGCAGGCTGGAGAGCGCGGACAGCACCATGCGCCCGGCGGAAGAGAGTTGGTAGACGTGGCGCTCACCGTCCCACAGCAGCAGCGCGTGTTCGCGCAAGCGGCCGAGCACGGTGTTGAGCTTGGATTGGTTGATGAAGGCGAAGTGGCTTTGCAGGTCGCGCGGCGACCATTCCGGCGCATCTGCGCGCAAGCCGATCTCGCGCAACACCATCAATCGGATCATCACCTCATCGTCGCCGCCGCGAAACAGCGCGATCATCGCGGCGATCAGTGGCTGCGCATCCAGCAGCGGGAAAAATTGAGGCACATCGCCAGGCTCGACCCCGGCGACAAAAAATTGGCCCAATGTGTCTTCAGTGGTGGACGACAAGGAATTCATGCTCACATTTTCTCAACGAGGCGAGCTAGGGCGCGATCAAGGTGTGCGAAACTGGGCGAGTGTCCTATCAAGTGGTCGAAGTTAAGGGTGGCTGTGATTTTTGCTTGGTGAACTGTTTCTTTGTAGGTCACCCCTTTGGGCATGGCCTTGCTCAGCCATTCCTTGGCACCGCGAACGCTTTCGGGGTCTGCAGGAAAATCGGTATCCGCCGGAATGGACTTCAGGACGGAACGAGTGGCGGTTTTGTCGCTCAGGAACAGCGTCTCGTATTCCTGCACCATGAAGGCAATTTCAATGGGCCAGTCCGGATAAATTTCGTGCGCGCGGACGAGAAGGGCATCGGCCTCTTTCATGACGCATTGGCAGTCGTCGCAATCAAAGTCGAGTATCCACAGGATGGCGGCACTCTCCTTGATCGCAGCCTTGAAATTGTTTTCGAAGTTTTTGCGGACCGAGGGAAGTTCTCCGCGAACATGAGGTTTCAATATCTTGCAATCGTGAATGCCGTGCCGTTCAGCCAGCATGCGGCGCAGCAGCAGCGGCAATGCCGCCTTGTCGCCATCGCCTTCGACTATGGGCAGCAGCCTCATGCCTCTTCCACTTGTAGGCCTTCGGCCAGCATCAGCTCCTGTATCGAAATGAGTTTTTCCTTGATGGCTTCGAGTTGGGCGGACTTGATTACGGTGACACGGGTTTCGCCGTCTTCCATTGCGACGACCCGGATTTCCTCTGGAGCGAAATATTCGATCAGGTGCGGGCTGTGGCTGGTGACGAATAGCTGGGTACGCTCGGAGACCTCATGAAAGGCTTCGGCTAGCATCGCGAGCAGGCCGGGATGCACCGTCTGCTCTGGTTCCTCAATGGCGACGAAGGAAGGATGAGGTAGCTGGTAAAGCGCAAGCAAGATACCCAGCACGCGCAAGGTACCATCGGAAAGCTGGCTGGGGTCTAGGTCGTAGGTTACTTCCTTCTTTCCAGCAGTTTCAGCGACTCGAAATTGGGGAACCAAGTAGCCGCCGACGGTGGCGACAGAAACGTCCCGCAAATTGGGCATGACGATCTGCATCATTTCCTTGATGCGTTCCAGTTCATGGCGGCCTTTCGGCGTGCGTTTCAGGGCTTTAAGTATCGAAGCCCAATTCTCGCCGGTTTCTTTTAGCGCGGCATCTGCATCGGGTTTCTTGGGCTCGCGCAGAGTGTTGGGGAAAATGGTCGTGAAACGTAGCGATTGTACAAAATCCGAAATTTTTGGAGCTATACCATTGCCGCGCCGAAAAGTCGCCAATCCAAGCGCAGCTTGATCGGGTTGCAAAACAAGTTTGGTCTCAATGCTATTTAGAAATACTATCCCATCGGAGGATCGCTGCATGGAATGTTGGACTACTCCGATATGATTCCAATCATTCGTTTCATCGTCATATTCATGTTCATCCTCATGCCAGAATGCGGTTTCTCGTTCCACCTTGTAATTGCCAGCAACCAAGCTGGAAATTGTAATTTCATATGAGGATTCTCGCGCCTCACCATCTTCAAATTCTTCGTCCAGAAGACAGAGCTTGATGGAGATTTGATAAGGCCTAGTGCGAGAGTGCTGACGTATGGCGGTGATGCCGTTGCGCCTACTGATTGCGTGTTCCAAGCTCTCGGAAACCATGTCACGCAGGAATTTCAGCACGTCTACAACATTGCTCTTGCCTGCCGCATTAGGACCTACCAACACGGTGACGGGTTGGATATTGTCCAAGCCGACATTTGACAAGCTCTTGTAGTGTTGCACGGTTAAGGAAATGAGTCTCATGCTGTGTCTCCCATGAAGATTTGCCAAGTCTACACTACACACCTTGCTTCAGACTGGCCTCGATGAATGGATCAAGGTCTCCGTCGAGCACTTTCTGCGTGTTGGAGATTTCGACGTTGGTGCGCAGATCCTTGATGCGCGACTGGTCGAGCACGTAGCTGCGAATCTGGTGGCCCCAGCCGACGTCGGTTTTGGTGGCTTCGAGCTTGTCGGCTTCGGACTGACGCTTGCGCAGTTCCAGTTCATACAGGCGCGACTTCAGCATGGACATGGCCTCGGCTTTGTTGCGGTGCTGCGAGCGGTCGCTCTGGCATTGCACGACGATGCCGGTCGGGGCGTGTGTGATTCGGATCGCCGAGTCGGTCTTGTTGATATGCTGGCCGCCCGCACCCGAGGCGCGGAAGGTATCGATGCGCAGGTCGGCCGGGTTGATGTCGACCTCGATCGAGTCGTCCACTTCGGGGGAGACGAACAGGCTGGCGAACGAGGTGTGGCGACCGCCCGAAGAATCGAACGGCGACTTGCGAACTAATCGATGCACCCCGGTCTCGGTGCGCAGGTGGCCGTAGGCGTACTCGCCTTCGACCTTCAGGGATGCGCTGCGTATGCCCGCGACGTCGCCGTCGGTCTGTTCAAGTACCTCGACCTTGAAGCCCTTGCGTTCGCAATAACGGATATATTGGCGCAGCAACATGGAGGCCCAGTCGCAGGCCTCGGTGCCGCCCGCGCCGGCCTGGATGTCTATGAAGCAGTTATTCGGGTCTGCCGGGTTGGAGAACATGCGGCGGAATTCCAGCGCCTCGACGCGCTTCTGCACATCCTGCACGTCGGCGGCGATGCTGTTCAGGCTGTCGTCGTCGTTCTCGGCTTTCGCCATCTCGAACAATTCGGCGGCATCGTCGAGCTCCTGGCCGATGCTGGCCAGGCCGTTCACGACATCTTCCAGCATCTTGCGCTCGCGGCCCAGCTCCTGGGCGCGTTTGGCGTCCTGCCAGATGGCGGGGTCTTCGGCGAGTTCGGATACTTCGGTCAGGCGCTCCTGCTTGGTATCGAAGTCAAAGATACCTCCGTAATTCGGTGCTGCGCAGACCCAAGTCTTGCAGCTGATTGGAGAGGGCGTTGAGTTGTTCGGCTTCCATGATTTTGTCGCTTGCTGTTTGCAAAGGCCGCGATTATACATGCTCTGTAGGAGCCAGTTTGCTGGCGATAATGCATTCAATGTAGGAGCCAGCTTGCTCGCGAAAGACTTTCGCCAGCAAGCTGGCTCCTACAGCAAGAGCAATCCTGCCAGCACGCCCAATGCAATCGCAGCAAAGCCGGTGGCGACATGCTTGGCGAGAGGCCAGCCGCCGATGAATATCACCATGCCGAATTTGAACGCGAGGTTGGAGAGGAAAGCGAGCGCAATCGCGGTGACGGTCTGGTGTTCGCTCAATTGTCCCAGATTGAACAGGCGCAGGCTGGATAGCGTGATCGCATCCACATCGGTCAAGCCCGACACCACGGCCACGGCGTATAAACCCCGGCTGCCCGCGATATCTTCCATCCATGCCGCGCCTAGCAGGATCACCACATAGAACAAACCGAAACCGATGGCGGTGTGCAGTTCGGCAGGATTGGAGGTTTCCGGGATATAGAGCTCGGTAGCCCTGGTCATCTTGCGCCAGTTGTAGAGTGCGACGAGCAAGCCCAGCAGCAAGCCGCCCGCGAGAATGGGGAGCAGGGCGGGCACGATCGCATAGGCGACCACGGCGCCGATCACGATCAGACGCAGCAACACCACCATGCTGGCGATGACTATCACCGAGGCGGCCAGATAGGACATGGCTAGATTGCTTTTGCTGTTTTTTGCGTAGATTAGCGTGGTCGCGGTGCTGGAAACCACTCCGCCAAGAAATCCCAGCAGCGGCGCGCCGAAACGGGTTCCCGTCACATGCAGCGCGGTATAACCTGCCAGACTGATGCCGGAAATCAGCACCACCATCAGCCAGGCATGATGCGGATTGAAGGCGTGGTAGGGGCCGTAATCCTGATCCGGCAGGATAGGCAGCACGATGAAGGTCAGTACCGAAAATTGCAGCACGGCAACCAGATCGCGGCGTGTCAGTTTTTGTGATAACCCGCGCAATTCCGGTTTGAAATAGAGCAAGGCGGTAATGCCGATCGCCAGCATCACGGCCAGTTTGGCGAGTCCATACCAGATCATCGCGCCCAGCCCGTAACACAGCAGCAAGGCGATGACGGTGGTGGTGCCGGGATCGCTTTCCAAAGCGGGTTTATTCAGGTATGCCGCAACGATCATGCCTGCCACGGCAAGCAGGCCGGCGATCAGCAACCATGGCGAGTCGAGTTTGGTGGAGAGCAGCGCGGACAAGGTGCCGAAGATGGCGACCAGCGCGAAGGTGCGCAGCCCGGCCTTGGCCGATGGCGTGCGTTCGCGCTCCAGACCGATCAACAGGCCGATGGCGAGGCTGGTCAAAAACTGCGGCAATGCTTCGACGCCGTTGGCTTGAAGAAAACTGGTATCCATCGCGTTACCCCTGAGAAAATAGGATCAAGGATTCAGGAAAAACCGCTGCTCAGCTTTTGACTCGATCCCGAATCCTTGATCCTGCTATTACTGCCAGTGCCGGATGATGAGTTGCAAGCTTTGCGAGCCATTGTATTCATTGACGCTCAGGTTGTACACGGCATGTATTTTTTCCGGCAAGGGTTCGCTGTGCCCGAATAATATCGCCTCGATGGGTTTCCTGTTTTTGGTGAGGCGCAGCTTCAGGTGTTTTTCGCCGACGACGCGCTGGTTCTGCACGACGAAATCGTCGCTGAACTGGGGGGCCGGAAAGCCCTGCCCCCACACCTGTTCGTCCAGCAGGTATGCCACGTCCAGGTTCATCTCGGACGTATCCAGCGCGCCATCGGTTGCTATGCGTTGCTCCAGATCGCTGGCGCTGAGCAGTTCGCTGGACACTTTTTCAAAGGCCGCGACGAAGTCCGCAAAATCTGTTTCGGCGATGCTCAGGCCGGCGGCAGCCGCATGACCGCCAAACTTTTTGATCAACATGGGATGGCGCTTGCTGACCAGGTCCAGCGCGTCGCGCAGATGCAGCCCCGCGATAGATCGTCCCGAGCCTTTTATTTCTCCATTGTTGGATCGAGCAAAGGCGATGGTCGGTCGATGGAACTTGTCCTTGAGCCGCGAGGCGAGGATGCCGATCACGCCCTGATGCCAGGTCTCGTCGAACAACGCCAGACTGAAACTATCCTTAGGATCGATATGTTCCAGCGATGCGAGCGCGCTGTCCTGCATGTCGGACTCGATGCTGCGCCGCTCGCGGTTGAGCGCGTCCAATTTGGCGGCAATCTGCAGCGCGGTTGGGGCGTCATCGGTCAGCAGACAGTTGATGCCCAGGCTCATGTCGTCCAGTCTGCCCGCCGCGTTCAATCGCGGTCCGACGGTGAACCCCAGGTCCATGCTGGATGCGCGCGCCGGATCTTTTTTTGCGGCTTGCAACAGCGCGTTGATGCCCGTGCAAGCGCGCCCGGCGCGGATGCGCTGCAAACCCTGTTGCACCAGGATGCGGTTGTTCTGGTCCAGCCTGACCACGTCGGCGACGGTGCCCAGCGCGACCAGGTCGAGCAGGATTGCGAGGTTCGGTTCTCTTCTCTCATCCCTCACCCCCAACCCCTCTGATGGAACTACCAAGCAATCGACTACGCCAGCAATCTGGCTAGTCGCTGCTTGTCCCGCCAGCGGGAGAGGGGCGTTGTCGATTGCGCTACGTGTGCGCAGCTCCGCGCGCAGCGCCAGCAGCACATAAAACATCACGCCCACGCCCGCCAGATTTTTGCTGGGAAATGCGCAGCCGGGCTGGTTGGGATTGACGATGCATGCCGCCTCCGGCAGCGTGTCGCCGGGCAGGTGGTGATCGGTGACGAAAACCTGCATGCCCAGCCGGTTGGCTTCGGCCACGCCTTCCACGCTGGCGATGCCGTTGTCCACGGTCAGCAGAATGTCTGGTTTGGATTGAGCGGCCAGTTGCACGATCTCCGGCGTCAGGCCGTAACCGTATTCGAAGCGGTTCGGCACGATGAAATCGACGTGGGCACCGAAGATTCGCAGGCCGCGCACCGCCACCGCACAGGCCGTTGCGCCATCGGCATCGTAGTCGGCGATGATCAGAATCTTTTGCCGTGCGGTGATCGCATCGGCCAGCAGCCGTGCCATCTCGCGGGAATTTTTCAGCGTATCGAAAGACAGCAATCCGGCAAAGGTCGTGTCGAGTTGTTTGCTGTCGGTAATACCGCGCGCCGCAAAAATTTTTGCCAGCGCAGGCGAATAGCCCTGGCCGAGCAGATGTTGCTCGGAATCCGGGGGAATGCTGCGCGGGGTGATTTCTATCATGTTTGGTTCAGCGATGAAAATCTGGGCATGTCTGGTTTAGTGATGAACGTCTGGAATTTTTCAAGTTTAACATCCTCCACCCGGTCTTTTGCGGGTTGAAATCCGGTACGGTCAGCCAGCAGGCTTGTAATCTTCCGGAGTCTGCCCCAAGATGCGCGGGTGCAAGCTCATACAGGAGATCATGATGAATTATTTACGTGTTGCGGTTATGTTATGGACGGTTTTTTTGCTGGGCGCTTGCGGCACGATCAAGGCTGGCCGGGATTTTGATGTGGGCGTATTCGCGGCCAAGATCGAGCAGGGCGCCACAACCCAGGAACAGGTGCGCACCTGGCTGGGCGAACCGACCAGCGTGGGCGTCAGCCTGGCTGTCGATGGCGAACGCTTCGACGAATGGGATTATTATTATGCCGAGGGCGAGGTGGCCGATATGAGTTCGGCCAAACTCAAAGTCCTGCAAATCAAGTTCGACAAGCAAGGCAAGGTGCGCGGCTATAACTGGTCGGCATCCAAGCACTAACAGCTTGTTGAAAAACTGCTGCGCTCGACATAACTGCGGCAGTTTTTGGACTGCGAATTTGCGTGGTGAGTAGTGTTCACGGGCGGATGTAGGCGTAGCCGTCCCGTTGCTTTTTGATCAGTTCAACCACGCCCGATGGGACGTAGCTGGTATTGGGCAGCATGTCGCTCTCCGTCAGTTTCATGGCTTTCATCGTGTTCTGGCAAGCCACGAGGGTGATTCCGCTCTGCTTGGCTTCCTCTATCCGTTTTGCGACGGCGGAATCTGATTTCAGCATGCCTATGCCGGGGCCGTAGGTGACGATCTCGATGTCAATCTTGTCTGCGCCGTAATCCTGTTGTGCATTTTTTGCATTGTTGAGCGCGAGGTTCCATTTGCCGGCATCTCCATCGCTTACCTGCATCACCAGCTTTTCTTTGCGTGCAGGTGCATCGGCGGCGGTTGTGTTAAAAGAGATGCAAGCCAGAGCCAGCGCAACAAACCATACCTTGATATATTTCATGTCAGTTTCCTAGGTTGATTGCAAAAGTCGCAACATCTTAACAATTCTACGGATGGCGCATGCAATATTCAACCGCAATGGCGAGCAGGGTTTGGCCGGGAGGGAAAGGCAGTGAAACTGCTATGGAAGCGCTGATTTTTTCGGTTTCGTCGTTCCCGCGTAGGCGGGAACCCAGTTAAATTAAGGCACTGGATCACCGCCTTCGCGGAGATAACGAATAAATCAGCGTCTCCCTATCATTTTTTCAGGAGTCACATAATGCAGATTTGGGTGGATGCCGATGCGTGTCCCAAGGTCATCAAGGAGATTCTGTTTCGTGCGGCGGAGCGACGGCAGATACAGCTGACGCTGGTGGCGAATAAGCTGCTATATTGCCCGCCATCTCGGGTGATACGGGCGATACAGGTGCCGGCGGGTTTTGATGTGGCCGACAACAAGATCGCCGAACTGGTGGGGCCGGGTGACCTGGTGATTACCGCCGATATTCCGCTGGCCGCCGAAGTGATCGCGCGGAATGCCCATGTTCTGAATCCGCGCGGGGAATTTTATACCAAGGACACCATCCAAGAGCGGCTGACGATGCGCAATTTCATGGATGGCCTGCGCGGCAGCGGCGTGGATACGGGCGGCCCGCCGGCGTTTAATCAGGGCGACCGTCAGGCTTTTGCGAATCAACTGGATAAGTTTCTGGCCAGGCAAGCGGCCCTTGCCGGGAGTGCTAAAACGGCGCGGTGAATATGCTTTTTTGTTGCGCAATTTTATGTCTGCAGCCCGGAACTGGCGTATGCTTAACCTTTCTGTATAAACTGGAAATAAGGAGAAGAAAATGACACGGTCTCTGCTTAACCCGCTGGGTTTGGTTATTTTGGTTGCAATGCTGGTCACCGCATGTGCTTCGACGCAGCTTAACGCTGTCTGGAAAGACCCGGCTTATCAGACGCGTCCGAACAGGGTCATGGTCATCGGGGTGGCCAAGAATCCGCTCAATCGCCGGCTTTTTGAAGATGAGTTTGTCGCGCAACTCAAGGCTCGCGGGACAGATGCGATCGCGAGCTATACCGTGGTGCCAGACAAACAGCAAAGCGACCATGAGATCATCGCGGCCAAGGTGAAAGAGCTGGGGGCCGATACGATACTCATCACGCGTCTGGTGAGCAAAAAGATCGTGAAGACTTATGTGCCGAGAACGCCATATTATCCGCCCGCCTATTACGGCTACTGGCCGGACTACTATGGTCATGGCTACCGCTATATATATGAGCCGGGCTATATCGCCGAGGACGAGTATGCGGTCATGGAGACCAATCTTTACGAGGCCAAGGACGACAAATTGGTCTGGGCCGCTTCGTCTGAGACCGGGATAATGGACTCGTCGCCCAGCCTCATTCAGGGCTATATCGGGGTCATGGTGAAAAACATGATAGGGCTGGGATTGCTGCAGGGTAAATAATCCACTCTTGTCCATGCACAGGCCCGTTCATTTGATCGGGCATTTAACCGTTTCAATTAATTATCAGCATGGCAAAAGCAAAAACGATTTATAGCTGCACCGAGTGCGGCGGGCAAACGCCGAAGTGGCAGGGACAGTGCCCGCATTGCATGGCATGGAACACGTTGATCGAATCGGTGGCCGAGCCGGTCAGCAAAGGCGGCAACCGCTTCAGTGCACTGGCGGCCTCGGGCCGGGTGCAGATGCTCTCCGAAGTCGAAGCCGCGGAAGTGCCGCGCACGCCGACCGGTATCGAGGAATTCGATCGCGTGCTGGGCGGCGGGCTGGTATCCGGTGGCGTGGTGCTGATCGGCGGTGATCCGGGCATAGGCAAGTCCACGCTGCTGCTGCAAGTGCTGGCGCATCTGTCGAATAAACAAAACAC
The DNA here is from genome assembly GCA_016195965.1 of Nitrosomonadales bacterium. Taxonomy (GTDB): domain Bacteria; phylum Pseudomonadota; class Gammaproteobacteria; order Burkholderiales; family Gallionellaceae; genus Gallionella. Next base: position 21,697 of record JACPYR010000063.1, on the reverse strand, counting down.
GCTGTACGTCAGCGGTGAAGAATCGGCGCAGCAGATCGCGTTGCGCGCGAAGCGCCTGTCTCTCGATGCGCGCAGCCTGCGCCTGCTGCCGGAAATCCAGCTGGAAAGAATCCAGGCCACGATTGCAGCCGACAAGCCCGATGTCGTGGTGATCGATTCCATCCAGACCGTGTATTCCGAGCAGCTCACCTCCGCGCCCGGCTCGGTCGCGCAGGTGCGCGAATGCGCGGCGCAACTGACGCGCATCGCCAAGAGCAGCAACATTACGATGATCCTGGTAGGGCATGTCACCAAGGAGGGTGCGCTGGCCGGCCCCCGCGTGCTGGAACACATTGTGGACACGGTGCTGTATTTCGAGGGCGACACGCACTCCAGCTTCCGCCTGATACGCGCGTTCAAGAACCGCTTCGGTGCGGTCAACGAGCTGGGCGTGTTCGCGATGACCGAGCGCGGCCTGCGCGAGGTCAGCAATCCTTCCGCATTGTTTTTGTCGCAGCATGGCGCGCAGGTCGCCGGCTCCTGCGTGATGGTCACGCAGGAAGGCACGCGGCCTTTATTGGTAGAGATACAGGCGCTGCTCGACGAGGCGCATAGCCCTAACGTGCGGCGACTTTCATTGGGTCTGGAACAGAACCGCTTGGCGATGCTGCTCGCGGTATTGCATCGCCATGCGGGCATCGCCTGCTTCGATCAGGACGTGTTCATCAATGCGGTCGGCGGCGTGAAGATCACCGAACCGGGCGCTGACCTGGCGGTGATCCTGGCGATGGTCTCGAGCTTGCGCAACAAGCCGCTGCCGGAAAAGCTGGTGGTGTTCGGCGAGGTCGGGCTGGCGGGCGAAGTGCGCCCGGTGCAGCGCGGTCAGGAGCGCCTGAAGGAAGCCGCCAAGCTCGGCTTCACCCATGCCATCATCCCCAAGGCCAACGCGCCCAAGCAGAAAATTGCGGGCATGGAGATCATCGCGGTGGAGCGGGTGGAAGAGGCAGTGGAGCGGATGCGTTAGTCGGCCAGGAGAATGTTTTCGAGGTCTAAGCGCGACGTTATCATTTGTGCGCACGCATAACTGGAAGGTGCGATGAATCGTGATCAAATTGTTCGATAAAAAACCAGATCACCCCATGTGTGATTTGGCGGAAGCCAAGCGGTTATTGGACGAATTACCGCAGCATGATGACCAGAAGTTATTGGATGAAATCACTTTTTGGCTGGACTCCGTCAAAAATGCAACGGATTTCAGCCCCGAACTGCGAATGGAAATCGTTATGCTGCTGGACGAGAGATGTCAGCCGCTTAAGTCGAAATTGCTGCATCGCTATCTGAGTGTGCCGCATTTGCGGGATTTTCAGGGGCTATATCTGTGGAAAAGCATCCACGCATTTGTCAAAGTATTGGCGGATGCATATGCCGTGAATATTCACGAATACCAGCGATCCGAGAAGCAATCGTTCGATCTCAAGGAGCAGATGCCACTGGCCTGTGTCCGCCAGTTGCTGGCTGCATCAGAGCAAATGAAATTGGAATTGATGCGTTATATCGAAGTCGAAGCTAGTGTTTGGCAACAGCTGTATGTTAGTTATCAGTTCGCCGAGACCGAGCAGTACACCGAGCTCATGGTGCTTGCTTATCCGGGTCATGTCATCCATACCAACCCTCAACGCGAATTGCTGCGCGCACTGGTGCTGTATATCTCTTCTACCGGCACACTGGCGGCTGACCAGATTGAAGTCAGCTACCGTATTGCCGGGCGTTTGACCAGCTTCTTTGATCTCAAGAAAGCCATGGATGGTAACTGCAATTACCAGTTCGAACTTTCGGCGCATACCCCGCCTCACAGATTGGATAGCGATCTTCGAGCAACTCAAAATATGCGTTACTTCGGCGCGGTCAGGGCGTTGCCTGCGCTGAAAAAGATTGTAGAGCAGAGCGAGAGCGACTCTCTTTGGCAGGAGCGACGCTTCGGCAGCGAATTCACTCCCGCTGGCAAGCTGACTGTCCTCAAACACCTGATGAAGTATTGGTCTTATGAGCTGCCACATCGACACATGGAGCGTAGAGGCATCAGCGCCAGCATCGAAGTGACGCATGGTTTTCGGGTGATCAGCCAGCTGGTGACGCACATCGATCCAGGCCATCTTGTTGAAGAGGATGCAAACGCATCGCAGAAACGCTCCAATGTGGAGCTTGCAGATACCCCTGACATTGACTATCCCACCGAGCTCTGGAGTGTTACGGACATGAGTGCAGACGGCATCGGGGCTATACTTACGGGAAGCTTGGGTGCTTGGATCAAGATCGGTGATCTGTGCGCTATCAAGCCGCAGAATGGTCAGCTATGGTGGGTCGGCATGATTCGGCGGTTACACAGCGACACCGATAAAAAAGTACATGTTGGCATCGAGCTGCTTGCAAAAAGACCAGCATCTGTATGGTTGCGTGTCCTTGGCAAAGGCGCAGAGCGTGTGTCCAACTGGGAGACTAGCTCTGGCTCATTCGCATACGACTACCTGCCTGTTATCGTGTTGCCGGATGTTCATAACTCATATCTGAACGCTAACTTGCTTATAGAATCCGGCCGCTTTGTCTCCGACACCATCTATCAGGTGATGATGGGTGAGAGGAGCCGCAACATCAAGCTTACCAAGCTGATCGCAGAGGGTGAGGACTATGAGCAGGTGGGGTTAGAATGGTTGATGCAAGGAACAGTTGATTGATCTGGCACGAATTGAATTTCCACTCTGTTTCTGAAATTTATTGATATTATTTACAGCGCCGACCTGAACAGCGCGCCTGCAGCCTTGGCAGTCAGATGGTCGCGATCGCGGTGCGGATTGTATTCGACGATTTCCATCGCCAGCATCGCCGGGTCGCCGTGCAGCAAATGCAGCGCCTGTTCCAGTTCGTCGCATGACAAGCCGCCGGGCGCCGGGCTGCCGACACCGGGTTCTTCTGCGGGGTCGAGCACGTCCAAGTCTATGCTCACGCCATAACCCGCCGTGCCGTTGCGCGCTATGGCCATCGCTTCGGCCAGCGCCGCTGTCATGCCGCGCTGGCGTATTTCATTCATCGTGATTACGCGCACACCAAGCTTGTTAAGCAATGCCGCTTCGCCTGCTTCATAGCTCCTGACTCCCAGCAGGCAGACATGCTCGGGACTCAGCTTGGGCTCGGTAGTCGCGATGGAGGTCAACGCGGGTTCGCCATGACCCAGCAAACAGGCCAGCGGCATGCCGTGCAAGGCGCCGCTGGGGGTGGTAGCGAAGGTGTGGCTGTCCATGTGGGCGTCTATCCAGATCAGTCCGAGCGGGCCGCGCGCGCCCAGCCATTGGTGTACGCCGCTCCAGGTGCCGATCGCGCAGGAATGATCGCCGCCTATCACCAGCGGGAATCGACCGGAAGCCAGTTCATCTGCAACGCGCGAGGCGAGGCGGGAGCACAATTCCGCGATTGCTGCGGTCGGGGATTTTAGATTGGCGGCGGGGCGCAATATATCTTCCCATTGGGCAGGAATATCGTTGCCCTGAAAAATCTTGAGTTCGCCCAGCAGCAATGGGCCGTCCTCGCAGCCGTGATCCTGCGCGCCCAGCCCGCTGGCTACGCCGATCAATCCGACCGAATTTTTCAGGTGTCTTTGCAAGGTAATCCCAACCTGTCAGGAAATGCTGTCCATTTTATGCGCAGTTCCACGAGGAATGTTTTTTTATACTACACTTGGCTTGACTGGGCTTGAGTGAGCGGTCGGGTTTCCGCTGTGAATGTTTACCGATGAGCCGCTCGCCGGCGCACGATCTTACCGTGATATAGACTTCGATGGATTGCTATCGGGGTTGCATGAAAATAATTTGCGGCAGCCATTGTCAGTCTGGCGGCCACGCGTTAAAGTGCAGATGCACGAGAAAATAAACCGGGAGATGCAACAATCATGGCGTTAACTATAGTGGCGGCACTGGCGATATTCGTTACGCTTGCGTTTTTCCGTGCATCGATCACCAGTTGGGTGTTGGCCATCGTGGTGATCGTGCCTGTGGTTGCTATCACGGCGAGCTTTTCGGATGACGTGTTGATGGTGATCGGCGTCGCGTTGTTTTTGTTCATCGTGTTCTTCGGCATTCCCTTGGTGCGCCGCAATGTCGTGAGCGCCGTAACGTTTAAGATATTTCGCAAAGTTTTACCGCAAATTTCCGCCACCGAACAGGAGGCGATTGATGCCGGCACGGTGTGGTGGGACGGCGAGCTGTTCAGCGGCAATCCGGATTGGGACAAGTTGCTGGCCTTTCCGAAATGCGGGCTGAGCGACCGGGAACAGGCCTTTCTCGACAATGAAGTCGAGCAGTTATGTGCGCTGTTGAATGATTGGGACATCACCCACAATCGCGCCGACCTGTCGCCCGAAGCCTGGCAATTCATCAAGGACAAGGGCTTCTTCGACATGATCATTCCGATGCGTTATGGCGGACTGGAGTTTTCCGCACAGGCGCATTCGGCTGTGGTGAGCAAGGTAGCTTCGCGCAGCGGTACGGCGGCGGTGACGGTGATGGTGCCGAATTCGCTGGGGCCAGCCGAATTGTTATTGCACTATGGCAGCGAAGAGCAGAAGGAAAAATACCTGCCCCGTTTGGCGAAGGGATTGGAGATACCGTGCTTTGCGCTGACCGGCCCGTTTGCCGGATCGGATGCGGGCGCAATTCCCGATTACGGCATTGTTTGCCATGGTGAGTTTGCCGGGCGGCAGAATGTGCTGGGCATACGCCTGACCTGGGAAAAACGCTATATCACGCTGGCTCCGGCAGCGACGTTGCTCGGTCTGGCGTTCAAGCTGTACGATCCGGAACGCCTGCTGGGCGGGGAGACCAGCCGTGGCATCACGCTGGCGCTGATCCCGACCGATACCCCGGGTGTACAAATCGGACGCCGCCACTTCCCGTTGAACTCCGCTTTCCTGAATGGCCCGACGCAAGGCAAGGACGTATTCATCCCGATGGATTACATCATCGGCGGTACATTGCGCGTCGGAGAAGGCTGGCGCATGCTGATGGAATGCCTGGCGGCGGGACGTTCAATCTCATTGCCGGCCAGCAGCATGGGGGGCATGAAACTGTGCGCGCGCGCCTGTGGCGCCTATGGCCGGGTGCGCAAGCAGTTCAAGATGCCGATAGGAAAATTCGAGGGCGTCGAGGAACCGCTGGCGCGCATAGGCGCGCACACATACATGGTGGATGCGGCGCGCCGCTTCACCGCACTGGCGATAGATTTGGGCGAAAAGCCGTCGGTGATTTCGGCCATCATCAAATATCACTCCACCGAGCGTTGCCGCATCGTCATCAACGATGCGATGGATGTGCATGGCGGCAAAGGCATCAGCCTCGGACCGGGCAATTATCTGGCGCGTTTCTACCAGCAGATGCCGGTCGCGATTACCGTGGAGGGCGCGAACATCCTGACCCGCACGCTGATGATTTTCGGGCAGGGGGCGATACGTGCGCATCCCTATGTGCTCAAGGAAATTGCGGCGGTAAACGACCATGATCATCAGCGCGCCCTGCACCAGTTCGACGAGGCGCTGTTCGGGCATATCACTTTTGCGTTGAGCAACGCCGCGCGCAGTCTGGTGTTTGGGCTGACTGGCGGACGCGGTGTAGTGGTGCCGGAAGGAACGGAAACCAGCCGCTACTACCAGCAAATGACCCGTTTCTCGGCTGCTTTTGCGTTGAGCGCGGATGTGGCGATGGCTGCGTTGGGCGGTTCGCTGAAGCGCCGCGAAAAGATATCCGCGCGGCTGGGCGATGTGCTGAGCCTGTTGTATCTGTGCTCGGCGACGCTGAAGCGTTTCGAGGACGATGGTCGCCCCGCCGGGGATTTGCCGCTGCTGCATTGGGCGATGCAGGATGCGCTATACAATATCCAGCAGGCGTTTGACGGTGTGATCAGGAACTTCCCGAATGTATTGGTGCGTCTGCTGTTGCGCGCGCTGGTTTTTCCGCTGGGGCGCTGTCTGGCACCGCCATCCGACCACAATGGGCACCAGATCGCTACCTTGCTGATGGAACCCGGCCCGGCGCGCGATCGTTTGACGGCGGGAATATATATCCCCGACGATGAGCAGGATGCGGTGGGTGCTCTGGAAGCGGCCTTGGCCAGCACGCTGTCTTGCGAACCGCTGCAGATCAGGTTGCAGGAGGCACGCAAAGCAGGCAAGCTGAATGCTCTGGAAGAGTTGTTGCGCATTGTCGAGGCGCGCGACCAGGGCATCGTCACTGCGGATGAGACTGTGCAATTGGAGCGCGATTATGCACTGCGCCGAAAAGTGATCATGGTGGATGATTTTGCGCCGGAGCAGTTGCGTGCTGCGACCAAGTCACCATAATATTGTCTGGCAAATCGAGGAGGAGCCTTTGAGTACAAACTATCGGTTCAGCATTGTTGTGATACTGGCGTTTTTGGGCATGGCGACCCAGTATGCAGGCAATGCCTATGCGGCTACCAACGACAAGCTGGATGTCAATCTGAGCGTCATCTATCTGGGCACGAAAACACAGAAGGATTCAAACACCCTGAGTGAAGCGATCGTGCAGTTTCCATTTCCGTTGTCGGAACACGCACGAGATACCGGCCAGGGGGCGTTCGGGGGAATCACCTATTACGACAATAAGTCGCTGGTGAGTGATCCGACGCAACTCGTGTCGGAATTCGGGATAGGGAGAATTTATTATTCGTATTCCGTTCCCGGAGATACGCCCTATACCTTCGTTCCATTCGTGACCTTTTACCGCGAGTTCTGGTATAGCTACAAGGATAACGCAGGCAAAAATTCAGAGGTCAAGGGCCGCTCCTATCTGTTGCCCGGTGTGTTATATACATACCGATTCAACGAAAGAGTTGCTTTTCATTTCGACAGCGAAATTTATAGCTACGTTGAAATGAACAACAATCGCTCCAGGATAGGTTTTTCTTATTCGCTGGCATGGCCCTGGATACTCAGTGCAAGTTTTGAGCGTAACGCCTGGGACATCGATAGCAACACGGCTTCGGTGGATGGTGTTTCCAGGGAGGCCAGCTTCAAGGTTATATTTCGCGACCCTCCCCAGGGTAACTTTGCTTTGGTGGTGGGATATGGCGACGCTTACCGCGATTCATTCGGTACTTCGTTGCAGTATTTTGGCGAGACCCGGAGCATGGGAACATATTTCGGCATAGAGGCATCCGGTGGTGTTCTGGCATGGTGAGCGATGGCTTGACGGCGAGCTTGCTGTTTCAGCATGCCTGGATTGACTAGGCGGAATGCCGGTAATGGCTGACTTGCGCGGCAAAACGATATTCATCACCGGTTCCAGCCGCGGCATAGGACGCGAGATTGCGCTGCGTTGCGCGCGTGACGGCGCGAACCTGGTGATCACAGGCAAGACCATCGAGGCCCATGCCAAGTTGCCCGGCACGATACATACGGTTGCCGATGAGGTGGCGCAAGCGGGCGGGCAGGCCTTGGCGATCCAGCTGGATGTGCGCGACGACCAGGCGATCCGGGCAGCCGTGAAGCAGGCTGCAGACAGATTCGGCGGCATCGATGTACTGGTGAACAACGCCAGCGCGATCAGCATCAGCGGCACGCTGGAGACTCCGGCCAGAAGACTGGATTTGATGTGGGACGTGAACATGCGCGCGACCTTCCTGGTATCGCAAGCATGTATTCCTTATCTGAAGCTGGCCGACAATCCGCATATCCTGACGATGTCACCACCGCTCAACCTGGACGAGAAATGGTTCGCGCCGCACCTGGCGTATACGATCTCTAAATATGGCATGAGCATGTGCACGCTGGGACTGGCGCGCGAATTTTCCGCAGGCAGCAGCGGGAGCAAAGGCATCGCGGTGAACTGCCTGTGGCCGCGCACCACGATCGCCACCGCCGCGATCGAGTTCAATTTTCCCGAATCGGTGCTGCGCGCCTCGCGCAAACCTGCCATCATGGCGGATGCCGCGCACGTGATCCTGACACGCGACAGCCGCGCTTGCAGCGGGAATTTTTTCATTGACGAGCAGGTGTTGAGTGAGGCGGGCGTGAGCGATTTCGATCAATACGCCGTGTCGCCGGGTACACCGCTGTTCAGCGATTTGTTTCTTGACTAGTTGTTGTTTGATTCAGGTTTGATACTCGGGGGAGTGATTTGATGCAGGTTCAAGCTACGGATGTGATTACGCCAGAGGATGCGGGTACGTTGCATGGCTTATTCCTGGAGCGGGTGCGCCGCTCGCCGGATAAAATCGCTTACCGTTATTTTAGTTCCGACATCACGCCCGCAAGCGGGCATGAGTCTTCTCTGAAACTTGGTTCTCAGCAGGATGGGTGGCGCGATATCACCTGGCGGGCGATGTATGCCGAAGTGGCACGCTGGCAGGCAGCCCTGTTGGGCGAACACCTTGCGGTGGGCGACCGTGTCGCGATCATGCTGCGCAACTGCCCGCAATGGGTGATGTTCGAACAGGCGGCGATGTCGCTGGGCCTGGTGGTGGTGCCGCTGTATACCGTGGACAGGCCGGACAACGTGGCTTTCATCATCAACGATGCGCAAGTGAGGGTGCTGCTCTTTGAAACCGGCGAACAGTGGCAGGCGTTGCGCGCGGTGCAGGGACAACTGGGCTGTGTGCAGCGTCTGGTCAGTCTGGACAGAATAACCACAACGGATGAGGAGGGCGGCTGTGACACGTTACTGCGTAGCAGCCGATTGCGGGAGCAGCCGCCAGCCGTCCCTCCCGCACCTGCCGACTCCGTCGCACCGTGTTGGGACGGCCGTCTGAAGTGCGCGCAGGACTGGCTGCCCGCAGAGGCCGAAATGGGCTGGGAACGTGTGCGCGACCGTGATGCGTTGGCGACCATCATCTATACATCGGGCACGACCGGCAAACCCAAGGGTGTGATGCTGTCTCATTACAACATCCTGTACAACGCCTACGCTTCATACATGATTTTCCCGCTCGGACAGGAAGACTGCGCATTGTCTTTCCTGCCGTTGTCGCATACCTTCGAGCGCACGGCTGGGTATTACCTGATGATCGCCGGAGCGGTGGTCGCTTACGCGCGTTCCATTCCGTTGCTGGCGGACGATTTGAAAATCATCCGCCCGACCATTTTGATTGCGGTGCCGAGGATTTACGAGCGCATCTATAACGCGATCCACGCCAAGCTGGAAGAAGGCCCGCCGTTGCGGCACAAGCTGTTTACGCTGACAGTGGATGTCGGCTGGGATCGTTTCGAATACCAGCAGGGGCGCGGCACATGGCAGCCTAAATTCCTGTTATGGCCGCTGCTTAAGCATCTGGTCGCGGATAAGGTTATGGACAGGCTGGGAGGTCGCCTGCAGTTATCCATCAGCGGCGGCGCCGCGCTGCCGCCCAAGGTGTCGCGCCTGTTCATTGCGCTCGGCTTGCGGTTGATCCAGGGTTACGGCATGACCGAAACCAGCCCGGTAATCAGCGCAAACCGTCTCGATCACAACTATCCGTCCAGCGTGGGCCTGCCGTTTCCCGACGTCGAAGTGCGCATCGGCGAGCAGAATGCGCTGCTGGTGCGAGGTCCTTCCAACATGCTGGGTTACTGGCACAACCCGGATGCGACACACGCGATGATAGATGCCGACGGCTGGCTCAATACCGGCGATACGGCGCGCATCAGCGAGACCGGACATATTTACATCACCGGGCGGCTGAAGGAGATCATCGTGATGTCCAATGGCGAGAAGGTTCCGCCTGTGGACATGGAAGAGGCTATTCTGCGTGACCGGCTGTTCGACCAGGTGATGGTGTATGGCGAAGGGCGCCCGACACTGGTGGTGTTGGCGGTGGTTAATCCCGAGCAATGGCAGGCTTTCGCGCAACAGGTCGGCGTGCGTGCCGACATGGCGGAATCGCTTTACGACACCCGCATCGAGCAGCAGGTGCTGCAACGCATCGCCGATCAGATCAAGGAGTTTCCCGGTTATGCCAAGGTGCGCCGTGTGTTGCTGCTGACCGAGCCGTGGAGCATAGACAACGGCATGTTGACGCCCACCCTCAAGCTCAAGCGCCCACAAGTGGCGGCACGCTACGCCGATGAAATCGAACGACTTTACCAGGGACGCTAGCATGGGGGGCGCCAAGATGGGGAGCACAGACATGAGCGAACAACATCCGGGCACGACGCTGCCGCAACGCGAGCCGACGATACGCGTCGCGGCTATGCCTTCCGACGCCAACTACACCGGCGACATCTTCGGCGGCTGGCTGATGGGGCAGGTGGACATTGCCGGCAGCATACCCGCGTTGCATCGCGCCAAGGGGAGGGTTGCCACCGTCGCGGTGAATTCATTCGTGTTCAAACAGCCGATCTTTGTCGGCGACATCGTCAGTTTTTATACCCGCATCGTGAAGGTAGGGACGACGTCGATCACCGTCGATGTCGAAGTGTATGCGCAGCGCGACCCGGCCAAGCCGGTTTGCGTGAAGGTGACCGAGGCGACGCTGACCTATGTTGCGGTCGGCGAAGATCGCAAGCCGCGTCCGGTGCCTCCGGAAGAATAAAGAGATACCGTTTGTGGCGAGCTTGTCGAACCACGAACGACTTGGTGTGCCGTTCGTTCCTGCGACAGGATCAGGACGAACGGAGAGGATGAATCTTGAACGGGGATAACGATGAACAAAAATTTCCACATACGTAAAGTCGCGGTGTTAGGCGCTGGCGTGATGGGGGCGCAGATCGCGGCGCATCTGGTCAATGCAAATGTCGAAACGCTGCTGTTTGAACTGCCCGCCAAGGAGGGAGATCCCAACGGCAATGTGAACCGTGCGCTGGAAAGCCTGAAGAAGCTTGAGCCCGCACCTGCGGCCAGTCCCGCAAAGATTACCTTCATCCAGCCGGCCAACTACGAGCAGCATCTGGACCGCCTGCGCGACTGCGACCTGATCATCGAGGCGATCGCCGAGCGCATCGACTGGAAATCCGATTTATATAAGAAAGTCGCACCTCATGTCGGCGCGCATGCGATCTTTGCGACCAATACCTCGGGGCTATCGATCAACCAGCTTGCGTCGGCTTTCCCGGAAAACCTGCGCCACCATTTCTGCGGCATCCATTTCTTTAACCCGCCGCGCTACATGCATCTGGTCGAGCTGATCCCGGCAAGCGCCACCGAAGCGTCGCTGCTCGACCATCTCGAAGAATTTCTCGTCTCCACACTGGGCAAGGGTGTGGTGCGCGCCAAGGACACGCCCAACTTCATCGCCAACCGCATCGGCGTGTTCTCGATGCTGGCCACCAAGCACCATGCGCAGGAATTCAACCTGGGCTTTGATCTGGTCGATGCGCTGACCGGCCGCTACCTCGGGCGACCTAAGAGCGCGACGTTTCGCACCCTGGATGTGGTCGGCCTGGATGTGTTCGCGCATGTGGTTAACACGATGCGCGAAAACCTCACCGAAGATCCGTGGCACAAGCATTACGAGCTGCCTGAATGGTTCAAGTATCTGGTCGATCAGGGCGCGCTGGGGCAGAAGACCAAGCGCGGCATCTACCAGAAGATAGGCCGCGATATCCACGTGCTGGATTTGCACAGCAAGGAATACCGGTTGTCTGATGCCAAGGTTGACGACGAGGTAAAAGAGATATTGCGCGAGCGCGACTGGGCGAAGAAACTCGCCGGGCTGCGCCGCCATCAGCATCCGCAGGCGCAGTTTTTGTGGGCGACGTTCCGCGACGTGTTTCACTACTGCGCGCTGCAACTGGAATACATTGCGGATAACGCGCGCGACCTGGACTTTGCGGTGCGCTGGGGGTTTGGCTGGGACAGCGGCCCGTTCGAAATCTGGCAGGCCGCAGGCTGGCAACAGGTGGCCAGCTGGATCGCGCAGGATATCCAGACCGGCAAGGCGATGGCCAGCGCCCCGTTGCCCGCGTGGGCGAGCGACCCGAATCGTACCGGTGTGCATACACCGCAGGGCTCCTATTCCCCTCTCCCCCCGGGAGAGGGGTTAGGGGTGAGGGAGCAAGCGTCGAGCACAGCCGCACACTATCAACCCCGCTCCACGCTCCCCGTCTACCAACGCCAACCCTACCCGGACCGGTTGCTCGGCGAACCCGTGCAGTACGGCGAGACGGTGTTCGAGAACGATGCGGTGCGCATGTGGCATACCGGCGACGACATCGCGATCCTGAGCTTCAGGTCCAAGATGCATGCGATCAGCAACGAAGTGCTTGACGGCATCCTGCGTGCAGTCAGTGAGGCAGAGGAACATTTCTCCGCGCTGATCATCTGGCAAACGGAAGCGCCGTTCTCCGCCGGAGCACACCTGCTGCAACTGATGCAGGGCGTGCAGGAAGCAGCCGATGCGCCGCCAGCCAGCATGTTCGACCGATTGAAAGGCGCGGCCAACCGGGTGAAATACACCATCGCGGGCGGCGGCGGGCTGGGCGAGATTGCCAATGCTGCAGTCGGCAACGTGGCTCGTGTTGAGGATGTGGTCGCGAAATTCCAGCAGGTGTCGCTGCGTCTCAGGTATTCACAAGTTCCGACGATCGCGGCGGTGTACGGTCTGGCGCTGGGCGGCGGTTGCGAATTCGCGATTCACTGCAGCAGGATAATCGCCTCGCTGGAAAACTACATCGGCCTGGTCGAAGTCGGCGTCGGCGTTTTGCCCGCAGGCGGCGGCAGCAAGGAGATGGCGCTGCGCGCGGCGAACGAGGCCAGGGGCGGCGACATCTTCCCCTACCTGAAACGCTACTTCCAGCAGATCGCCATGGGAGAAGTCGCCAAGAGCGCCGAACTCGCCAGGGAAATGGGCTACCTCAAACAGTCCGACCGCATCGTGCTCAACCAGTATGAGCTGCTGCATGTCGCCAAGGAAGAAGCGCGCGCGCTCACCGCCACCGCCTACCGTCCGCCCCTGCATCCGCGCCAGATACCCGTGGCGGGGCGCACCGGCATCGCCACGCTGAAGGCGGCGATGATCAACATGCTCGAAGGCGGCTTCATCTCCGAGCACGACTACAACATCGGCTGCCGCATCGCCGAGACCATGTGCGGCGGGGATGTGGATACGGGCTCTATGGTAGACGAGCAATGGCTGCTCGACCTGGAACGCAAGCATTTCATGGAACTGCTGGCGACGCAGAAGACGCGGGATCGGGTGGAGTACATGCTTAAGAACGGCAAGCCGCTGCGGAACTAAGTCACATTGAAATGCGAATTGCATACATGTACATGTGGTCTGCGCCGCAAATTCGCCGGCCCGTTGGGCTGCGAAACAGTGCCTTGACGCGTGTACCCGATGCGCGTAGATTATGCGCATCATCGGCATTAAGGAAAAGCAGTGAGCCATATTGTTTTCAATCCGGCTGCGCCCAAGAAATCGGCCAACCTCAGCATCAACGCAGACCTTCTGCATCAGGCCAAGCAACTCAACATCAATCTTTCGCAGACGCTGGAGCAGCATCTGGCCGAGATCATCCGTCAGGCGCAGCGCAGCCAATGGCTGACAGAGAACAAAAACGCGCTGGATGGTTACAACCGCAGAATAGAAAAGCATGGCGCGTTCAGCGACGGCCTGCGACGGTTCTGATGGCGCAGTTCGACGTCTACCTCAATCCCAACCCGGACACGAGCAAGTCCATTCCTTATCTGCTGGATGTGCAAGCCGACCTGCTGGATACTTTGGCAACCCGTGTGGTAGCGCCGCTTATCCTGGCAGAAGAAATGGGACTGGCAGCCAAATATCTCAATCCGCAGTTCAAGATCAAGGGTGTGGCAGTCGTCATGTCCACCAGCAGAGCTGGCGGGTATCCCCAACCGTTTGCTGGGCGATAAAGTTGCATCGCTGAAAAGCAAGCGCGATGAAATCATCGCTGCGCTGGATTTGCTGTTTACCGGGATATGATTCAAGCCGCGCGGATATCGTTTGCGCCGTTGGAAAAAACATGCTGACCGCTTTGGGCCCCTCGCGACACAGAAGACCAGGGTTCGGGTGGAGTACATGTTGTAGAACGGGAAGCCGTTGCGGAACTAGTCCGCTTGCTGCCACGGTACAATAAGACTATCATTTCGCTACCGTTTCTATAGTTGTGAGGTTGCCATGTCTGGATTGCTGATTAAAGATTTCCCTCCCGAGTTGCACCGCAAGCTCAAGGAAGAAGCCGCGCGCCACCATCGTTCCATGACACGGCAGGCCTTGGCGCTGCTGGAGCAGGCGCTGTCTGCCGAGACGAGGAATGCTGCCGGGCTGCTGCCCAAGCCGCTCAAGCCTGCAAAGCCGGTGACTGCAAGTAATGTTGTCGCCGTCATCCGCGAAGAGCGAGATTCCGGAAAAGCTACCCTGCCAAAATGATTGTCGTTGACGCCAATATCCTGATCTACTCCCTGATCGAAAGCGATTACACGCCGCCGGTCCAGAAGCTGCGGGAGAAAGACATGGATTGGCGCACTACCGGGTTATGCCTGCATGAAATCCTGAACGTGCTGGCGACCTACCAGCGGCGCGACATTTTGAAACTCGCGCAATGCAAAAAATTGCTGGAACATGCGGAGCGCTTCATCAAAGTTGCGCAGTGCGAAGTAAAAATGGATGCGGCACTTGCCGTGGCGGCAAAATATGCGATCACCGGCTACGACGCGCAGTACGTCGCACTGGCGCAAAGCCTGGACGCCCCGCTGATTACGGAAGACCGCAAACTCAGGGATGCCGTGTCGGGCATCGCGTTTTCCATGCAAGAGTATTTGGCGCAATGATGGTATGAATGGCGGCGATTTGGAGTGCCATCACTTCATACTTCACTTGGCGAAGCAGAAGACACAGGATCGCGTGGAATATATATTGAAGAACGGGACACCATTGAGGATCAAGGCCAAAATGGTCGCCCTAATTTCTAATAGTACTGATCTTAGATCAGTCTAAGTAATTGTTAACCTGTTATGTGTCTAGAAACCTTATATTACTCACTTTGAGGGATCATTTTTATGAAAAATATGGCCTGTTTCTTTGCAGTGCTGTGTTCATTGGTACTTGTCGGTTGTGCGACATTGCCGCCGACTATTGATGCGGACGTGCTCACACGTATAAAGCGTTTTAGCACGGTATCAATGGTTGCAGATACAGTTTCAAGGGAGTACGTGGGATATACAGCTTTTGGAAACGAATTCGAAGAGATGGATATATCTCAATGGGATATTGATAAGTTGTATGCAACTCAGCTTGCATCTGCGGTGCAGGCTGTATTCGGGGCTACGTACGTGCCTGATCAACACTCATTAGCAGTATTCAAACAAGTTAACGACCTAAACGGTCCATGGGATGCGCCAGCCTATTGGGGGCCAAACTGGAGCAAAATTGAGGTTGCTGCTAAAACCTACTGCCGGGAAAATTCACTCGACGCGCTTTTCGTCGTAGCGAAGAGAAAGTCTTTAGATGTTTTTGGTGGCACCAATCAGCGTCTCGAAGCTTTAGCAACATATGCATATCGCGATATTTCGGTAATCTATCTCTCGGCGGAAGTTGCACTAATTGACTGTGTAAGCGGCAAGGCGTTAGTCGTGCGTTCTCTCCTCTTGCCTGCGGAATTCGGTGCAAAGGATAAGAGCGCAGAGCCTACGAACGTGATAGCCGGAGCCGTGAATTATTTCACACATCTTTCACTATCCGGCACAAATAATAAGAGCATACGGCCAATGAAAGAGGTATCCACCGATATCTCTAAAAAACCAATCCCAGAATGGTCTGAGACGGTCAAGGCCATAATTAGGCAGGAATTAATTGATCTCCCGATACAAGCATGGGCGGAAACATTGCGCACAATGTTGCCGAGTGAAAAGGAGTCAATTTCGCAATTGGTTTTGAAGAGATAGCTCGCGTAAGGCTCAATCTTATTGCGACGAATACAATCATCCGGTGCAATGCACTTGGTTTATTGAGCCCTACGACGAACTACGTTAGTCCGTTCGCCTTGAGCTTGATGGAACGAGTAACCATTCGACTAAGCTGTCAAAATACGGCAGCCAAGTCGCTGGTTATGTCGGAGGGTGAGTTTGAAAATATTGTTTCATCCGTTCATGGTTCGGCTAGCTCACCACGAACGGATGAAAGCTGCGGTTTCGTGAAGGAGAATTGAATATGAGCAAACAAATACAGGAAGCCTACATCGTCGCAGCAACCCGCACGCCGGTCGGCAAGGCGCCGCGCGGCATGTTCCGCAACACCCGTCCCGACGATCTGCTGGTGCATGCGTTGCAGAGCGTGCTGGCGCAGGCGCCGACGCTCGATCCGGCTTCGATAGCCGATGTGATCGTCGGTTGCGCGATGCCGGAGGCTGAGCAGGGGGTGAACGTGGCGCGCATCGCGGTGTTGCTGGCCGGGTTGCCGAATATCGTGCCGGGATTGACCATCAACCGCTTCTGTTCTTCCGGCTTGCAGGCGGTGGCGCTTGCCGCCGACCGCATCCGACTGGGCGAGGCCGACGTGATGGTTGCGGCGGGCATGGAGAGCATGAGCATGGTGCCGATGATGGGCAACAAGATCGCGTTCAACCCTGCGGTGTTCGAGGACGAGCATTACGGCATCGCCTACGGCATGGGGCTGACTGCGGAGAAGGTTGCGGAGCAGTGGAAGGTAAGCCGTGAAGCGCAGGACGCGTTCGCGTTGCAGAGCCACCAGCGCGCGATCGCGGCGATCAATGCGGGTGAATTCAACGGCGAGATCACGCCCTATCGCATTGCCGAGCATGTGCCGGACATGGACTCGCGCGAGGTGAAGATCAAGGTCCGCGACGTGGCGCAGGATGAGGGGCCTCGCGCGGATACCACGCTGGACGCGCTGGCGAAATTGAAGACCGTGTTCGCACAAAAGGGTTCGGTTACGGCAGGCAACAGCTCGCAGATGTCGGATGGCGCGGCGGCGGTGTTGCTGTGTTCCGAGGCGGCGTTGAAGCGCTACAACCTCACGCCGATCGGGAAATTTCTGGGCTATACGGTGGCGGGGGTTCCGCCGGAGATCATGGGTATAGGCCCCAAGGAAGCGATCCCGCGCGTGCTGAAACAGGTTGGCCTGAAGCTCGACGACATGGGCTGGATAGAACTTAACGAGGCGTTCGCCGCGCAGTCGCTGGCGGTGATCGGCGATGTGGGGCTGAACCCCGCAATAGTCAATCCCTTGGGCGGCGCGATAGCACTCGGTCATCCGCTCGGCGCGACCGGTGCGATCCGCACCGCGACGCTGCTGCACGGCCTGCGCAGGCGTAAGTTAAAATACGGCATGGTGACGATGTGTATAGGCACCGGGATGGGAGCGGCTGGAGTATTTGAGGCGTTATAAATTTTGGGTGATGTGCCTGAGTTATTTGAAATGAAATGCGATGAAGAAATTATTGTGCCTGGTATGTTGTTTGTTGTTGAGCTGGAACGCGAATGCGCTGGAGGTGGTAGGCGTCAAACTGCCTGAGACCGCCCAGGTTGGCAATGTGATGTTGCATTTGAACGGCGCGGGTTTGCGCACCAAATTTGTTTTCAAGGTACATGTTTATATCGCCGCGTTGTATTTGCCGCAGAAACAGACTGTGGCGCATACGATCATTCTGGATGAACACGAGCGTCGTGTAGCGCTGCATATGCTGCGCGAATTGAACGGGAAAAAATTGCTGGAAGCCTTCAGTGAGGCGATCGAGATGAACCACACGCCAGCCGAATTGCGGTTGATGGAAGAGCAACTCAGTCAGATGACGCAGATATTCGAGATGGTGAAAGAAGTCAAAACGGGTGACATCATCACGCTGGATTATTTGCCCGCTTACGGCACGAAGATCAGTCTGAACGATAAAGCGCTGGGTACGATAGCGGGGGGCGACTTTTACCGCGCCTTGCTCAGGATATGGCTGGGCGATAAGCCGGTTCAGGACGGTTTGAAGAAGGATTTGCTGGGTGGGTGATGTCGTACGCCTGAATGCGGATGCGCAATCTGGAGGCCTGGATCACGCGGCGCTTGATGCGGCGATCCGCGTGCAAGGCACGGCATTTCAGCAGGCGCTGAGCGCAGCCCATGCCCATTTGTTTGCCGATGTGCCGCTGTATGTCACCGAGGCGCAGCTGGCCCAGATGCAAACGGTGATTGAGGCGGTGGAACGAGTGGTCAAGTTGCCGGGGTGGATAGATGACAGCACAGAAATTCCTGCTCAAGGTGTGTTCTACGGCTACGACTTTCATCTCAATGTGCAAGGCGCGCACTTGATCGAGATCAACACCAATGCGGGCGGGGCTTTCCTGAATGCGCTGCTGATCGGCAGCCAGCGCGTTGCGGATTTTCCCGGCAAGACTGTTGCACTCGATAATCTTGAAGATGTTTTTCTCGGGATGTTTCGCAACGAATGGCGACTGGAGCGCGGCGATGTGCCGCTCAACACGGTGTGCATCGTGGATGACCAGCCGGAGGGTCAATACCTCTACCCTGAATTTTTGCTGGCGCGGGCGATGTTTGGGCGCGCGGGGATTACGGCTTACATCGCCGACCCCGCTGCATTGCTGGCGCGCCAGGATGGGCTGTATCTGGATGGAACAAAAATCGATCTGGTCTATAACCGCCTGACCGATTTTACGTTGCAGCAGCATCCGGCCCTGCGCCGGGCGCATCTGGACAAGAATGTGGTATTGACGCCAGCGCCGGCTCACTATGCCCGTTATGCCGACAAGCGCAATCTGGCGCGTCTGAGCGACGTGGAAGGTTTGCGTAAGCTGGGTGCAAATGCAGCGGATATCGCCGTATTGCAGGCCGGCGTGCCGCATACCATCATAGTGCAAGAGAATATGGAAGAATCGTTGTGGGCTGAGCGCAAACAATGGTTCTTCAAGCCGAACAGCGGCTACGGCAGCAAAGGGGCATATCGCGGCGAGAAGCTGACCAGGCGCGTGTTCGGCGAGATCATGAAATCGGACTATGTCGCGCAAAGATTGGCTGCACCGGGCGAGCGAGAGATCTGTGATGCGGCAGGGGACAAGCAATCGCTGAAGTGCGATGTGCGCTGCTATGCTTATGGCGCTCAGATACAATTGGTCGCCGCGCGTTTGTACCAGGGGCAGACTACCAACTTCCGCACGCCGGGCGGCGGCTTCGCGCTGGTGCGCGTGGTCGAATAGACGCTACGGGTTTTGCGGTTTTTGCGGCCAAGGCAGGGAGATCGTTTTTTTTGAGGAGGAATCATGAGAATTTTATTGTGGATGTTGTCGCTCTGTTGTGTTTGCAGTATGACTGCGCAGGCTGCGGTACAGGGCAAGGATGTAAGCTATCAGGCGAATGGTACGACGCTTAAAGGCTATCTCGCTTATGACGATGCCATCAAGGGAAAACGACCGGCGGTATTGGTGTTGCATGAGTGGTGGGGGCAAAACGAGTACGCGCGCAAGCGGGCGCGGATGCTGGCGGAATTGGGCTATACCGCTCTGGCGGTCGACATGTATGGCGATGGCAAGGTGCTGGATCATCCCAATGAGGCGGGCAAGTTTGCAAGCGAGGTGAGCAAGAACATGCCGCAAGCCAAGGCGCGCTTTGAGGCAGGGATGCAGTTGTTGCGCAACCATGAAACCGTGGACGCCAATCAAATGGCGGCATTCGGCTATTGTTTCGGCGGCGGCGTGGCGCTGAACATGGCCAGGCTGGGTGAGGACTTGAAGGGCGTGGCGAGCTTCCATGGCTCGCTGGCAACCGATAGTCCGGCGCAGCCTGGAAAAGTCAGGGCGCGCATCATTTCGTTCAGCGGCGATGCCGATCCGATGATAGGGGCCGACAAAATTTCCGCTTTTAAACAGGAAATGACTAATGCCGGAGCCGATTACCGGGTGGTCATTTATCCCGGCGCAAAACATGCCTTCAGCAATCCTGACGCCGACGAATTGGGCAAGAAATTCAAATTGCCGATTGCCTACAACGCAGCGGCGGACAAGGATTCATGGGAGCAGGCCAAAGTGTTCCTGCGCGAAGTGTTCGCCGCAAAGTGAGCCTTCGGACATGGAGGTGAAAGTCCCGGGTGGTTACATGCGCGTGGTCGGGTAGAATGGATGTATGTTGATTTATTCATTTTTTGCGATCGGGCTCGGGGCTGCGCTGGGAGCCTGGCTGCGCTGGGGATTGGGGTTGTGGCTCAATCCGGCGCTGCCTGAGTTGCCGTTCGGCACGCTGGCAGCCAACCTGATAGGCGGGTATCTGATCGGTCTTGCGGTCGCTTTCTTTGCGCAGTATCCGGCGGTGTCGGCGGAATGGCGCTTGTTCATCATCACCGGTTTTCTCGGTGGGCTGACCACCTTCTCAACTTTCTCCGCCGAGACCGTCACGCTGTTGCTGCGCGGCCAATATGTGTGGGGGTCGGCGATTATCGCCGCCCATCTGGGCGGCTCGTTGTTGATGACGGTGCTGGGGATACAGACTTTTAAATGGTTGCACAATTAGCAAGAGTGCCGCATCGCGATACGTTTGCTCTTTCTCCCGCTTGCGGGGGAAAGTTGGATAGGGGGAAATCATGAATCTGCTTTCGTTCTACGTCAGTGAAAAACAGCGCCATGCAGGTATGCCTGTGTATGAATGGCTGCTGGAAGAAGCCAGGGCGCTGGGTGTGCACGGTGGTTCGGCATTCCGTGCTATCGCAGGATTCGGCCAGCATGGCAAAATGCATGAAGAAACTTTTTTTGAGCTGGCCGGTGAACTGGCGGTGAAAATCGAGTTTGTCCTGGAGGATGCGCAAGCTGAACAATTGCTTGAAAGAGTACGCAGCGAAAGCATGAAAATTTTTTATGTGAAGCAAGCGGTGCAGGCGGTTGGAACTTGAGAGTCGGCGATGGGATGTTGTATAGTTTTTACGGAGGAGGAAGTATGAAGAAATTGTTGTTGGCGTTTTCGCTCATGTGTTTTTGCGGTGTGGGACAAGCTGCGGTGCAAGGCAAAGAAGTGAGCTATGAAGCGGAGGGCACCACGCTGGTCGGTTATCTGGCCTATGATGACGCGATCAAAGGTAAGCGCCCTGCGGTGATCGTGGTACATGAATGGTGGGGAAACAATGAATATTCCCGCAAGCGGGCACGCATGCTGGCCGAGCTGGGTTATACCGCGTTGGCAGTGGATATGTATGGTAATGGCAAGGTGGCTAACATTCCTGCCGAGGCGGTCAAACTCGCTTCGGATTTGAACCGGAATGTCCCGTTGCAGTTAGTGCGGTTCAAGGCGACTATGAAATTTTTGAGTGAACAGGAAACTGTCGATCCCGATAAAGTGGCGGCGTTCGGCTATGGTTTCGGTGGCAGCGTAGTGTTGAACATGGCGCGGCTAGGCGTGCGTTTGGTGGGGGTGGCAAATTTTCACGGTGGCTTGGTCACCGATTATCCGGCCCGGCGCAGGGGAATATGGGGACGCGTTATTTCATTCGTAGGCGAGAATGATCCGGCGATAGATCCCGGCAGTATTTGGGGCTTCAAGGCAGAAATGGCCAAGGCGCAAGCCAATTACCAGTTGGTCGTTTATCCCGGTGTCAAAAATGGCTTTACCAATCCGGACTCGGATGCGCTGGGCAAGAAATTCGATCTCCCGCTGGGATACGATGCGGTGGCGGACAAGGATTCATGGCATCAGGCGACTGAGATGTTGCGAGATGTTTTTGCCCCCAAGTGAGTTTTTTGCAAGGGCCAAACCGACGAGCATTCAGCGGTGAGCCTTGCCG
>JACPYR010000055.1 GCA_016195965.1 Nitrosomonadales bacterium | reverse complement strand
TACCTGTCACTGTAGCCACCACCCTGGCCAAGACCGAACAAATCCACATTCTGGTCGAAAAAAATCCCAACGTGCTTGCCGCCAATTTCGTCTTTCCCGACGGTACCGAAAGCTTTGTGACGACCCGCGTCAAGATGAAGGAGACTTCATTGGTCATCGCGCTGGTGAAGGCGGACGGGAAGTTTTATCGTGTCGCAAAAGAAGTCAAGGTGACCGCAGGGGGTTGCGGCGGTTGATTGAACTGTTATAACGATCTAGGGATGGAATAATCATGGGCAATCCAATGAAGATACGCGCCTCCATCAAAGAGGGCGTCACCGAAGTCAAAGTTTTGATGCAGCACGAGATGGAGACAGGCTTGCGCAAGGATGCCGACGGCAATCTGGTGCCTGCCTGGCACATCACGAAGGTGAAGGCACAGCACAATGGCAAGACCGTGCTGGAAGGACAATTCGGTACGGCCGTTTCCAAGAATCCTTACTTGGTGTTTCGTTTCAAGGGTGGCGCGCCCGGTGAAAAAATATCGGTCAGTTGGGTGGACAACAAGGGTGATACACGCACCGACGAAGCCGAGATCAGTTAACGAATCATTCGGGCCGGGAAGTCCCGGCCTTTCATGCGGAGGGGACAGATGAACACCAGCATCTTGAAGAATGCGATCTTTGTTTTTGCGTTTGCGGCATACGCTTCGGCGGCAATGGCCGAGGGCAGCGCCTCGGACGAGATTGCGAAATACCGTGAAATGATCAGCGATGGCAATCCGGCCGAGTTCGACGAAATGCGCGGCGAGGAGCTGTGGAAGAAACCCGGTGGGCCCAATAAAGTCAGTCTGGAGAAATGCGACCTCGGCAAGGGAGCGGGTGTGGTCAAGGGCGCTTACGCCGAGTTGCCGCGCTATTTTGCCGACACCCAGCGGGTGCAGGACCTCGAATCGAGACTGGTCACCTGCATGACGACCTTGCAGGGAACGGCGGAAAAAGACATCACGGCCAAGCCTTTCGGCGGAGACAACTACAAACCGGAGATCGAGTCTCTGGTGGCTTATGTGGTGGGACAGTCCAAAGGAGTGAAGATGAATGTCTCGCTCAAGCACCCCAAGGAAAAAGAAGCCTTTGAGATCGGCAAGCGCATTTTTTCCTATCGCGCGGGCCCCTATGATTTTGCCTGTTCGACCTGCCATGGCAAGGACAAGCAGCGCATCCGCATGCAGGACCTGCCCAACTTCAACAATAAAAAGGATGCGCAGGCGGCTTACACGACTTGGCCCGCTTACCGCGTATCCCAGGGGATGTTCCGTTCCTTCCAGTGGCGCCTGAACGATTGTTTGCGCCAGCAGCGTTTCCCCGAGCCCAAATATGCTTCCGAATTGACGATAAACCTGACGATGTTCATGGCGGTCAACGCCAACGATGCGGTTTACGACGGGCCGGGCCTGAAGCGTTGATGATGAATGTGGATACTCAATTTGCGATGAGGATTGATATGAAAATTTTCCTGCCAATAGCAGTGATGACAGTTGCGGGCCTGATGGCTGTTCCGGCACTGGCCGCCGATAAGACCGCCGCAGAGCTGGATGCCGATGCGGTCGCAATCATCAAACGCGACTTCCGCGACAAGGGCATCGCCAAGGTCGAGCGAGTCAACCAGGATGAGCTGCAGGCGATGTGCACCAAGTATCTGGATAATCCTCCCGCCAAGGAGGCCGAACGCTTGCAGGCCGAACAGGAGAAAGCGATCAAGTGGCCTGCCGACGGAAAATACCTCGGCGACTGGAAAGCCGGCGAGAAGCTGGCGCAGAGCGGGGCAGGCATGACCTGGAGCGACAAGCCCGATGCGCCCGCAGGCGGCAATTGCTATAACTGCCACCAGCTTTCGGCCAAGGAAATCGCCTATGGCACGATAGGCCCCAGCCTGCTGCATTTCGGCAAGACGCGCGGCAATACCGAAGCGATGCAGCGCTATGTCTATGGCCGCATCTACAATGCCAAGGCCTACAACCTGTGCGCCAACATGCCGCGCTTCGGCCATATGGGCATCTTGAGCGAGGCGCAGATCAAAGACCTGGTGGCGCTGTTGCTGGATACTGAATCCATCGTCAACAAATAATTCCAGCTCCATTTCATTGGTGAAACTGTGTTGGCTTCCTCGCTCACTCCTTGCCGTGCTACTTGCACTGTCTGCGTCGTTCGCTTGTCGCCGCCTTGTTTGACCTGCGAAATGGAACTGGAATAAGCAGTATGGGCATGAACCGCCGCGAATTCCTCCAGTTGCTGGCGATCGCCTCGGCAGGCGGCTTTGCTCTGCACGACAATGAGGTGCGAGCCGCAGAAAGCGCCGCGCAGTTGTACGAGTTGCCGCGTTACGGCAACGTCAGCTTGCTGCACATCACCGATTGCCACGCGCAACTGAACCCGATCTACTACCGCGAACCGCATACCAATCTGGGCATAGCCGGGATGAGGGGCAATCCGCCGCATCTGGTCGATGACGCATTTCTCAAGCGTTTCGCTATTTCTGGTGGCAGCCCGCAGGCTCATGCATATACCAGCCTGGACTTTGCCGAGGCCGCGCGCATCTACGGCAAGGTCGGCGGCTTCGCCCATCTGGCAACCCTGGTCAAGCAGATACGCGCATCGCGTCCCGGATCGTTGTTGCTGGATGGCGGCGATACCTGGCAGGGATCGGGCACCGCGCTGTGGACACAGGGTCAGGACATGATAGAGGCTTGCATGGCGCTGGGCGTGGATATCATGACGCTGCACTGGGAATGCACCTATGGCGCGGAGCGGGTCAAACAGGCCGAAGAAGGCGCGATGAAGGGCAGGATCGAGGTCGTCGCGCAGAACGTCAAGACAGCGGATTTCGGCGACCCGGTGTTCAAGCCCTATGTGATCCGCGAGATCAACCATGTTCCTGTGGCCATCATAGGCCAGGCATTCCCCTATAGCCCGATCGCCCATCCGCGCTATTTCATGCCGGACTGGTCGTTCGGCATACAGGAAGAAAGTCTGCAAGCCAACATCGACGAGGCGCGCGGCAAGGGCGCGCAGATCGTGGTGCTGTTGTCGCACAACGGCATGGACGTGGATATCAAGCTGGCATCCCGCGTGCGCGGACTGGATGCGATCCTGGGCGGCCACACCCACGACGGCATCCCGGAACCTATCTCGGTCAATAATCCCGGCGGCGCGACGCTGGTCACCAATGCCGGTTCCAACGGGAAATTTCTGGGCGTGCTGGACTTCGACGTCAAGGCGGGGAAGATGTCCGGCTTCCGCTACAAGCTGCTGCCGGTGTTTGCCAACCTGCTGACGGCAGATGCAGGCATGGCTGCCGTCATCAAGAAACATCGCGCACCTTATGAAGCGAAGCTCTCCGAAAAACTGGCGACCACCGATGCGCTGCTATACCGGCGCGGCAATTTCAACGGCAGCTTCGACCAATTGATACTCGATGCGCTGATGCGCGAGAAGGATGCGCCCATCGCGTTTTCGCCCGGCTTCCGCTGGGGCACGACGCTCTTACCCGGGGATACGATCACCATGGAAGACCTGCTCAACCAGACCGCGATCACCTATCCGATGACCACGGTTAACGAGATGAGCGGCGCGCAGATCAAGACGATACTGGAAGACGTCTGCGACAACCTGTTCAACCCCGATCCCTATTACCAGCAGGGCGGCGACATGGTGCGGGTGGGCGGGCTGGAATACACCTGCGAGCCGGGTGCCGCGATGGGCGGCCGCATCCAGGACATGCGGCTTGCGGGAAAGCCGGTCGATCCGGGCAAGATCTATAAGGTGGCGGGCTGGGCGCCGGTCTCGGAAGCGGCCCGCGACAAAGGCGGCGAGCCGATCTGGGACCTGGTGGCGCGCTACCTGCGCCATGAAAAAGTGGTCAAGGTAGCCAAACCCAATGTGCCTGCGCTCAAGGGTGTCGCCGGCAATCCCGGCATGGCATAAACGAAAGGATAGATATGCGTTACATACTGGCCGTGTTGGTTTTATTTTATGCCCACAGCGCAATCGCGGGCGATGCAGCCCCCGCGCTTTCCTATACGGATGTCAAGGTGCAGGTCGCACGGATCGAGATTCAATCGGCGGTGAGTTTCGACGATGCGGTGGAGTCGCTCAAGCTGCGCGCCAACCAGCACAATCTGAAGTTTGTCGGGGGCAACAAGCTGTATAAGGAAGTCGAGGCGCTGACCGGCAAGCCGGCCAGGCGCATGGAGATTTTCAATTTCTGCGATGGCCTGACGGCGCAGAAGATGATCGCCGCGAATCCGCTGATGATTTCCTTCATGCCCTGCCGCATCGCGATGGTGGAAGACGAGCAGGGCAGGCGCTGGATCATCTCGATGATGATGAGCGCGGAAATAATCGCCGCGTTGCCGGACGATACGCGCAAGAATGCCGAGCGCATCATAAGTGCGATGAAGGACATCATGCTGGCGGCCGCCAGCGGCGATCTTTAACTGGCTTAGGGACGGATATAGGCCCAGCCTTCTTTCTGCTTGCGCATCAATTCGACCACGCCGCCTGGAACATAGCCGATAGCGGGCAACATATCGGCCTGGGTCAGCTTCATGTTGCGCATGGTGTTTTCGCAAGCCACAATTTTGACGCCATCGGATAGCGCCTTGTCTATCCGGTTGGCCACTTCTGATTCAAGTTTGAGCATGTCGATGCCGGGGCCGTAGGCGACGATTTCGACATCCACTTTGTCCTTGCCTATCGCATCCTGCACATTCCTGGCATTGTTGAGTGTCAGATTCCATTTGCCGGGTATCGCGTCGCTCACCTGAAAAATCACCTTCTCGCGTGCCACAGGGGGCTCGGCTGCCGCAACCTCTTGTGAGGTCAAAGGCAGCAAGAAGGCGAATAAGGTAGCGAGAAAGCGGAATTGAACGATGCGTTTCATTTGGTGTTTCCTCCTCAGAAATGTTAGGTTGTAATTATTCCGGAGATTATCCGATGCGGGATTAAATCCCGACGACGGCTAACCAAGGTTGGTTGCTGCTTCTCACGCATCAAGATGATAGACCAAACATTTGCCAAAAGGATTGTGATGTTGAAAAAACTCCTGATGTTATTGATGCTGTGGGTCCCGGTCTTTGCAGTTGCCGAACCGCTGCCGGTAGAACAGATAGCACCCGGAATTTATGTCCATCACGGCGTGCACAGGGACATCGATGCCGACTATGGCGGGGATATCTGCAATATCGGTTTCATCGTCGGCAATAAAGGTGTAGCGGTGATCGATAGCGGAGGCTCTCCCAGGATCGGGGCGCAGTTGCGCGAGGCGATACGCAACATAACGCAACTGCCGATACGCTATGTGATCAACACCCATGTACATCCTGACCACGTGTTCGGCAATGCGGCTTTCAAGGATGACCATCCGGTGTTCGTCGGCCACGAAAAACTGGCGTCTGCAATGATGCAGCGCCGGGATGCATATTTGCGCAATCAAATAAACTGGGTGGGCGCGGACGCGGCTGGCAGCGAGCTGATACCGCCGACGCTGGCGGTGCATGGCTCTCAAACCATAGATTTGGGCGGTCGCAGCCTGCAGCTGACCGCGCATGCTGCGGCGCACACGAACAACGACTTGACAGTATTCGATAGCGCCACGGCGACGTTATGGACGGGGGACTTGTTGTTTGTCGAGCGTACCCCTTCGATAGACGGCGATCTGAAGGGATGGCTGACGGTCATTCCGCAACTGCGTAGCATTCCTGCGCAGCGGGCGGTTCCCGGCCATGGCCCGGTGGTCGCGGATTGGCGCAGCGCGCTGGATGACGAGAGCCGCTATCTGGCTACGCTGCTCGAAGATGTGCGTGCCGCCATTAAGCAGGGCAAATCCATGGAGCAGGCAATAGGGGAGTCCACCCAATCGGAACAGGGGAGGTGGGTCTTGTTCGACATCGTCAACAGGCGTAATATCGGTCGCGTTTTTCCGGAGCTGGAATGGGAGTGATATATGAGTAGCCTGGCAAATAACCCTAACGGGTTATTCCATATACCCTTAGTAGGTATGGACTATGATAAGCAGCTTATCCCTATAATGCGCTCCGTAGCAGTGTTTTCGTGGGATGCCGGACGGCACGTTGACGGTGTTTTAATAATTTGCAGGAGATGAATGATGAATTTCGATAAAGAATTTGATGCCAGCGGCTTATCTTGCCCGTTACCCATCTTGAAGACCAAAAAAGCGCTCGCCGACATGGCTTCCGGGCAGGTGCTCAAGATGATCGCCACGGATTGCGGATCGGTGAAGGATATGCAGGCTTTTGCTGACCAGACCGGAAACTCACTGTTGTCCCAATCGGAAGAGAGTGGCAAATATATTTTTTTCATGAAGAAAAAATAAGCTACCGGTTAACAACCTACACGATAACTTCTTAAGGGACAAAAATGACTACCAAAAAAATGGCGATTATCGCCTCCAAGGGCACGTTGGATATGGCGTACCCGCCGTTCATCCTCGCTTCCACCGCCGCCGCGCTGGGTTATGAAGTGCAGGTATTCTTCACCTTTTACGGCTTGCAATTGCTGCGCAAGGATTTGTCCGACGTAAAGATCAGCCCGCTGGGCAATCCCGCGATGCCGATGCCAATCCCGATGCCGGTGATGGTGCAGATGCTGCCCGGCATGGAATCCATGGCAACGATGATGATGAAACAAAAAATGAAGAGCAAGGGCGTGGCATCTCTGGAAGAGTTGCGCGACCTGTGCCTTGAGGCCGAGGTGAAGTTCATAGCCTGCCAGATGACCGTTGATCTGTTCGAGTTCGAAAAGAGCGATTTTATCGATGGCGTCGAGTGGGGTGGTGCGGCGATGTTCATGGGATTTGCGGGAGAGACCGACGTCTGTTTGTTCGTTTAAGCTGAGAGAGTATTGATATAGTGATATGGTAGCATGGTAAGTTTCTTAATTATAATTAACTAGGGGGAATGCTTCATGAAAATAAGTAAAGTCGCTGTTTCTTTGATCGCCGCCGGCGTGATGGCATCACCGCTGGCGCATGCTACCAACGGTTACTTGCCGATTGGTTATGGAGTCAAAAACGAAGCCATGGGTGGAGCGAGTATTGCACTGCCGCTGGACTCCATTGCGGCTGCCAACAACCCGGCCGGAATGGTGATGGTGGGTAACCATATCGATATTGGCTTGACCTGGTTCAAACCCAATCGCAGTACTGAAGTCAAAGGGAATTGTTTGAATCCTACTTGCACTGCGTCAATGGATGGCACTTATGATGGTAATGGTCGGAGCAACTTCTTCATTCCTTCATTTGGCTATAACAAGATGATCAACGCGGATACTTCGGTTGGCGTGTCAGTCTTTGGCAACGGCGGCATGAATACCCAGTACAACACCAACCCGATAGCCCCCCTTGGCGGCAGCGGCAACCTCGGCATCAACCTGTCACAGTTGTTCATCGTGCCTACTTGGTCGATGAAGCTCAACCCGACCAATGCGGTCGGTGTATCGCTGAATCTGGCCTACCAGATGTTCAGTGCTACCGGCTTGCAGCCGTTTGATACGGCTACTAATGCTACCAGCACCGCTCCCGGCTCTGTCACTAATAACGGAACGGATACAGCCACAGGCTACGGCTTCAGGTTAGGCTGGACCGGAGAGGTCACTCCCACCGTGACCCTGGGCGCAACTTATCAGAGCAAGACCAAGATGGGCCAGTTCAGCAAATACAGCGGATTGTTTGCTGGTCAGGGCAGTTTCGATGTTCCCTCCAATTATGGTGTGGGCATTGCGGTCAAAGCTACGCCGGAAACCACGGTTGCGTTCGATATCCAGCGCACCAATTATGCGGATGTTCCTTCCGTTGGCAATTCTTTGGTTCTTCCGACGCAATTGGGCGCCGATAATGGGGCTGGCTTCGGCTGGCAGAACATCACGGCCCTCAAACTTGGTGTCAGTCATGCGTATAACTCGACGTTTACGGTACGTGCTGGCCTGAATCATTGCGATCAGCCGATACCGGACAGCCAGACGTTTTTTAATGTATTAGCTCCGGGTATAGTGCAAGATCACTTGTCGCTAGGAGGAACCTGGAAGCTGGCAGATAAGTCTGAGGTATCGGTAGCCTATATTCACGCTTTCAAGAAGACCGTCAATGGTGCAGGATCCATCCCTACCGGATTTGGTGGCGGCAATGCAAACCTCAGCATGTCAGAAGATTCGTTCGGGGTTTCTTACGGCTGGTAATCGCCGAGCAATCTGATTGTTGCAAACATAAAGCCCGTCATCGCAAGATGGCGGGCTTTGACTTTGGCAACGAACGAACTCAAGATAATAATAAGTTTGCTATGAATTGTTCATGTTCGAGAGCCAAACTTTTTAACAGCAACTCGCCGTTACGCGGTTTCTCCGAATAAGGTTGACCACAACTGCAGGCCGGATTTGATGTCGATTTCTCCCGCTGGTATCCGGCACGGAGTCAGGTTGTTGAGGCGCATGCGGTGCTGCGTTTTGCGCAAGGTGCGGTAGAGCGTGCGGGTCTGTTCGGCGAGTTCGGGTTCGATCAGGTCGAGTTCGCCAGCGAGTCTGAGCAAGGCCAGGTTGCCGCTGTTGGCGGTCAGTTGCGGGTATCGGTGGGCATGGGCCAGCACCAGATATTGCACGATGAATTCGATATCCACCATGCCGCCGCTGTCGTGCTTGATGTCGAACAGCTCGCTGTGATTGGGGTGGCCGTCGTGCATCTTCTTGCGCATCTCCAGAATTTCCCTGCGCAGCGTCGCGAGATCGCGTTTTTGACACAGCACTTGTCGGCGGATTTCTTCAAACTCCGCCCCGACTTTGGCATCGCCCGCGCTGAAACGGGCTCGGGTTAGCGCCTGATGTTCCCAGACCCATGCATCTTTTAACTGGTACTCGGCAAACGCTGCAATCGAACTGACCAGCAAGCCGCTCGCGCCATTTGGACGCAGGCGCAGGTCGGTCTCGTATAAACGTCCCGATGAGGTGTAACTGCTCAACATCGTGTTGATGCGTTGCGCCAGGCGCGCATAGTTTTCCTGCGCATCGGGATGATCGTCGTCATACAGGAAGATCAGATCCAGGTCGGAGGCATAGCCCAGCTCTCTGCCGCCCAGTTTGCCATAGGCGATGATTGCAAACTTGGGTTCGTCGCAATGGCGTTTGCGCGAGGTTGCCCAACTCAGTCTCAGTACCTGGCGCAACAGCAGGTTAGCCAGATCGCTCAAGTGATCACTGAGCTTTTCCAGCGGCAGCAAGCCTTGCAGATCCATGGCCAGCAGTTGAAAGGTTTGTTCCTGTTGCACATGGTGCAAGATATCCAGCTGCCGCTCGGGATCTTCAGCGGATTCTTCGATGCGCGCTTGCAGGTTGCTGTCGACTTGCTGCCACTGCGGCGCTTGATACATTTCGCGGGCATCCAGCAATTCATCGAGCAACGCCGGGTGCAGAGTCAGGTAATTGCTGGCCCAACTGCTGGCTGCGACCAGCGCGGTCAAGCGCTGCAGGGCTTGCGGATATTCGGCCAGAAAGGCGAGATAGGCGGCACGGCGGCTGATGCTTTCCAGCAGGGTCAGCAATCGGGACAGGGTCGCATCGGGATCATCGTGTTGCGCGCTCAGCGCGATGAACTGCGGAATCAGTTTGTCCAGCCGCTGTTTGCTCAGCTCCGGCAATTGCCGGTAACGGCTGCTGTCACGCAGTTGCATCAATCGTTGTGCGCTGTCAGTGGCGGTATGGTAACCGAGCTTTTCCAGGCGGGAGCCCAATTCATCCTGGGTGATCTCATCGCGCCACAGTTGCGCATCGATGGGACCCTCATCCTGCGTGCCAAAAATCTGTTCGAATTGCAGGCTGACCAGCTTGCGGTGGCGATCCAGCTCCACCAGCAGCGCGCTGTAATCTGCGTAGCCCATCGCGACGGCGATGATCCGCCGGTCTTCATCTTTTTCGGGCAGTTCCTGGGTTTGCTGATCATCCAGGTATTGCAAGCGGTGCTCCAGATTGCGCAGGAACAGGTAGGCAACATCCAGGTCGGCAGCGACCTGGGTGTTTAGCAGTCCATTCGCGGCCAGCACCGGCAAGATGCGCCGGGTCGGGAGCAATCTCAGCCTGGCGTCCTGTCCGCCGCGTATCAGCTGGAATACTTGTGCGGTAAATTCGATCTCGCGTATACCGCCAGGGCCGAGTTTGATATTGTTGAGCCGATCGCGGCGCAGCACCTCCTGGCGGATTTGTGCGTGTAATTTACGCATCGAATCGATGGCGCCGAAATCCAGGTATTTGCGGAACACGAATGGCTGTACCAGCTTCATCAATACGGCGATCTGCGGATGTGCTGCCGGTGCGATAACACGTGCCTTGATCCATGCGTAACGCTCCCATTCGCGGCCCTGGCTGACCAGATACTCTTCCAGCGCGGCAAAGCTGCTCACCAGCGCGCCGCTGTCGCCATAGGGGCGCAGCCGCATATCCACGCGGAACACATAGCCATCGGCAGTGAGTTCGTTGATCAGGTTGATCAGGCGGCGGCCCAGGCGGGTGAAGAATTCATGGTTGCTCAAGCTTTGTGCGCCGTCGGTTTGTCCATCTTCAGGATAGACAAAAATCAAATCGATGTCGGAAGAGACATTCAGTTCTTCACCGCCCAGTTTTCCCATGCCGACGACCAGCAATTCCTGTATGGCACCGCTGGATTCGCCGATCGGGTTGCCGAATTGCTGCCGCATGGTTTGCATCAAACAGGTTTGCGCATGTTGCACACACAGTTCTGCCAGAGCGGTCATGGCCAGCATCACTTCGCTCAAATCCGCGAGCCCGTTGAGGTCGCGCAGTATCAGCTTGATCATCACCTGTTTGCGCACCTTGCGCACGGCTTGTGCCAACTCGGCGTCGTTTTCCAGATTGAGTCCGGATTGTTGCAGCAATGCCTGTATTTCTGCCCGGTCACAGGGCGTAACATAGTCCGATTTCAGCCAGGATAGCAGGGGCTGGTCTGTTTCAAGTATCCGTTGGGCATAGCGGCTGCACTGCAACGTTTTTTGCAGTAAACCGTCGAAGGATGGCAAGTTTGCGGTATTCATAGGTGGCGCTTCCAGATAGAATATGCATTGTCTTCTGATTGGTCGTTGGACGCTAGTCGTTGGTTAAACTATAAGCAGTCGCCAGTCGTTGGACGTTGGTGGCTAGTTGAATCAAACCGTAATCACTGCTAGTTACTTGCGCCTGGCGACTAATAACTAATACTCATGTTGAATTCTTACCCTGTCAGGTTAATCTGGCGCAGTCTTGGCTGGTTGACGCGACTTATCATAGTCGTATCGTCGACTGCGGCTGTGCTGATGGCGCTTGCCATTATTGCGTTACGCTATTGGCTGTTGCCGGATATCGAGCAGTACCACGGCAAGATAGAGGCCTCATTGTCGGCAGCGATAGGCAACCCGGTCACCATCGGTCAAATTCAAGGGGATTGGCAGGGACTGCTGCCGCACCTTAATTTTAGCGATGTGCGCTTTCTGGATGAGCGGGGGCAGCCCGCGCTGGTGTTGCAACGCATAGACGGCAGCGTCTCATGGATGTCTTTGTTTACCGCCGAGCTGCGCTTGGCCAGCCTGGAAATCGACAGGCCGGAGCTGCTGATACGCCGTGATACGCAAGGGAATATTTTCATAGGCAACCTGCCGCTTTCCAGGCGAGGGGGCACTAATGATTTGGCAGACTGGATATTGCATCAGGCTAACATGGTGGTGCGCAATGGCTTGATCGTCTGGTTCGATGAGCAGCGCAATGCCTCGCCTCTGGTGTTGCAGCAGGTCAATTTACGCATCGCTAATTTGTTCCGCCGGCACAGTTTTGCTTTGCGTGCGATCCCACCCAGTGATTTGGCGACACCCCTGGACGTGCGCGGCGAATTTCATGGGGAGAGCTTTGACAACCTGGGCTCATGGTACGGTCAGATATTTACCCAGCTCGATTACACCGATGTGACCGCGTGGCGGCAATGGCTGGATTTGCCCAGTGAATTCAGCCGCGGGCGCGGTGCGTTACGCGGTTGGTTGGGGGTAAAAGACGGCAAGGTGGCACAGATTACTACCGATCTGGATTTGCGCGATGTGGTCACCAGACTTGCCGATGATGTGCCTGAATTGGTGATACTCGAATTGCGTGGCCGCGCTGCATGGAAAAGAGTGATGGGCGGTTTTGAAATTTCCACGCGGAGTTTGGCGCTGCGCTTGCAAAATGGCACCGAATTTCAACCCACGGATTTTTATTTGCGCACCGAAAGCGGACAATTGGTAAATTCCCAGCCAGAAAATGGGCTGCCTGCGACTGGGGAGT
Organism: Nitrosomonadales bacterium; assembly: GCA_016195965.1. GTDB lineage: Bacteria > Pseudomonadota > Gammaproteobacteria > Burkholderiales > Gallionellaceae > Gallionella. Next base: position 14,313 of record JACPYR010000055.1, on the reverse strand, counting down.
TGCGCGCCAATTTGCTGCAATTGGAAAGCTTGGCCAGCTTGGCCAAATTCTTGCCTGTCGAAGCCGGTTGGCGTTCGCGCCTGGAGGCATATGCGCCCAGGGGCACGATGTCCAATCTGTACGCGCAATGGCAGGGTACCGCCGAGAAACTGGATAAATACAAACTTAAAGGGCATTTTGAAAATCTGGCGGCTAATCAAGTCGAAAAAATGCCCGGTTTTTCCGGTTTGACTGTGGATGTGGATGGTAATGAAACAAATGGCAGGCTGGTTATTAGTTCGCATGACGTGACGGTGAATGCCCCCGGCGTGATGCGTGAGCCTTTGTCTTTCACGACCGTGATCGGCCAAGCGGGTTGGCAACGGAAAAATGGGGAGTTATCGGTCAATGTCGATAACATCGCTGTCGCTAACGTCGATTTACTGGGCAGCATGCACGGCAGTTACCGCACCCAGGCCAATACGCTGGGAAACCTGGATCTGGCGGTTAATTTGACACGGGGCGATATCAGGCGGGCTGCCCGTTATACCCCGCTGATCGCATTGGACAAGGACAGCAATGACTGGCTGAACAATGCATTGCTGGCCGGACATACCGAAGATTTTCATCTGCGCATCAAGGGCAACTTGAGCGATTTTCCGCTGAGCGGTAATAGCAAAGGTACTTTATTGGAAATAGGCGGGCATGCGAAGGATGCGGTGCTGGAATTTGACAAGAATTGGCCGCGCATCGAAAACATTTCCTGTGAATTATCGATACGAGGCAACAGGCTGGAAGTCAGATCGCCATCTTCTACCCTGCTGGGCACACGCTTGCATAATGTCACGGTGACTTTGCCGGACCTGATGAGCAAGGATTTGGCGCTGGAAATAAAGGGCGAGGCGACGGCTGCGAGCAATGCATTTCTGGAATTCATCCAGAAAAGTCCGGTACGAGGTTATATAGACGGTTTTACCGATGGCATCAGTGCCACTGGTAATAGTCATCTGGATTTGTTTACCCGCATTCCCTTGCTGGGCAGCAAGCCAGTGGAAGTTGCCGGGATGATTAAGGTGCTGGATAGCGATATCGATTTTGGCGTTGATGTGCCGTTGCTGCGCAACACTCGCGGCGAGTTGTCGTTCACCGAAAAGGGTATGAGCGCGAGCGGCGTATCATCAGAAATACTGGGCGGGCCCGCCAGCATCAATATGCAGACTGCAGACGGAGGGGCGGTGCATGCCATGCTGAAAGGGCGTATTAACACCGATATTTTGCGTAAATTACAACCCCATCCGCTGCTGAATTATTTGCATGGCAGTGCAAACTGGGATGCCGATATCCGCGTGGTAAAAAAATCCGCACAGGTCATAGTCAATTCCAGTTTGCAGGGGATCAGTTCCAGCTTGCCCATACCCTTGGCCAAGCGGGCCGACGAGGCCATGGCAGTGCGCGTGGCGATACTTCCCGTTTTGATTCAACCCAAGCGCGCCGTTGCGGGTAAGGTCTGTAACGAGCCTTGCTCTCAGTCGGAAGCTACCGTCGCCGAAGGGCAGGATGTAATTAATATCAGGCTGGGTAATTTGTTCAGCGCACGTTTGATGCGCCGCGATGAAAACGGTTCGATGGTCATCAAACGCGGCTTGGTCAATTTCGGTCATCAGGATATGGAATCGATACTGGCGCAGGAACCTTCCAGGAGCAGAGATATGCCTTCGGCAGAGCTCAGGACAGGCCCTTCGGCAGAGCTCAGGACAGGCCCTTCGGCAGAGCTCAGGACAGGCCCTTCGGCAGAGCTCAGGACAGGCCCAGAGCTCAGGACAGGCGTTTGGTTGTCAGGAAATGTGCCGGCGTTATCGGTGGAGGGCTGGGGAGGACTGATTGCGGGGAGCGCGGGTCCTGCATTACCTATCGCAGGAGCAAATCTGAATATCGATAAACTAACCGGTTATGGCCTGAGTGTCAGCGCCCTGCATATCGATGCGGCCAAGCGCGGCGAAGGATGGTCCGCACAATTGTCCAGCGGCGCACTGAACGGTGATGTGACATGGCAGCCACATGGATATGAAATGGGCGCGTTGATCAGGGCGCGTTTAAATAATCTGCAATGGTTTGGTGATGAACCCTACGGGCAGGCGGAGTCACTGTTATGGTCGACACAGCCGACCAAAGCGGAGCCGATAGTTAAAAATCAGGCTGACAAGCCTCATCCCGGAGAGTTTCCTGCGCTGGAAGTTGCGATCGAAAATTTACAATTTAAAGGCAAGCAAATTGGCCGCTTTGAAATGGTTGGGCATCCTGAAGGCCGGGATTGGCGGTTGCGCCGCCTGAACATCGTTAATCCGGACGGCAGTTTGCTGGGAGACGGTATCTGGAGCGAGATGGGCGATAAGCAGCAAACTCAAGTTAATCTGGTGCTGGATATCAGCGATGCCGGAAAAATTCTGGAGCGCTCCGGTTACCCCAATACCGTCAAGAACGGCAGTGGCAGGCTGGCGGCAAACATGTCCTGGGTCGGCACCCCGGACGAATTTGATTATGCGACCTTGAACGGTACACTCAAACTGGATACTGGCAAGGGCCGGTTTGTGAAAATGGATACTGGCGCCGCAAAATTGCTCAGCATCCTCAGCTTGCAGGCTCTGCCCAAGCGCATTGCGCTGGACTTTACCGATGTGTTCAGCGAGGGCTTCCAGTTTGAAAAAATTAACGGCAACGCAGCGATCAATAACGGTGTGCTCGAGACCCAGGACTTCCATATTGATGGTTCATCTGCCAAAGTGACCATGAAAGGCAGTGTCAATTTGAATAGCGAGACGCAAAACCTGAGCGTGCGGATTTTGCCTACCCTGGGGGACAGCGTTTCGCTGATCGGCGCGTTTGCAATCAGCCCTGCGGTGGGTATCGGCTCGCTGATTGTCAACAAGGTATTGGGCGATCCGCTCGATAAGTTGGCGTCATTTGAATACAATGTCAGCGGAACGTGGAACAATCCCAATGTGGTCAAGGTGGGTGGAGTTAAACCGAAAAATAGCAATCAGGGCGAATAGGAAGTCAATTATGTCGATAGGGGAATCTACACAGCAACGTATTGCCGCGCAAGTTAACGCATTCAAGGTCGCGGCCATCCAAATGGCATCGGGCCCGAATGTCTCGGGCAATCTAGGCGAAGCACGGCGTCTTATCGCCAAGGCGGTTGAACAAGGCGCGCGCCTTGTGGTGTTGCCGGAATTTTTCGCCATCATGGGCATGACCGATCAGGACAAGGTCAAGGTGCGCGAACAGCCCGGACTAGGGCCGATCCAGTCATTCCTCAGCGAAACCGCAAAACAATACAAAATCTGGCTGGTGGGCGGTTCGATACCGTTGGTGGCCAGCACGCCAAACAAGGTCAGGAATGCCTGCCTGGTTTTCGACGAGCATGGCCAGCAGGTTGCTCGCTACGACAAGATACACCTGTTCAATCTCGAGCTGGGTAATGAAAATTATCAGGAGGCGAATACCATAGAGGCCGGCAACCAGGTGGTCGTGGTGGATAGCCCGTTCGGACGCATCGGCCTGGCTGTGTGCTACGACCTGCGTTTCCCCGAACTGTTCCGTTCCATGAAGGATGTGGACATCATCGTGCTGCCTTCCGCTTTCACCGAGACCACCGGCAAGATGCACTGGGAGGTTCTGGTGCGTGCGCGCGCGATCGAGAATTTGTCGTATGTGATAGCGGCGGCGCAAGGCGGCTACCATGTCAACGGGCGAGAAACGCATGGCAACAGCATGGTCGTCGATCCGTGGGGGCGTGTGCTGGACAGGTTGCCGCGCGGCTCCGGCGTGGTCGTTGCCGATGTCAATCCGTCGTATCAGGCGAGCCTGCGTTCCAGCCTGCCCGCGTTGACGCACCGTATATTGTTCAGTTGTGCTTGATAAGGAAAATACCGGGATGACCCCACTAAAAAATCCGCCGTTTGATACGCTGTTTGCCACCGCCCAGCAATCGTTGTTTGCTCCGCACGCCATCGAGACTGGGCATATCGAACAGGTGTTTGCCAGCATGATGGCGCACCGGCTGGATTATGCCGACCTGTATTTTCAGTACAGCCGTGCCGAGAGCTGGTCGCTGGAAGAAGGCATCGTCAAGTCCGGCAGCTTCAATATCGATCAGGGAGTCGGGGTGCGTGCGGTCAGCGGCGAGAAGACCGCCTTCGCCTATTCCGATGACATCAGTCTGAACGCGCTGGAAAGCGCGGCGCAGGCTACTCGCGCAATTGCACGCCAGGGCGGGACGCAGAGCGTGCCCCTAATACGCCATGGTTCGCGACGCGACATCTATCTGCCGCATGACCCGATAGCCAGCCTCAAGGATGCCGACAAGGTCGCGTTGCTGGAACGCCTGGAAGGCTATGCGCGTGCGCTGGATCCGCGTGTGGTGCAGGTGATGGCGGGGCTGGCCGGCGAATACGAAGTGGTGATGGTGGCGCGCAGCGACGGCCTGATGAATGCCGACATCCGTCCGCTGGTGCGGCTGTCGGTGACGGTGATCATTGAAAGCGCTGGCCGCCGCGAACAAGGCTCGGCAGGCGGCGGCGGGCGCTTCGATTATGCATATTTCACCGATGCAATGCTGCACGATTATGCCGCCAAGGCGGTGCATCAGGCGGTGGTCAACCTCGATGCCAGCCCGGCTCCGGCGGGCAATATGACCGTCGTGCTGGGCAACGGATGGCCGGGTATCCTGTTGCACGAAGCGATAGGTCACGGCCTGGAGGGCGACTTTAATCGCAAAGGCAGCTCGGCATTTTCCGGGCGGGTCGGTGAACGCGTTGCGGCGAATGGCGTAACTGTGGTGGATGACGGCACACTGGCAAGACGGCGCGGTTCCATGCAGATGGATGACGAGGGCAATCCATCGCAATGCACCACGCTGATCGAGAACGGCATACTCAAAGGCTATTTGCAGGACACGCTCAACGCGCGGTTGATGGGCGTGCCGGTCACCGGTAATGCCCGCCGCGAATCTTACGCGCACCTGCCTATGCCGCGCATGACCAACACCTATATGCTGAACGGCGACAAAGACCCGAAAGAGATCATCGCCTCGGTGAAGCACGGACTGTATGCGGTGAATTTCGGCGGCGGCCAGGTGGACATCACCAACGGAAAATTTGTATTTTCGACTTCTGAAGCTTACATGATAGAAGACGGCAAGATCACCTGCCCGGTGAAAGGCGCGACTCTGATCGGCAATGGCCCGGATGTGCTGACGCGAATTTCGATGATAGGCAACGACATGGCGCTCGACCCAGGTGTAGGCACCTGCGGCAAAGAAGGTCAGAGCGTGCCGGTCGGCGTGGGTCAACCGACAGTAAGGATAGACGGGTTGACGGTAGGCGGAACGGCCTGATCTCAAGGAAAAAACAGTGTCGTAGGGCGGATGAGCGTTGCGTTATCCGCCGAATGAGATTTTTTGCTGCACGCTGTTAAATACCATACGGCGGAAGGCGCTATGCTTTTCCGCCCTACGTGAGGCTGTTGGACGCCCGATAGATATTACCGATGTCGAACAGCTCACTCCGGAGCAAAAGTTGCGCTGGGTGGAGGAGTTGGCGGCTTTTTTGCGGATGGCAAAACTTTCTGAAAAAAATCCGCCGGAAAATATTAAGCGATGACCCATATTGCTTCGAGAAATTTTTTTATTATTGTTCCGAGGGAAATTCAATGGACGTAAAAGACAGCAATGGCAATGTGTTGAAAGAGGGCGACTCGGTGCAGGTCATTAAAGACCTGAAGGTGAAAGGTTCATCCGTGACGTTGAAAAGAGGCACGGTGATCAAGAACATTCGCATAGGCGAAGGCGATGAAGCGGTCGAGGGAAATTCCGACAAGGTCAAAGGCCTGCGGCTGAAACCGGAATTTTTGAAGAAGGTTTAATTGTATTTTCGGGTTAATCTATATATTTCCAGGTCGCCAACCCCCGATAATCAGATGCCCCTCGGGTATAATTCGCGTCCATGAAAATTCAACGCGGTCTTTATCCCCCTGATACCCAGCCTGTTGCGCTGACCATCGGTAATTTCGATGGCGTGCATATGGGCCATCAGGCTTTGCTGAATGAGTTGCGTACGGTGGCGCTAGGGCGCGGCCTGCAAACGGCGATGGTAATTTTCGAGCCGCATCCACGCGAGTTTTTTAACCCGCAGCAGGCGCCGGCAAGGTTGACCAGCCTGCGCGAGAAACTGGAACGGTTTGCCGCGCTGGGCATGGATAGGGTGCATGTGTGCCGTTTCGATGCGCAGTTTGCGCAGATGAGTGCGGTCGATTTTATCAATGTGCTGCACGAGAAATTGTTTGCCCGATTCATTTTAATCGGCGATGACTTCCGCTTTGGCAGCGGGCGCGGCGGCGATTTCGCGCTGATGGAAAAAATCGGTGCAATGCACGGCTTTGCGGTGAAGGCGGTACACAGCGTGCAGTCCGATGGAGTGCGTGTTTCCAGCACGGCGGTGCGCGCGGCTTTGGCGGCCGGGCAACTGCGCACTGCGCAGCGTTATCTGGGCAGGCATTACAGTATCAGCGGGCGAGTCGTGCATGGCGACGGAGTGGGGAAGACGCTGGGGTTCCCGACGGCGAATATCCAGTTGAAGCACAATAGTCCGCCGTTGTCCGGCATTTATGTGGTGAACGTGCATGCCGAAAGCCTGGGTGTATTGCAGGGGGTAGCCAGCCTGGGTGTGCGCCCGACGGTGAAGCACGACGGCAAGCCTGTTTTGGAAGTGCATCTGTTCGAGTTTGAACAGCAGATTTACGGCAAACATTTACGCGTGGAGTTTTTGCAGAAACTCCGCGATGAAGAAAAATTTCCCGATGTGGTGACGCTGACGCGTCAGATCGCATTGGATGTGGAACACGCAAAGAAATGGTTCGAACAACATGATTGATGATAAAAATCCAAATTTCGTCGCAATACGGCGTTGCTCACAAAAAATCACTCCTTACATATTTACGCATATGCTGCGTCGTAATTTTTTGTTCGCGCCTTGTCTTGCTTAGAACTTTGAATTTTTAAAAATACACACTTATGACTGAAGATAAAAAGAAGTACCCGCTGAATCTGCCCGATACAACGTTTCCGATGCGCGGTGATCTCGCCCGCCGCGAGCCGCAGATGCTCGCGCGTTGGCAGGAGCAGCAACGCTATCAGAAGATACGCGCAGCCAGGCAAGGCAAGCCCGTGTTTATCCTGCACGATGGGCCGCCGTATGCGAACGGCGACATCCACATCGGCCATGCGGTGAACAAAATACTCAAGGACATCATCGTCAAGAGCAAAACGCTGTCCGGCTTTGATGCGCCCTATGTGCCGGGTTGGGATTGCCACGGCCTGCCGATCGAATTGCAGGTGGAGAAGAAACACGGCAAGGCCATCCCTCCGTCGCAATTCCGCGAACTGTGCCGCGCTTATGCCAAGGAGCAAATTGAACGGCAGAAGAAAGACTTCATCCGTCTCGGCGTGCTCGGCGATTGGGATCACCCTTATCTGACGATGGACTATAAGACCGAAGCCGACATCATCCGCGCGTTAGGAAAAATCTATCAGCGCGGCTATCTGTATCAGGGCTACAAGCCGGTCAACTGGTGCCTGGATTGCCAGTCGGCGCTGGCCGAAGCCGAAGTGGAGCACGAGGACAAGGTTTCGCAGGCGATAGACGTGTGCTTCGAAGTGATGAACAAGAAAGCCTTGGGCAAAGCATTTGGTGTGTCGTTACCTGCCGATGCCAAGGTGTATGCGGTGATCTGGACCACCACGCCGTGGACCCTGCCTGCGAACCAGGCGGTGTGCGTACATCCTGAACTGGAATATGATCTGATCAAGACTGCCAAGGGCTATCTGGTGCTCGCCTACGATCTTGCGACACAGTGCCTGGCCCGTTACCAGTTGGGTGGCAGCAATGACCGGGGCGACGGCATCGCTGCCACCTGCAAGGGCGAGGCGCTGGAAGGGTTGTTGCTGCAGCATCCGTTCTACGGGCGCAACGTGCCTGTCATCTGCGGTGACCATGTCACGCTGGAAGCCGGTACCGGCCTGGTGCATACCGCTCCGGCTCATGGCCTGGACGATTACTTCGTCGGGCAGAAATACCATCTGCCGACCGACAATCCGGTCGGCGATGACGGCAAATTCACCGCGAATCTGCCGCTGGTCGGAGGCCTGTTCGTATGGAAAGCCAACGATGTAGTGATAGACGCGCTGCAAACCAGCGGACATCTACTGCACATCGAAAAGATGCAACACAGCTATCCGCATTGCTGGCGGCACAAGACGCCGATCATCTTCCGTTCCACGCCGCAGTGGTTTATCGGCATGGATAATGTTGCGCATGGTGTAACTACCGATACCGAAAATCTGGTGCAGGAGAAACGCTCGCATTCGGGCAAACCAGAGAAACGTGTTGGTATGTCCTTGCGCGATCTGGCGAACCCGGCAGTTGCGCAAACCGAATTCTTCCCGTCATGGGGGCGCGCGCGGCTGGAAGCGATGATCAGGAATCGCCCCGACTGGTGCGTGTCGCGCCAGCGCAATTGGGGCGTGCCGATGCCGTTCTTCGTGCACAAGGAGACCGCGCAGTTGCATCCGCGCACCATGGAATTGCTGGAGCAGGTCGCCAAACTGGTGGAACGCGACGGCATCGAAGCATGGTTCAGTTTGAATTCCGTAGACCTGCTGGGCGCGGAAGCCGAGCACTACAAAAAACTCACCCACACATTGGACGTGTGGTTCGACTCCGGGGTTACCCACGCATCAGTATTAGAACGCCGTGCAGAATTGCATGCGCCTGCTGATCTGTATCTGGAAGGCTCGGATCAGCATAGAGGCTGGTTTCAATCCAGCTTGCTGACCGGCTGTGCGATCAATGACCGTGCGCCTTACAAAGCCTTGTTGACACACGGCTTCGTGGTCGATGGCAGCGGTCACAAGATGTCGAAATCCAAGGGCAATGTGATTGCGCCGCAAAAGATTTTCGATACGCTGGGTGCCGACATTCTGCGTTTGTGGGTGGCGTCGACCGATTACTCCGGCGAACTGACGATCTCCGATGAGATTTTAAAACGCGTGGTGGAAAGCTACCGGCGCATTCGCAATACCCTGCGCTTCCTGTTGGCCAACATTGCGGACTATGATACGCAGCAACACACTCTTCCGCTGAACGAATGGCTGGAGATCGACCGCTATGCATTGGAGTTGATGCAGCGATTGCAGGCTGCTGTGCAAGTTGATTACGAGCGCTACGAGTTCCATCTGGCCGTGCAGAAGCTGCAGGGGTTTTGTACCGAAGAATTGGGCGGCTTCTATCTGGATATCCTGAAAGACCGTCTGTATACCGCAGGTGAGAACTCGGCAGCGCGACGCTCCGCGCAGAATGCGCTGTATCACATCACTCATGCGTTGACACGATTGATTGCGCCTATCCTGAGCTTCACCGGCGAAGAGGTGTGGGAGGTGTTGAGCGGTAAAAATAATGTCAGCGTGTTTGAACAGGAGTGGCATCGACTCCCGATGACATTGGAAGGTAACGCGGGATTGAGCGCGGATTGGACGACTATTACCAGTTGGCGCGCCAAGGTTAACAAGCAGCTGGAGGAAGCGCGCGCCGCAGGCCTGATCGGCTCGGCGCTGGCTGCCGAAGTTGATGTGTATGTAACAGGCACGGATTGCAATGTGTTGGCGCGCCTCGGTGATGACTTGCGTCTGGTGTTGATTACCTCGCGTGCCACGGTGCATCGTGTGGGCACGTCGGCTGAAGAGCGCATCGTGGTAACGCCCAGCACCCATACCAAGTGCGAACGTTGCTGGCACTATCGCGCAGATGTGGGCGGCGATGCCTATCACCCCACGCTGTGCGGACGATGCGTGAGCAATCTGTATGGCAGTGGCGAGGTACGGCGATATGCCTGAGCAACGATCAGAGGGCGCTCCCCCACCCCATCCCCTCCCCCGGGGGGAGAGGGGCTATACGCGCTGGTTAGGGATTTCTTTTCTGGTGATCGTTCTCGACCAGTTGAGCAAGGCCTGGATCACCGGGCACTTCGCGCATGGCGAAAGTGTTCGGGTCGCCGAGGTGTTCAATCTGGTGCTGGCGCATAACACCGGTGCGGCGTTCAGCTTTCTCAACGATGCCGGCGGGATGCAGCGCTGGCTGTTTACTGCCATCGCTATTGTCGCTTCGGCGTGGATGGTGTGGCTGTTGCGCAAGCACCGCGCGCAAATGTTGTTTGCGTTCGCGTTGAGCATGATACTGGGCGGGGCGCTGGGCAACCTGATCGACCGGGTTTCATACGGTTACGTGGTGGATTTTTTGTCGTTCCACTGGGATGAGCATTATTTCCCGGCCTTTAACCTGGCCGATTCGGCCATTACCTGTGGCGCATTTCTTTTGATTTTAGACAGCTTCAAGGAGAAAAAACATGGAACTGTTGCTGGCTAATCCGCGCGGTTTTTGCGCCGGAGTCGACCGCGCGATCGAGATCGTGGAGCGCGCGCTGGAGTTGCACGGCGCGCCGATTTACGTGCGCCATGAAGTGGTGCACAATAAATTTGTCGTGGATGGTTTGCGCAAGAAGGGCGCGATTTTCATCGAGAACATGAACGATGTGCCCAGCGGTAGCATCCTGATCTTCAGCGCGCACGGCGTGTCGAAGGCGGTGCGCCGTGAGGCCGAGACGCGCGGCCTGACGGTGTTCGATGCGACCTGTCCGCTGGTGACCAAGGTGCATATCGAAGTGTCGAGGATGCGCGAGCAGGGCAAGGAAATTGTGATGATAGGTCATGCCGGACACCCGGAAGTGGAAGGCACGATGGGCCAGAGTGAAGGCGGGGGCAATGGCGGCATGTATCTGGTGGAATCGCCGGAACAGGTGGCCGGCCTCAAGGTGAAGGACGAGCAGAACCTGGCTTATGTCACGCAAACTACGCTGTCGGTTGACGATGCCAGCGCGATTATCGCCGCGTTGAAGACGCGCTTTCCGTTTATCACCGGACCGAAAAAGGATGATATCTGCTATGCCACGCAAAATCGCCAGGATGCGGTAAAGGTTCTGGTCAAACAATGCGACGTGGTAATTGTGGTGGGCTCGCCGAACAGCTCGAACTCTAACCGTTTGCGCGAAGTAGCCGCCAAGGTCGGTGTTCCGGCCTATCTGGTGAATGATGCCACAGAGTTGTTGCCGGAGTGGTTCACCGGGAAGGCGCGTGTGGGCATCAGCGCCGGCGCATCGGCGCCCGAAGTGCTGGTGCAGGGCGTGATTGCACGCATGCAGGAACTGGGCGGCGGAAAAGTGGCCGAGTTGCAAGGCATAGTCGAAAATGTCGTGTTCCCCTTGCCTAAAACCCTGATTCCGATAGTTGCGCTATCCTGAACTTCGGGCACTGATTTTCTTGACGGCATGCAAACGGACTTTCTGATAGTCGGCGGTGGCGCGGTTGGCCTGACCAGCGCATATGCCTTGTTGCAATCGGGATATAGCGTGACACTGGTCGAACGCGGCACAATTGGTCGTGAGGCGTCCTGGGCCGGCGGCGGGATACTCTCGCCTTTATGTCCATGGGATTATCGGGAGGCCGTCACGCGTCTCACGCTGCATGGCATGGCGATGTTTGGCGAGGCTGCGGACTTGTTGCATGCCACCACGGGTATTGATCCCGAGTACCAGCGTAGCGGCATGCTGTTGTTGCCGCCTTATCAGAATGTACTGGCCTCCCGGTGGTGCGTGCGCCACCAATTTGCGATGCAGTCCGTCAAGCTTGCCGATTATTTGTCGGGGTTAGGGGAATCGGCGCGTCAGGAAACCGGACTGTTATTGCCGGAAGTTGCGCAGGTGCGCAATCCGCGCCTGTTGCGTGCGTTGCGCAAGCGCGTGGAAATGTTAGGCGGAGCGATCATCGAGCAGCAGGATGTGCAGAAGTTTGAAATCGCTGGCGACCGGGTGGTTGCGCTGCATACTTCTGAAGGCAAGCTCAGCGCGGATGCCTATATCGTTGCTGCGGGTGCATGGAGCAAGACCTTGCTGGGCGAACATGCGCTCGGCATGGATATCCGGCCGATACGAGGACAAATTCTATTGTTCAAATTCGATGCGCCGCCATTCCTGCAAATCCTGCTCAAGGAAAATTTGTATTTCATACCGCGACGCGACGGGCATGTGCTGGTCGGCAGCACGCTGGAAGATGCGGGTTTCGATAAGTCCACCACCACAGAGGCGCGCGTTAGCCTGTTGCAGCGCGTGCGAGAAATTTTCCCTGGCTGGCAACAAATGCCGGTGCAACATTGGGCCGGATTGCGCCCCGGTTCGCCGGATAACATCCCCACTATCGGGCGGCACCCGCATCTCACTAATCTCTATGCCAATAGCGGACATTTCCGTTACGGAGTGACCATGTCCTTGGCCAGCGCAGAATTGCTGCTTAACGAAATCGAAGGCCTGCCCCAACCGTACAGTGTTAAAGAGTACCGCTGGAACTGATAATAACCATGCAGGTTTGGGGCGATAGCGGGTGGCATGGCCTTGATAACCGTTGCCTTGATATCTGTTTGAGGGGCGGGGCAACGTCACTTATAATCACCGAGGTTTTTGGCTGGAGTAGCTCAGTTGGTAGAGCAACGCACTCGTAACGCGTAGGTCGGAGGTTCGATTCCTCTCTCCAGCACCAGGTATCCAATCTCGCCTGAACGGCGAACAAGCCTCCACGAAGAGCTTTTATGCCGGGTTGTTGCACAACGTTAAACAATATAAATATAAAGTGCCAAGACTCACGTCCACATGGATATAAACGTAATTGAAGTTGAGAAATATGCCCGGCGTCGTGCCATTCTGGTGGTGCTGTGCTTGATTCTGGTGTGGAATGCCGCAGCCTGGTTCATTGCCGATCACTTTTTTCGGTCCAGAGTCGATGATTTGATTGAGCAGGAGACTTTTCACTCACAGCAGCGCGCTGACGATCTGGCCGACAGTATCCAAAGAAATTTGAATTACCTGCATGGCATTCCCGATCTGTTGAGCGAATTGTTGCGCGTAAAGAATGCCGTCACGCACTTTGGTGCGGGTGCTGTTCCATCCAAGCTGTCGTTGGAACAGCGCCGTAAACGCTGGACTGCAGACCCTGGCCTGAACGACCTTAGCCGATATCTGGTGCTCGCAAAAAAGAGCTTGAACGCCGACCTTATTTACGTGGTGAATCAGGCGGGTGACTGTATTGCAGCCAGCAATTGGGATACGCCGGGAACCAGCATCGGAACTAACTTTGCTGAACGGGATTTTTTTGCAATGAACAAGAATGGTCAGCGCGGCATTCAGTATGCGGTGGGCAAGACCACGCATATTCCCGGTTTGTATTTTTCCTCACCTGTGGTCATCGACGGGAAATTCATGGGCGCAGTGGTTGCCAAGGCAGATGTGCCGAATCTGAGTTTTTTGACCAGGCAGTTGGAGGCGCTCGTGGTTGATGCCAATGGCGTCATTATCCTGGCACGTGATATCAATTTTGAGATGCGCGCCATGCCGGGTGCAGCCATCTTTAACAAGCCTGAGCAGGAGAAATTGCAGCGCTATTTGCGAAGTGATTTTCCGGTATTGAGGATCGAGCCATGGGGAGAGGCGATGTTCCCAACTTTGCTCGTTATTGAAGATGAATATTTTCCTCACATTAAGACGCAGGCTGACTTGCCGCAATTCAATCTCAAGGTTTATGTCATTGATGAAATTCCGGCAGTCTTGTCGATGATTCATGATCGGTTCTGGTTTACTATCTTGCTGGGAGCTTTGGGCAGCGCGCTGATCATGGTGGTGAGCGGTGCATTGTTCTATTTTCAGTCAGTTGGACGATCAAGAGAGCTGTTGTGGAAACAGGCCAATTTCGATGCACTGACCGGTCTGCCCAATCGTGCCATGTTCCATGACCGCTTGGAACAGGAACTGAAAAAAGCCGGTCGATCCGGTCAGCCCCTGGCACTGATGCTGGTTGATCTGGATCGTTTCAAAGAGGTGAACGATACGCTCGGGCATGCGATGGGTGACCTGCTGCTGCAGGAAGTTGCCCGCCGCATGGTGGTTTGTGTGCGAGAATCGGACACGGTGGCGCGTCTGGGGGGCGATGAATTTACGGTGGTGCTGTCTCAGTTGGCCGATGCCAAACATGCCGAGGACATCGCGCGGAAGATAATCGCGACCCTGGCAGCGCCCTTTCAGTTACACGATCATACTGCCTATGTATCGGCGAGTGTTGGGGTTGCCTTGTATCCGCAAGATGCTGCCGATATTGATAGTTTGATCAGGAACGCCGACCAGGCG
>JACPYR010000062.1 GCA_016195965.1 Nitrosomonadales bacterium | reverse complement strand
CCATCCCAATATGGCGACAGCTTGCGCAACTGCGCGATGATCTCGGGCACGACCTGGATCACGCGATTCACTTCGGCTTCGGTGCTGTAACGCGACAGCGAGAAGCGCACCGTTCCATGCGCTGCGGTATAAGGGATGCCCATCGCGCGCATCACATGGCTAGGTTCCAGTGATCCTGAAGTGCATGCCGAACCGCTCGAAGCGGCGATGCCGAATTTGTTCAACATCAGCAAAATCGCTTCACCTTCAATGAATTCAAAGGCGATATTGCTGGTATTGGGCAAACGATTGGTCGGATCGCCGGTGACGAATGAGCGCGGTACTTTTGCCAGGATCGCGGTTTCCAGTTTGTCGCGCAGCCGCGCCACTTCGGTGCTCTCGAATGCCATTGCTTCCATCGCCATCTCGGCGGCTTTGCCCAGACCGACAATCGACGTGGTGTTCTCGGTGCCAGCACGGCGCCCACGTTCCTGATGCCCGCCGCGCAACAGCGGACGGAAACGTGTACCGCGTTTAAGGTACAACACACCGATACCCTTGGGCGCATGCAGCTTGTGGCCGGACACGGAAAGCATGTCGATCTTGGTGTCTTTCAGGTTCATTGGCACTTTGCCTACCGCCTGCACCGCATCGGTGTGGAACATCGCACCGGCAGCATTCGCCAGCTCGGCCATTTCGACCACCGGGAAGAACGTGCCGGTCTCGTTGTTCGCCCACATCACCGACACCACCGCGACCTTGTCGGTGAGCAGCTTCCTGTATTTGTCCAGGTTCAGCCGTCCCTTGTCGTCCACATTCAGGTAATGCACTTTGTAGCCTTCTTTTTCCAGAAAGGTACACAGGGTCAGAATGGCCGGATGTTCCACGGTGGTAGTGATGATCTCTTTGCGTTCCGGTTGCACCCTCAATGCGGACAGCAGCGCAGTGGAATCCGACTCGGTGCCGCAGGACGTGAAGATGATTTCCGAATCATGCTCCGCGCCCAATAGCTCTTGCACCTGCATGCGCGCCTTCTTGATCGCCAAGCCAACCTTGTTGCCGAAACTATGCATCGAAGACGGATTGCCGAACTGCTCGGTGAAATACGGCAGCATGGCTTCCACCACCGCAGGGTCTACCCGTGTGGTTGCGTTGTTGTCCAGATAGATGCCGCTCATGTTTGCTCCTTCAGTGTTTTGTAGGCCGTGATGAATCTCGACCGGTTTGATTACTTCATCGCCCTGGTCAGCGCACCCGTCTTGGTCGGCACGATCTTGATGAATTCTTTCAGTTCTTCCATCAGCTTCTGCTGGATACCTTGCAGGGTCAACGCTTCCATCTGGCAACCGGCGCAGGCGCCGGTCATGTTGACGTAGATGGTCTTGCCGTCCACATCCACCAGTTCGATGTCGCCGCCATCGCGTTTCAATTGCGGACGCACCGATTCAAGAACCGCTTCGATCTTGCGGATGCGTTGCAGATTGGTCATGCCGGTTGGAGCAACCTCTGCTTTCTTGTCGACCCCAGGCTTGAATGTTTCGCCGCGCTCGACCATCACCTTGACCAGTATCTCTTCAATACCTTCGTGGCAGGAAGAACATCCGCCGCCCGCCTTGGTGTAGTTAGTCACGTCCTGCACAGAGCACAAATTATTCGCACGTATCGTGTCTTCGATCAGCACTGCGTCGATCGCGAAACACTTGCATACCAGCGCGCCTTCTTCGTGATCGTCGCTCCACACTTCGCCGCGATAGTTGGCCACGGCGGCCTGCAAGGCCTCGCGCCCCATCACCGAGCAATGCATCTTTTCCGGCGGCAAGCCATCCAGATAATCCGCGATATCTTGATTGCTCACCTTCAGCGCCTCATCCAGCGTCTTGCCCTTGATCATCTCTGTCAGCGCGGAAGAAGAAGCAATCGCCGAACCGCAACCAAAGGTCTGAAAATGCGCATCCAGGATGACATCTGTTTCCGGTTCCACCTTGAGCATCAGGCGCAGCGCATCGCCACAGGAAATTGAGCCGACATCGCCCACGCCGTTCGCGCCTTCCAGCACACCGGCATTGCGCGGCTCAAAAAAATGCTCTTTAACTTTATCCGAGTAATCCCACATGATGTTCCCCTTATGCCGAAAAAGATGAACCGCACGCGCAGCTCGAGCTGGCGTTCGGGTTATCGAATTTGAAACCGCTACCGTTCAGGCTATCGACGAAATCCACCGTGACGCCTTCCAGCATCGGCGCAGACAGCGGATCAACCAGCAACGTCACCGCACCGTATTCCACCACTACATCGTCCTCGCTCTTGTTCTGCTCCAGCGTCATGCCGTACTGGAAACCGGAACAGCCACCGCCTGAAATCGCGATACGCAATCCCGCAACCGGAGTGCTGGCGCCTTTGATAAATTTTTCTACTGCGGAAATTGCACTAGGTGTCAGATTAAGCATGGTATGTCTCCTATCAGGGATTTCAGGGGTTGTGCCTGAGAGTTCGCAAGCTGCGTGCCAGCTCTATGCGTTTCAAGCAACCGGCTGTTTAATTGAAGATTTACAGTTAAGCCTTGCTCAACTCGCGTGTCTGAAACAGCACGGGCGTGAGGGGTTGTAAGGTTTGCGACAAGTGCAGTTCATACTGAAAGACAAAGCAGATAACGTTACGCAGCCATCGTTACTCAATGGCACAAGTATTGCTGAACTGTTGCTTCCATATCCATTTACAACAAGGTGAAACATGTTATTCGATGCATACGAACAAAAAGGCTTGCTGTTCAACATGAACTTCAAGGAGGCCAACGGCAACTACGCGGCCTATCGCGGCGATCTGGTGTTGAGTCTGGGCGAGATTGGCGACACGCTCGGTCATCGCAAGCCCCCCACTGCGACCATCAAGAACACCATCGTGCTGGCGGAAAACGACAAGATCAAACTCTACGTCGGTAGCCTGGACGAACTCGCGTTACTCCCCAAAGTGCTGAACTACTACCAGGCGGATTTCGCGCCGGATGTGCGCATCATCCTGTTCGTCGTTAACATCAGCAAGCCGCTGGTGATCGAGACCGGCGGCTTGAGCATCGCGACCATCTCCATGCAGGAAGGCCTGATCTGGAACGAACTGATCGACTTGGCCGCATTGGACAAAGGCGACTTCAAGGGGCAATCCGCATCGGAGAAGATCATCACGGTTTACAAGGCATTGTCCGACTACAAACCCAAGGGAGACAAGGTGTCGTTCGATGAAGCGATGAAACGCACGGTAGAACTCAAGCGCGCCGGACGCGGGCCGGTGTGATCTGTGGTTGTCGGTTATCACGAACACGACAATCAACGACGCCACATTTCTGTTGCACAAGCACTTTAAATAAACTGTCCACGAAAAAAGCGAAAGGCACGAACATGATGGCAAGCTTGCTATTTAAGAATGTTTCTCGAAAATCTATGCGGGGCTTGATGTATTCCAGAATACGATTTTCTGGAGGCGACCCGGAGTCTCTGAGTTTTCCAGCCAGCCTCTGTTATTCTCGACATATAGTTATGAATTGGCTTGGTTGGTTGTTTCGTATTTTTCGTGGACAGCATCATCAATAAGGAAATCATGGCACGCATCGGTCTATTCTTTGCCAGCAGCACCGGCAACACCCGCCGCATCGCCAAGGCGATCAAGAAGCATTTCGACGACGACACGATGGCGGACGCGCTCAACGTCAACAAGGCCACGCCTGAACTGGTCGCCGGTTATTCGCACCTGATCTTCGGCACCTCCACGCTGGGCGGCGGACAACTGCCTGGACTTTCCACCGATTGCATGGGCGGAGGCTGGGAAGAGTTTCTGCCACAACTCAAGGACGTGGATTTCAGCGGCAAGTCCGTCGCGCTGTTCGGCCTCGGCAATCAGGACAAATACCCGAACGAGTTCGTCGATGCGATGGGCGAGCTATATCATTTCATCGTCGCGCGCGGCGCGAAAGTGGTCGGTCAGTGGCCTGCCGACGATTACAACTTCATTTCTTCAAAGGCTCTGGTCGATGACCAATTTGTCGGACTCGTTCTGGATCAGGAGAACCAGAAGATACTCACCGATGCGCGAGTGGATACATGGTTGAAACTGATCGCGCTGGAGTTCGGGCTGGGAATTATGTAATGCATGTGTGGCTCCTATCGTAACTTTATTATATCTGTGGCTAAGGAAATTTCACGAAGGAAGCATAACAATCCAGCAGTTAATGTCAGCATTGCAAGGATAAAGAATATTGATACCGTTCCAGATGGATCCTTGTTCAATTCTGAACCGATAAATAATGCTGCAATCACTATACAGATGAATAAAGCGCAAGTAGTACAAAGACTGATTGCCCAATGAATCCAGCGAGCTCTACGTAGCAGGATCACCATTTCAGACTTGTAACTAATAGGCTTGTCGTCGCCAATCGTGTCCAACATACGAAAACGGTCAATTACACGACCTAAACGACTGGAGAGCACGCTAAGAATTGCACCCACGCCAGTAAGAAGAAAAACTGGCGCGACGGACTGCTGGATCGCGTGAGCGACAGTTATGACATCGTTTGCAGTTTGCACAAATATCCCCTTATGAGATCGTCTAAAAAATAAGACACGCAGATGCCGACTAGCTTTTCCTGTTAAGCTTGGCAAAGGTGTCTTCGTCGCGCATTCTTTCCGGGAATACGTGAATCTTGTCGAAGCTCAATTGCGGGAGTCGCTCCTGGATCAGCTTGTACACTGCGCGTGCTTGCGACAGGTCGCGCGGCTTTTTCATGGGGTCGCGATCTTCTTTTTGGCTCAACCAGGTTTTGTAAAAGACGAATGCGCGCGGATCGACGGTTACCATTTCGGACATACTGCCGTTGGTGCCGACGACGACTTGGCGGAATTTCGGGGAGCTCAACAGCCAGTCCATGTTCTTGATCTTGGTTGCCCAGAAATCATCCGGGTTGGCGATCAGTTGCGGATGCTCCTTGTCATCAAAGAGCGAGGCGGGACGGCGTTTGATCAAGTCGATCATGTAGCCTTGTGAATTGGCCGCGCTGTATTCCTGATCTTTCAACAGCTCAAAAGTCGGGTCGAATTTTTTAAGCACGCCAATCAAACCATACTTGTTGAAATGTTCATTGCCATCTGCGGCAAGGGTGATTCGTTTGCGCGAGTCCCATAACAAGTCCATGTCGGTGGTTGCCGTCACGTCGCCATTGAACCGGACTCCCGCCTGTGTTTCATAGGCGTAAAGCGCATTGGTTCCAATCACCATGAAATGGTCTTGCAGTCCCGTGCGTCGTATCTCTTCCAGCAAGCCGACCACGACATTCGGCGTGCGGCCCACGCGCAAAGCGACATTAAGGCGGATATGCGTGGCAATGGCGGCATTGAGCTGCTTCAGGTTTTGTTCGGAAGCAACCTTGCCTTTCTTGAATTCATCCAGAATCTTTTCGGTCTCGGGCGTCCTGACACCAAGGCTTTTGGCTTGTCTCGCGGCGTATTCGCGATACAGATAGTCGCGGCCTTTGACAGTTTTCCAGTACATGCTGCCGCGATAATTTTGCGCACGCCGCTCCACTGCAAGCCAGGATTTTCTGGCTTGCTCGGCATCAATATATTGCCTGATCTGGTTTTCGTCGAGAGCGGTGTACATAACGGTTAGAGGTTGAATTTACTTATTTACATATTGCCCTCTAACTCATTATTAGTCAATATGTTATATATTAAATGGCAAAATACGTCCGGTCAGCTCGCGTAGATGGATGAATTTGAATTGCTGCCCTTAGGCTGCGCTCTTTAGCCGATGGCTGTGGCCAGTGATTCGGCCAACAACCCGACACTCGACCAGTCCAACTCCAGTGTGCCCTCAGGCATGGCGATACTCATTCCGCCCTCTCGCACTGTCCCAACAAATGCCGCATCACTGGCGATTGGACTCATGTAAATTTCCCTTTCCGGGCTGGTTCCATCGCGCACGGCGACCAGCGCAAACGACAGGCTGGATGCCTCTGCCGCAGTCAACCTCAGCAACAGCCCGCCCGTGGATTGCAAATTTATCAGCCTGCCCAGAACACGATGCTGACTGCTGCTCACGGTAAAAGGCAAACTTGGTTGCTCAGACATTTTCTGCGACCTTTACCGCCGCTCTGAGCATTCTCATGCATTCCAAATTTGCGGCTAACTCCAGTGCGGTAAAGTCGTCGAGTGTCTTCAGTGCAGTGTTTGCACCTGCATCCAGCAGTTGCCGCACCAATGCGGTCTTGCCTGCCGAAATGCAGTAGATCAGCGCGGTGGCACCGTTGACATTCTGGCTGTCGAGCGATGCCCCGGCATCGATGAGAGCGGCAGCACAGGCTTCACTGTTGGCGAAACAGGCAAACCACAGCGCGCCATTGCTATCTGCATTCAGCAAAGTCGGATCGGCACCGCGAGCCAACAACGCATTGAGCACGTCTATATTCCCCAATCGAGCCGCGTGCATCAGCGGCGTGGTAGCGTTGGCGATAGTTCCGTTGATGTTGGTTTGCAGAGGCTTGGATACTTTGAATTCAGCCTGCAGCAGCCAGCATTTCAGCTCGTTGTCATTCATGTTGATTCCTTTTAGTCATACGCTGGTAGCGTAGCGAGTCGCGGATCGTCCACCGCCATACCTACGGCGTAGTGATAGATCACTTGAAATCGATCGTCTTTCAGGCCGAGTACTTCGTGGACGGCATCGTCGAAAAAACAGCCGATGCCGGTACCACGCCATCCGGCGGATTCGGCTTCCAGCGTAATCACATGTCCCAGCATGCCTGCCTCCCAATGCAGGTGGCGGTAAGCGACCGGATCGGCGGCAAGCGGTGCGGCGAATTCCGCCACCATCATGAAAGTGACCGCGCATTGTGCAGCGCTGTCCTGGTGACAGGACAGCGTGCGTGCGGTCTTGCCGGCACGTGCGACGACCAGTTGAAACAAGGGCAGTTCAGGATCGGCAGGCTGCCATGGAAATGTGTCGCGAAATGCGGTGCGCAGCGATGTTCTGGCAACATCAGAGCGCGGCATCGCGTACAGGCCGGGCGCGACATCTGCCACCCTATGCACCATCATCACCGGATGCACTCGCGGGGTATGCGGCCACAGATTCCACACGGGTGAGCCACCGGGCAACAGGCTGCCGAGAATTTGCTTGAACACGGCTTTCGGCATAACCGAGTGGCCATCGAAGGCTTGAGCGCTACGACGCTGCAAAATGACCTGGCTGGCTGGGATGTCGCCGTCATTCTTGTGGGGAGAGGACGAATTAGCAGTCGTCAACAAATCGGCTATTGGTGGTCTGCCACGTGTAGCCTCGGCCACTTCTTCGATAACCGGCCATTGGTACAAAGGACGCGCATCGAGCAGACTGGGCTTGCCCGCCCAGTGTTGCCATTTCCAATTCATATTCGTCGGTGACACCGCGTTGGCTTCCAGCACGACTATCATCTCCGGCTCCTCGCCTTCCACTCCCGAAAAATCAGCAGCGCGATCCAGTCCCAAGCAACTCGCAACTGCTACAGTATCCATATGCAACAAGCGAGGCCGCCAACCATGCAATGCTGCCGCATAACTCACTGCGGCCAGCACGTGACCCAGATCGAGCTGGCAATATCGGAATGCGCGTTCGCCGTATTTCCACGCTTCGCGCCAGTGGATGGAACTGAAGCCCAGCCACAGGCCGGTTGTTTGGGTAGCACTTCCCCACGCGCGCCGCTCCAGCGCATGGGGAAGATTTTGGTAGTGATACAAACCATCTTCCAGGCCCGCCACACCGTGGGCGATCAGCCAGGTTTCGGTGGGATGCAGATTGCCGGACGACGGATGCGCGCGCAGTGACCAGCGCGAACCGGCATGTTCTTTCCATGCGGTCAGCCCTACGCACAAGCGCAGCAGCGAACCCAGATTAGTGGTGTTCAGTGGTGTGGATGAGCGCGCGGCAGGAAGCTCGCCCCATGAAATTCCCGGCACGACAACATCTCGCGGCAACGCGACTTGTTGTGCGCCTGCCCAATCACGAAACGCCTTGGGCTGCGCATCCCAGTCCAAAGTGCCGGGGCCAGCCGCATAACGATGCAACGCGTGTTTGCTACGGGTATGATAAGCCAGCACGGTAGCGGTATTGCCCATCGCTATTTCGTGCCGCTCAACTCTTCGCCCAAACAACCGATAGGTTCTGCCAGCGTGCCGTCCTCGCCAGTCTCGAATCGCACCAGATAGATTGCCTGTTTAGGCGCTGCTTTCGCATGCCCGACATTCACCACCACACCGCGCGTACCCTCACCCGCCAATAATGCTCCGGCAGTAACTCCAGGGATGCCGCTCTCGCCTGTTTCTTCGTCAGGCTCATTGAACAAATCCTGCGCGGCGAACACCATATCGCCCATTTGAAATTGACTCATCGTTTACTCCTTAAATCAGTATGGGATACGCATGACGCAACAAGTTCAACTCCACATCGGAACAATCGCGCGCTTCGGTAATGGCAATAAAACGCGCACCAATGGTTTCGGCAGCCGAAAAAGGAGGATCTATCGTAGCAATCAACGCAAGGTTGACCGCGATAGCCTCGCCCGGCGTCTGCACGGTAGCCACAAACTCGGGCTCATGCCTGAGGCTGCACTCCTGTAAACCCAAGCGCGCTTCCGCTGCACGCAAATATACACCGGGATGATGCACCACTTGTGGCGCAGGCGTCGCTTCATCAAACGACGACATTTGCGGCAAGGGCGAAAAAGCACTGATGCCATGCGCGAAGCACAGGAAGCGCACCCACGCACTGGTAGATTGCTTGTGCGCCAGAATCAGGCGCAGGTTATCCGGAAAATCAGGCATCGTTATGGACTCGGAATCATCTGGGCCTCGACACGCAGTGAATCAGCCCTCCCCCATGCAGTGATCATCTCGACGAACCAGCGTGCATCGCGCGGGTGCGGACAGAACAAATCATATTCGGCGTAGAAACTGCCATCGCTATTGAAGGTCAAGCAGCCGCAACGTTCGTTGCGGGCGTTGCGCCAAACACCTTCGTAGCCGGGCAGTTGATTGCCGGGGTCGATAACCTTGGTGAAGTTCGCCGCAGCCAGCGTGATCTGCGGCGCACCCTGTTCACCGGCAAAATGCGCCGCCTCATCCGTCAGCGCAATCACGATGCGTTCCGCCAATACTTCCAGCTCAGCCGGGAGCAGTTTGGTTGCAGCGGTAGTTACCATATGTCGGCAGGCATCTTGAGCCGCTCTACCGGCTTACCACCCAGTAAATGCTCTTCAAATATGACGCTCACATCCGCCTTGGTAACATTTCCGTACATGATGCCATCGGGATATACCAACACGCTGGGCCCGGCATTGCACGGCCCCAGGCAGCCTGTCGGCGTCACGGCTACCTGAGTGAAGAGCTGGCGCTGTTGCCACTGTTTGGTGAATTCATCCACCACTTCGCGGCAGCCCTTGGCTCCGCATGAACCGCGCGGATGTCCTGGCGGACGGGCTTGTGAACAGACGAAAACATGTTTCGCTGGTCTGGGCATGAATAATCTCCTTAAAATCAAACGGCCAGTGGCAACGCTTCATGGGTGTGGCACTGCTTGGGACAAACCCGCCCGCAGGAGCCGCAACCGATGCAGTCCAACACATTCGCCAGCGACATCACCATGCTGTTGTCTTCATCCTCATCATAGGCCGCATCGTCCTCGGAACGTTCCACCAACTCGAACACATTGCGCGGACAAACCTTGAAGCAGCGGCCGCAGCCGATGCAGGTGCCCTGGTTCAGCGCGGTGATGAAGGTGGGTGTCCACGCCGTCCCGCCGCGTGTGATTCCGGTGATCTCAGCCATTTTGCGCTTCCTGTTGCATATCCTTCTGTGCCGTGATCAAACGCGCGTTGGCATCTGCCCATGCTTTGCATGCGTCATAGGTGGACTGGGAAATTCCATGGATTTCCTCATATCCGGCAGGCAACCTGTCCTCGACCAAGTCGTGCAACTGCGAAGCCCATTCGCTGGAAATGCGCTTGAGTTTTTTCACTTCCTTGTCGAGCGCCTTCAACTCTTCTTCGGTCATCATGCGCTCCTTACATCCCGGCCACTTCCGGATATTTACCAATGATCTCCAGCGCCACGGCCAACAACTTGTCGCCTTCATCCTTCATCTTGGACAGGCTTTCATAACCGTAGCGGTGCACATCGCGCAGGGTACGATCCATCACCACCAGCTTGCCCACGGTAATCACGGCACGCCCGAATCCTTCGTGCGAAATATTGATGATGGGAACCGCCATCAAGCCGCATTCTTTTTCGATCAGTGAGGAAACCGCGTTGTAGAACGCCCTGATGCGCGACAGCATGATGTCGTCGGGATCGCCGATCACCGGGATAGCGCGGCGTTGCTCTTTGGTAACCACATAAGGTGCCAAAATACGATCAGATGGCCAGCCATCGTACGTGCCATAACTGTCTATCGCGCGCATCTGCTTAACCATTTCCTTGATGAAGTCTGTGGACAGCAATGCGTCCTGTTCTACCGCTACCGCCTGGTTCATGGTGTATCTCCTTCGTTGAATAAATTTTTTTGCTTGCGCACTGTCATGTTCGGTGTCCATCCGATTAATCTGACTATCAGCAAGCCGCCGACAAACCCCAATACTGCGCCCGCCAATGCGCCTGCATCGCCAAAATCCAGCGACGCCGCGCAACCCGCGCCGATGATAATAAACACGCTGGGCAACAAATACACCAGCATGCCTGCCTTGATAAAATCCCCTTCGTTCATCGTCATGTGCAACTGGTCACCGGCGTGAACGCTGGCATCGCAGCGCACGGCGATCGCCTGGCGGTTATTGGAAAAATATTTCCCCAGGCCGGAGACTGCGCAAGAGCTGCTTGCCTTGCACCCGCCGCAACCAGATTCCATGGTTGGCTCGACCAAAGCCGTCCCGTTGTCGGCAGAGATCACGCGTGCAGTAGTCGCTATCATTCCTGCCACTCCTCTTCATCGGCAAAGCGATCTACGCTTGCCTGTTTCTTCAAATGTTTTGCCAGCCACGCCGGTGGTTCGCTTCGCATATTTTTCTGCAAGCAACCGAGCAAATCGTCTATGGCGCTGCACTCATCCACGCGCATCGGCTGTATGCCTTTCGCCAACAGTTGTTGTATGGCCGAAGCGCCCACTGCATTGCAATACACCGCAGCACAACCGTTCAATAATTCAATTTTTGCGGCCAGTTTTCCTTCGTGCCCGTCCATCGCGGTTTCGATGAATTCGGCCACTTCCACCAGGCGCGAATCCGTTTCGCTCATTTCATAAATGGCAAACGCTTCCGCCGCGCCAAAGTGCTGGTTGACCAAACGCCTGTCATTGCTGGCAAAAGCGATTTTTACTGTCATGCAATTCTCCTTAGTGTCGGCTACCAGACGCAGATGTCGCATAATTCACCTTTCGGAAAATGCCTTTCTCGTTTGCCCCCTCGCCCGCTTGCGGGAGAGGGTTAGGGAGAGGGACTTCTCCAAAGCGATTGCTGTAGACCGACACATAAGGCGCGACCTCGTGATGACCGTGCTCGACAAGCATGTTGGCCAGATCGAACAAGGTTTGCCGTGTGCCGCGATAACCGATCCACATGCGCTGGTAGCCGCCGATCAAATCGTATTGCGGGAAACCGGCGCGCAGTAACGGCAGTTGCAAACGGCGCGCGGTTTCCACTGCATGCGAATTGCTGATGATGAGTTGCGCGCCATTGTTTTTCGCCGTGATTTCCAAGTCTTCCAGATCGCCGATAGCGACTTGTGCCGCGCACACGCTTTGTAAAATATTGGCTCGCGCCGGGACCACGGCAGCCACTACCTCACAGCCCATCTCCGCCACCAGTTGAGCAAAGCCGAACAGCAAGTCCGGGTCGGCGGCAATTGCGACACGCGCAAAGCCCAGCATGAAATGACAGTCCACCATCGCGTCCTGCAACTGCGCGCGCTGACGTTCGATCTTTTCCGGCACCGGTTTGCCGGAAATTTTTGCGAGTGCCGAGATAAAACTGTCTGCCGGCTCCAGGCCCATCAGGCTGTCGAAACGATAGTCCGGCACACCGGTGCGTTCCTTGAGCAGATCGGCTGCATCGAACAACGAGTTGCCGAGCACTAAGGTCGCAACCGAATCGCCCATGCTATAAATTTCCGACACTGGCGTGCCGCCCAAAGTCAGCGGACTGGATTCTGTTTCGCTGAGATGACCATCCAAAGAATCGGCGATGTCCGGCAACACTAGCGGACGCAAGCCGAATGCCTCGACCAACTCCTTGATATGCTCGATGTCGCCGGGCGTGAGAAACGATCCGGCCAGCACGTTGACTTGCTTTTTGCGTTTGCCAGGCTGACTGCTTGCCGGGATCAGCACTTCCAGCATTGCCTTGACCGCCAGCGCGTAACCGCTTTCCAGACAACCGGTAAAGTCCGGCGTATTTACCGGCACAACGGGTATGTGTGCGAAATCCGGGTTTTCGGCATAGAACTGTTTTACCAAACGTTTGATGTCCGTCCCCTGTGTTTCGGAAAGCCCGGTAGTCATCAGGCCGATCAGCGCGGGTTTGCTTTTATCCGCAACCGCCTTGAGCCCTTCAATGACGTTCTCGTCGGCATTCATCACAGTGGACACCTGATCCATCGCGGTTGTTTGCAGTGGAATCGGCTCGCGGAAATGGCGCACGAAATACACCTTGCCAAAAGCAGTGCAGCCTTGCGAACCGTGCATCATCGGGATCGCGCGATTGATGCCGAGAAATGCCAGCGATGCGCCTATCGGCTGGCTGGCCTTGAGCGGATTAACCGCAAGGGCTTTGTTGCGTTTCAGGATTTCGGCCATATCATTCGCCTGTTTAAAAACATGGCAGCACAAAAGCCGTTCGCGGTGAGCTTGTCGAACCATGAATGGCTTGCACTGAGCGTTGTTTAATCCGCCCACACTTCGACCAGCTCAGTGCGAACGAATTAAATAAATGGAGATTCATTCTCATATCACGCCCCCAACTCCACACCCAGCCCAGATGATTTCGCCCACGGAGTTGGCTTGCGCACCGCTTGCCACACCGGACTCTGCAACGTCAGCGCGAGTTGGCGCGCGAGTTCGATCATGCCGCTATATCCTTCATAGCCGAATTCGCGCTCCTGATTTATGTCCAGAAACGGAATCCTCGCTTTCAGTGCGGTGTACATATTGCGCCCGCCCGCGATCAGGATGTCAGCTTGATATTCCTTGATGACGCCGAGCAATGCCTTGGGACTGCCGTCGGTGATCATCTTGGTCTTTTCGCCCATGATTTCTCGGATGCGTTCTTTATCTTCTTCGGTAGATTTGTTGGTACCGGTGGCGACCACTTCCAGGCCCAGGTCCTGCAAGGCGGACACGATGGACCAGGACTTCACGCCACCGGTGTAGAGCAGCACGCGTTTGCCGCGCAGCTTGTCTCGCCATGGATCGAGTTCCAGATTGATCTTGGCTTCTTCGCGGGCGATCAGCGCTTCCACACGCTCGGTCAGCGATGCATCGTTGAGCAAACGCGCGAAATCGCGGAACGCCATTGAGGTGTCGGTCACGCCGTAGAAGCTTCCCTCGAAGAATGGGATTGCGTAATCGGTTTGCAGTTTGCGCGCCACGTTGAGCAGCGCCTTGGCGCACACCACCATATTGGCTTCGGCTCGGTGCATGGTCTGCACATCATGAAAGCGTGCGTCGCCGGACAGGGTGCACAGGATGCGCAAGCCGAGCTCATCGAATAGCGGCAACACGTTCCAGAATTCACCCGCGATGTTGTATTCTCCAATCAGGTTCACATCATGCACGGTGATGCCGGGACGTTGCGCCTCGGGCGGCACAGGCAACGGCTCCGCCGTCCCCACTACATACTTGAACATCGCTTCGCCCGCGATGCGGTTGCCGAGATTCTTGGTGCCATAGAAACCGGCGCAATCCACCGGCACCACCGGCACGCCGCATTTTTCCGCAGCCGCCTTGCACACCGCGCCGATGTCGTCGCCGGTCAGCGCGGGCACGCAGGTGTTGTAAACGAACACCGCTTTCGGGGAATAGCTGTCCACCGCTTGTTTGATGGCATGGAACAGCCGCTTTTCGCCGCGCCCCATGATGACATCCTGTTCGGTTAGGTCGGTGGTCATGCCGATGCGGTACAGCGTCGGGCCGGAAGAACGCGTGCCACGGTTGTCCCAGGAACTGCCCGAGCAAGCGATCGGTCCGTGTACTATGTGCGCCACATCCGCGATTGGCAACAACGCGATCTGCGCCCCATCAAACGAACACCCCCCCGCCGTCTCCCCAGGCTTGGGACGCGCGCAGCCGGATTTCGACTTGGTGTTATGTGAGCAGGCCGGCTCGTTGAGCAGCTCGGCGATATCGTTAGCTTTCATTGGGGCTTGTATGGCAATCAATTGTGAGTAATGACAGCCTCACTTTTGCAAATGCCATGCCAAGGAACAGCGGGTTGATTTCAATAGGATTTATGCCGCATGACTTTGTAGTAAATATGACAACGCTACAACAAAACCTTAGTTCCGAGTTCGACTACCTGATTGGACGGGATATTGAAATAACTTGCCGCGCCCTCAGACTGGCGCGTCATCCACAATGAATGTGACACAGCCCCATGAAACCAT
Organism: Nitrosomonadales bacterium; assembly: GCA_016195965.1. Lineage (GTDB taxonomy): Bacteria > Pseudomonadota > Gammaproteobacteria > Burkholderiales > Gallionellaceae > Gallionella. The sequence goes on along the minus strand of JACPYR010000062.1, from coordinate 19,349 downwards.
GTTGCTAAGTCAGATTCCGAAGGTCAGAAAAATCTTTACAACTTCTTTACACCCAAGGTGTTCATCTTTACACCGTTTTAATTCGCCATTCCCTACCATGCAAGCCGAATTTTTTACAAGGAGCGAAGCAAATGGACTGGTTCTACCTGCTATTGATTATGGTTTTATACGGCCTGACCGTGCTGCTGATTTACGGCATCGACAAACTAAGGAACCCATCATGACCTTCTACATCATCGGTGCCATCGCGGCGTTGTTGCTGATGGTTTATCTTTTTGTCGCTTTGCTTAAACCGGAGTTATTCTGATGATTAACGGATATGTTCAAATCGCCCTGTATCTGGGCGTGCTGCTGGCTTTCGCCAAGCCCATGGGCTGGTACATGGCGCGCGTTTACGAGGGCAAGCTGCCCGCGCTGGTGCGCTGGATGGTTCCAATCGAAAATCTTTTCTATCGCCTGTGCGGGGTGGACAGCAAGCAGGAGATGCGCTGGACGCAATACGCGCTGGCGATGATTTTGTTCAGCTTGCTGGGCGTGCTGGCGGTGTATGGCTTGCAGCGTTTGCAAGATTTGCTGCCGCTGAACCCGCAGGGATTCGGCGCGGTCACGCCCGATTCTTCGTTCAACACGGCGCTGAGTTTCGTCACCAATACCAACTGGCAGGGCTACGTGGGCGAAACCACGATGAGCTACCTGACGCAAATGCTGGGGCTGGCGGTGCAGAACTTTTTCTCCGCCGCCACCGGCATGGCGGTCGCCATCGCGCTGATACGCGGCTTCGCGCGCCACACGCTGGAGACCATCGGCAACTTCTGGGTGGACGTGACGCGCAGTATTATTTATATCCTGCTGCCGATTTCAACGGTGTTGGCGCTGTTGCTGGTCAGCCAGGGCGTGGTGCAGAATTTCTCCGCATATCAAAACGTGCCGCTGGTGGAGAGCGCGAGCTACGACCAGCCTAAACTGGATGCATCCGGCAATCCGCTGAAGGATGCATCGGGCAACGCCGTCACCGAAAAAGTGGTGGTGAAAGAGCAGTCCATCGCCCTCGGCCCGGTCGCCTCGCAAGAAGCGATCAAGCAGCTCGGCACCAACGGCGGCGGCTTCTTCAACGCCAATTCGGCGCACCCGTATGAGAACCCCACGCCGCTCGCCAATTTCTTGGCGATGCTGGCGATCTTCATTATCCCCGCCGGGCTGTGCTACACCTTCGGCGCGATGGTGGGCGACACGCGCCAGGGCTGGGCGATTCTCGCATCCATGACAATTTTGTTTGTCGGCTTTCTCGCCGTGGCCGAATACGCCGAGCTAAATGGCAATCCCGCTTTCACCGCGTTGGGCGTGGATCAGACGGCTTCCGCCATGCAGTCCGGCGGCAACATGGAAGGAAAAGAAACGCGCTTCGGCATCGTCAATTCCGCGCTGTTCGCCACGATCACCACGGCGGCTTCGTGCGGCGCGGTGAACGCGATGCACGATTCGTTCACGCCGCTGGGCGGGCTGGTGCCGCTGGCGCAAATCCAGTTGGGCGAAGTGATCTTCGGCGGGGTCGGTTCCGGCTTGTACGGGATGCTGGTGTACGCCGTGCTCGCGGTGTTCCTCGCCGGGCTGATGATCGGTCGCACCCCGGAATATCTGGGCAAGAAAATCGAGGCGTTCGACATCAAGATGGCTTCGTTGGTGATCCTGATTCCACCGCTGATTATTCTCGGCGGGACGGCGCTGGCCGTGATGCTGGAGGCGGGTAAGAGCAGCGTGTTCAACCCCGGTGCGCATGGCTTCAGCGAAGTGCTGTACGCCTTTTCGTCGGCGGTCGGCAACAACGGCAGCGAGTTCGCGGGCATTGGAGCCAACACGCCGTTCTACAACACCGCGCTGGGCTTCGCCGTGTGGTTCGGGCGCTTCTGGCTGATGGTGCCGGTGCTGGCGCTGGCCGGTTCGCTGGCGGCGAAGAAACGCATCCCCGCCAGCGTGGGCAGCATGGCGACGCATACCCAGATGTTTGTCTGGCTGCTGATCGGCACGGTGCTGCTGGTGGGGGCGCTGAACTTTGTGCCCGCATTGGCATTGGGGCCGGTGGTCGAACATTTGAACATGAAATAGGGTGGGCACGTTTCTGTTCCCACGCGGTAACCACGCAAATACAAAACAGCGTGGGCACGAAAAACTTGCCCACCCTACGAAGGAGAATTAAATGACAACCAAAGCAATTCCGTTCCCCCTGTTCGAGCGCGATCTCGTCAAACAGGCCGTGGTGGACTCGTTCAAGAAACTGAGTCCACAGCAACAGATGAAAAACCCGGTGATGTTCGTGGTGTGGGTCGGTAGCATATTGACGACGCTGCTGTTTATCCAAGCACTCACCGGACAGGGCGAAGCGCCGTCCGGCTTTATCCTGGCCATAACGCTGTGGCTGTGGTTCACTGTGCTGTTCGCCAACTTTGCCGAGGCAATAGCCGAAGGCCGCAGCCGCGCCCAGGCCAATGCGATGCGCAGCGCCAAGCGCGACGTCCAGGCCAAGAAGCTGGTTCGCCCGCATTATGGCGAAAAATACGCACTGGCACCCGGTTCCAGCCTGCGCAAGGACGACGTGGTTCTGGTGGAAGCGGGCGACTTCATTCCCGGCGATGGCACCGTAATCGAGGGCGTAGCCTCGGTAGATGAGAGCGCCATCACCGGCGAAAGCGCGCCGGTAATCCGCGCATCCGGCGGCGATTTCAGCGCGGTGACCGGCGGCACGCGCGTGCTGTCCGACTGGCTGGTGGTGCGCATCAGCACCAATCCTGGCGAGACTTTCCTCGATCGCATGATTGCGATGGTGGAAGGCGCCAAGCGCCAGAAGACGCCCAACGAAATCGCGCTCACCATCCTGCTGGTGGCGATGACGCTGATCTTCCTGTTCGTGATCGTTACGCTGTTGCCGTTCTCCCTGTACAGCGTCGAGGTGGCCAAGGCGGGTGCGCCGGTCAGCATCACCGTGCTGGTGGCGCTGCTGGTGTGCCTGATTCCCACCACCATAGGCGGCCTGCTGTCCGCCATCGGCGTGGCCGGCATGGGGCGCATGTTGCAAAAAAACGTGATCGCAACCAGCGGTCGTGCTGTGGAAGCGGCGGGCGACGTGGACGTGTTGCTGCTGGACAAGACCGGCACGATCACGTTGGGCAACCGTCAGGCCAGCAACTTTTTACATGCGTCCGGTGTGACTGAAGCGGAACTGGCCGACGCGGCGCAGCTCGCCTCGCTGGCCGACGAAACACCGGAAGGCCGCAGCATTGTCGTGCTAGCCAAAGAAAAATTCGCGCTGCGCGAACGCAACATCCACGAGCTGGGCGCGACCTTTGTACCGTTCAGCGCGCAGACTCGCATGAGCGGCGTCAATATGGGCGAGCGTCAAATACGCAAGGGCGCGACCGATGCCATCCGCAACTATGTCATCAGTCTGGGAGGCAGCTTTCCCGTGGGAGTGGACGCCATCGTGGACAGCGTCGCGCGTCGCGGCAGCACGCCGCTGGTGGTAGCGGACGGCGCGAAAGTGCTGGGCGTGATCGAGCTAAAAGACATCGTCAAAGGCGGCATCAAGGAACGCTTCGCCGAACTGCGCCGCATGGGCATCAAGACCATCATGATCACCGGCGACAACCGCCTCACCGCCGCCGCCATCGCAGCCGAAGCTGGCGTGGACGACTTCCTCGCCGAAGCCACTCCCGAAGCCAAGCTGAAACTGATCCGCGAACACCAGGCGCAAGGCCGACTGGTGGCAATGACCGGCGACGGCACCAACGATGCTCCGGCACTGGCGCAGGCCGACGTGGCGGTGGCGATGAACACCGGCACGCAGGCTGCCAAGGAAGCGGGCAACATGGTGGATCTGGATTCCAATCCCACCAAGCTGATCGAAATCGTCGAGACCGGCAAGCAGATGCTGATGACGCGCGGCTCGCTGACCACCTTCAGCATCGCCAACGACGTGTCCAAGTATTTCGCCATCATTCCGGCGGCGTTCGCCAGCACCTACCCGGCGCTCGGCGCGCTCAACGTGATGGGGCTGGCGACACCCTCCAGCGCGATTTTATCCGCCGTGATTTTCAACGCGCTGATCATCATCGCCTTGGTTCCGCTGGCGCTCAAAGGCGTGAAATACCGCGCCATCGGGGCGAACGTGTTGTTGCGCAACAACCTGCTGATCTACGGATTGGGCGGACTTGTCGTTCCATTTATCGGCATCAAGCTGATCGACCTGCTGCTTGTTGCTTTGCATTTGGCTTAAGAAAGGAAACATCATGTTGAAAGAACTTCGTCCCGCTATTGTCAGCTTCTTGCTGTTGACCATGCTTACCGGAATCGGCTATCCCCTGCTGGTGACAGGAATTTCCCAAGTGGTCATGCCCGACAAGGCTAACGGCAGCCTGATCGTGAAAGAAGGCAAGCCGGTCGGCTCCAGCCTTATCGGCCAATCGTTCTCCGACCCCAAGTATTTCTGGAGTCGTCCTTCGGCGACCAGCCCGATGCCCAATAACCCAACTGCCTCCGGTGGCTCGAATCTGGGGCCAACCAACCCGGCATTGATGGACGCCGTGAAAGCCAGGGTGCAAGCCCTGCGCGATGCCGACCCCGGCAACCAACAGCCGATCCCAGTCGATCTGGTGACCGCATCCGGTAGTGGGCTCGATCCGCACATCAGCCCGGCGGCTGCGGAATACCAGCTTGCGCGTGTAGCACGGGTGCGCAATCTCAACCCGAATGCTTTGCGCAAGCTGGTGGCGGAACACATCGAAGGACGCCAGTTCGGCATCTTGGGCGAGCCGAGGGTGAATGTGCTGGAACTCAACCTGGCGCTGGATGCGGTGCATTGATTTGGTAGGGTGGGCACGTTTTGTGCCCACGCGGATGCGGCGCTAGATTATGATTGACGCTGACCGGGTGGCCACAAAACGTGCCCACCCTTGATTTATAGAGCCACAAGAAAAATGGGGTAAACAATGGAACTGCAAAAAGCAAGAGACTGGGTGGATTTTGTGTTGAAGGCCATGTCTATTCTCGCGATTATCGGAGCTGGCGGATGGGCAATTTACCAATTCAAGATAACCGATACGGATGCATCAAATATCCAACTAGTTGTATCAACGGAGGTGATCAAATATCAAGGCGACAACAGGTTGTTATTGATACATGTGCGCCCTAAGAATATTGGTAAGGTTCGTGTGTCACCAAAGCGATTAACACTTACGGTTAGTGACTTACCAATCGATATTAAGCCTAGCGTAATTGATTTAACGAAGCTTAGTGAAAAGTACAAGACAGACATCCTAGACAGATTCAAGGATGGATATGATATTGAGCCGGGTGTTGAGTACGACGATATTGTGGCCATGATCGTCCCTAAAAATACAATGTATTCTGTATATAGCGAGATGGAATTCAAGGAAGGCGACGAAGTAGATCACACAGCCATTGCTAGAGTTGAGTAGTAGAAGCCTTGTAGCATGGGCATATTTTTGCGCTCATGATAGTTGCCGGATTTAGGATAAACAATGACCGACCAACGCCCCGATCCCGATGCACTGCTGGAAAAAGTGCAGCGCGCCGAATCCATCCGCCGCCGTGGCCGCCTGAAGATTTTTTTCGGCGCTTCCGCCGGCGTCGGGAAGACTTTCGGCATGTTGCTGGCTGCACGCGAGCGTCGCGCGGAAGGTCTGGATGTGGTGGCGGGCTATGTAGAAACGCACAAGCGCACCGAGACCGAACAGTTGCTGGAAGGGCTGGAAGTGTTGCCGCCGCGACTGGTGCCATACCGCGATACGCAGTTGCGCGAATTCGACCTGGACGCCGCGCTCAAGCGCCATCCTGCGCTGATCCTGGTAGACGAATTAGCGCACACCAATGCGCCGGGTTCGCGGCATCCCAAGCGCTGGCAGGACGTGGAGGAATTGCTGGATGCGGGTATTGATGTCTATACCGCGATCAACGTCCAGCACATCGAAAGCCTCAACGATGTGGTCTCTCAGATCACCGGCATCCCGGTGTGGGAAACCGTGCCCGACGCGGTGCTGGAAAGCGCGAATGAAATCGAGCTGATTGACCTGCCACCGGACGAGTTGTTGCAGCGGTTGAAGGAAGGCAAAGTCTACCTGCCGCAGCAGGCGGAACGCGCGGCACAGAATTTCTTCCGCAAGGGCAACTTGATCGCGCTGCGCGAACTGGCATTGCGGCGCACGGCGGATCGGGTAGACGCGCAAATGCGCGACTATCGCGAAGATCATGCTATCCAGAGCGTATGGCAAGTGAAAGAGCGCTTACTGGTCTGCATCGGATCGGGCGGCACGGCAGAGAACCTGGTACGCGCAGCATACCGCCTGGCGCAGTTGCTGAAGGCGGAGTGGATCGTGCTGTATGTCGAGACGGCAAAGCTACAGCGCCTTTCCAAGGAGCAGCGCGATGCGATATTGCGCACGCTGAAACTGGCGGAAGAGCTGGGGGCAGAGACGGTAACGCTGGGCGGACACAAGCTAGCAGAAGAGGTGATTTCCTATGCGCTCAGCCGCAATGCCAGCCGCATCGTGCTGGGCAAGCCGACATTGTCTGGATGGAAGCGCTGGCTGTTCGGGTCGCTGGTGGACACTATCGTTCGCAAAGCCAGCGATATCGACATCCATGTGGTGGGCAAGGAATCCAATTTTCTGTCGCAAGCAAGAGAGAGCCCCTATTTCTCGCGCAGCCGTTTATATCTCGGTCTTGCGCCAGAAGAACAAAATTCGCTATTCACGTGGAGCACCGCTTATCTGTGGGCGATTGTTGCGACGGCAATCTGTACTGCCATAGCCTGGCTCATGTTTGACCATGTCGATCTGGCAAACCTGATTATGGTTTACCTGCTGGGCGTAGTTGTCGTTGCCTCGCGTTACGGGCATGGACCGTCGGTGTTGAGCTCGTTGCTGAGTGTGGTGCTGTTCGATTTCTTCTTCGTGCCGCCGCGTTTCAGCTTTGCCGTTTCGGATACGCAATACCTCATTACCTTTGCAGTTATGCTGCTGGTCGGCCTAGTCATCAGCAGTATGACGATACGCATCCAGCACCAGGCCAAGATCGCCGGCCATCGCGAGCGCCGCACAGCTTCGTTGTACGCCATGAGCAGAGAGTTGGCCGCGACGCGCGGCGAGGACAACATTCTGCGCATCGCGGTCAAGCATGTGGCGGAAGTGTTCGAGGCGCAGGCAGTCGTGTTGCTGCCCGATGAAACAGGGCGCATCGCTTATCCGAAAAGCGAGGGTACTGCTCAATCCTGTCATGGCAGCGACCTGAGCATAGCACAATGGGTGTATGACCATGGACAAATGGCGGGACAGGGCACGGACACTCTGCCGGGCGGAGAAATAGTTTATCTACCGCTGAAAGCCTCTTCCGGAATGAGAGGCGTACTGGCCTTGTTGCCGCTCAACCCGGCGCGGATAGCACTTCCCGAACAACAACGTCTGCTGGAAACTTTCACCAGCCAGATCGCGCTGGCGCTGGAACGGGTCAGGCTGGCGGCAGAAGCGCAAAGCGCCCAGATAAAGATGGAAACGGAACAGTTGCGCAATGCATTGCTATCGGCGATCTCGCATGATTTGCGCACCCCGCTGGCAGCGATTGTGGGTGCCTCCAGCAGCCTGGTGCGTGACGGCGACAGGCTGGATCGCCATGCTCGCAATGAACTCGGCCAGACGATTTATGACGAGGCGATACGCATGTCCGGCCTCGCCAATAACCTGCTGGATATGGCGCGGCTCGAAGCGGGCGCCGTGGTGCTGAACAGGCAATGGCAACCGCTGGAAGAAGTGGTCGGCGGCGCGCTGGCAGGCTTGACCGCGCGCATGGTCAACCATCCGGTCACCGTCAAGCTGTCGCACGACTTGCCTCTGGTCGAGATAGACAGCCTGCTGATCGAGCGGGTGTTCGCGAACCTGCTGGAAAACGCCGTGAAATACACCCCGCCCGGAACTCCCATCGAAATTTCCGCCGCCACCGGACAGGACGAATTGGTGGTGACCGTTTCCGATAAAGGTGCGGGAATTCCGGCCGGCGAAGAACAACGCATCTTTGAAAAATTCCACCGCGTGGACAGCGAGGGCAATCAGGGAGGTGCGGGATTAGGCCTCACTATCTGCCAATCTATCGTGGAGGCACATGGCGGACGGATATGGGCGGATAACTTGTCTTCGGGCGGCGCGGCATTTCATTTCGCCTTGCCATTGAGCGAGCCGCCGTTGATTGAGCAGGAAGAAGCTGTTCCATCATGAATAACTCCGCCACCCTCATCATTATCGAAGACGAAGCGCAGATACGCCGCTTCCTGCGAACTACGCTGGCCTCGGAAGGCTATCAGGTGGTCGAGGCGGAAACCGGCAAACAGGGTTTGACCGAAGCCGCAACGCGCAAGCCGGATCTGATTATTCTCGACCTCGGGCTGCCCGACATGGATGGGGTGGACGTGGTCAAAGGAATTCGCGCGTGGTCTCACGTTCCCATCGTCATCCTGTCCGCGCGCTCGCAGGAGCGCGACAAAATTTCCGCGCTGGATGCGGGTGCGGATGATTATCTGGTCAAGCCTTTCGGCGTAGGCGAGTTGCTGGCGCGGATACGCGTGGCATTACGCCATGTGTCTTCCACTGTGAGCGGGGAGGAAGAAGGTGTGTTCGCGGTAGACGAATTGAAGGTGGACATGATCCATCGCAAAGTCACGGTCAGCGGTACGGAAGTTCACCTAACACCGATTGAATACCGCCTGCTGACCGTGCTGGTGAAACATGCAGGCAAGGTGCTGACGCACCGTTTGCTGCTCAAGGAAGTCTGGGGGCCGAACTACGTGGAGCGCGCCCACTACCTGCGTATCTACATGGGCATCTTGCGGCACAAACTGGAAAAAGACCCAGCTCGCCCACGTTTTCTGCTGACGGAAGTTGGCGTAGGTTACAGGCTGGCGGTGATTTAACTGTCAGCTATCCAGGTTACTCAAACCGAATACGGTGAGGCTGCCCAACCGCGCAGCAAAGCAGTTTCCGTATCCGGCAGATAATGGAAATCCGCATCCAGGTCGCGCATGACGGCGTAGGCGATCTTGGGCGGAGTGAAAGTGCCCGCCACCAGATGGAAATACCAGGCTGACGGGTAACCGGCGGCCCGATCAAACGCCTGTAACTGTGCCGACATTGGAACGCCGGACAGCTCGATGTTCCACTGAAAAGGCTTAAGATCACGGGCGTGGCACGAAATCAATGATGCTGAAATCACCGGATTGCGATAGCGATCCTGGTGCTCGCGTAATGCGACGATCCAATGATCGCTGAAATGGCCGCGCACCGTGGCGCTGCTGTGCGACCATTCGGAAAGGAAGCGTGGCAGGCCATCGGTGCGCCCGTTTGCGAGCGAGACTTTTGCTACCGTTTGGCGCATGTCGATCAATCTGCGAAAGCAATAGCGCGGTGCGCCGACCGGCTGCGCTTCGAGCACGTCCGGGGCGACCGGCTCGATCAATTCTTGTAGATCTCCGGGAAAGTCTTCCGGCAGGCTACCGGTATCGATCAGCTTTCTGTCCAATACCTCTTGCAGCTCCTCAACCTCCAGTTGTAAAAAATCCGCAGGGGCCGGGCCGTATGCCGCCACGAAATAATGCGTGCGTCCGGTATGGCGCGTCACCAGCAAATCACTCCCGGCATGACGTTCTGCAAACTCGTGCATATCGCCATCGCAGGCGGCCAAATCGGCTCTTGCCCAGGCTTCCACATTGTCGGCAATGCGTGTCCCATCAGCCTTGATTATTCCACCCGGACGATACCAGCCGCCACGGCTCAGCGCGTAACGAAACGTGCAGCCGGGACGAATGCGGTTGGCGATTTCCAGCAGTGCGCTGTGATGCGGGCGCGGCGGAATTTTTCCGATCTCGGCAGCCAAGCCAAGTAAAGTTGCTTCGTCAGTCATGTCTCATCCTCATGGGAAATAGCATCCAGGCGCTGGCGCACCAGCACACGCACATCCGGCTCGGCATCATCCGCCAATCCGGAGATATCCTCCAGCGGAGCATGCCGCGCTGCCTCCATGCGCACCAGCCAATTGCTATCCGCCAGCATCGTCGCCGCATCTTCCGGCAACATGCGTGCGGCGGCGATGCGCCGCACTTCCGCGTCTTCATCCTTCGCCATACGGTGCAACGCAAATGACGGCAAGCGCCGCGCCACTTCCTTGCGCACTTCGCGATCCGGGTCGTGCGCCATGCGCGGCAACTGCCCGTGCGGCAAACGCTTCGCCACTTGCAAGCGCACCAGATAATCCAGATCGCTGATCAGCGCGCTCAAACTTTCCGGCGCGATGCGCTCGGCTACCGTCATGCGCACTTCACGATCGGTGTCGTGAAGATATTCATTCAACTCATCAAGCGGCAAGCGGCTCGCCACCACACGCCGCACCACCTCGTCTTTATCCCGCGCCATTTTCCGTACTGCATCCAGCGGCGCATAACGCGCGGCAATCGCGCGGCGCTCCCAAAAAGCATCGGTCAGGTTTTCCAGCGCGAACTGCGGATTGCGTTTCAGGAAGCGGTCTATCTGCCGCCCGCTCTGCGCGATCAGGCAAATGTCGCCCGGCACGCATTTGCCTTCCGCCAGCAACGCTTGATGCGGACACGCTGAGCAATCGGCGCGCGCGACCCCGGTCAACGGGGTCGCCCCGGAATAGCGTTCCGGCATATTCAAGCCTTTCAAATTTATACCCCGCTCTAAAGTTATGTAAGAAATTAGCAACCACTGTGCCACTTCTCTAAACATGGCGCAAACCCAGCAGGGTCGTGAAAGAACAGACGAATGGGGAGATTAGAACAGGACGTTTTGTCGTAATTGCGACAATCGTATGTTGGGTTAAGCTCTTAGTCAGGCTCAGGGCGTGCTCCGTAATACCCATCTACATCGACAACTTCTTGCGCAACACCAGCATATTTGATTGTTCAAAACCGAGCTGACGGTAAAAATCCAGCGCGGAGTGATTGTCGCAGTCGGCCAATAGGGTAACGCGCGTCATGCCTCGTTCACATGCCCAGTCCAGCACATGCTCGACCAGCCGCCTTCCCAACCCGCTGCCGCGATGTTCGCGGCGCACGATCACATCTTCCAGTAGCAACACGCGCCCACCTTCCGCCGTGCTGACGGTAATCAGCGCGTTGGCCATGCCCGCCACTTTGCCGTCGATGCGCAGCACAAACAACCTACCCAAGGACGGGTCGTTAAATATCAGGCGCAAGCCGCGTAACTGCTTATCTCGTTGCGGGAAAAAATCGCTTTCCAGCGCGAACAACTCGGCGATCAAATCGGCGAGTTGCGGCAGTTCATCCGCAGTCGCAAAACCAATCTCAATCATTCCAACACCTTTGCTGTCATCTGGTAAAAAGTCACCTGCACATCCATTGGCGGCGCGGCGTAAGGCGCCGAAGTCACCAGCATGTCTGCCCCGGCACGCATGTATGCGGCGGCGTTATCGGCACGGATGCCACCTGCTGCGGCAAGTACGGGTCGCAATCCGGAACGATCCATTGCAATACGGCACTCGGCAACGGCTTCGGGTGTGAATTTCTCCAGTTGCAATACCTCTACACCAGCCTTGGCCCAGATCATCGCCTCCTCTATATCCGCAACTTCCACCACCAGCTTTATTTCCGGTTCGGCACGCTTGATTCGCGCTACCGTAACCGCAGGTGCTTCATCAAGATACAGCCGGTGTTCGGAAAACAGCAGTAAAGATTCCGACAACCCCAGCCTATGCATGGTCGCTCCTCCGGCACGCACCGACTTGGCAGACAAGGCCTTGGTAAACGGCACGTTCTTGCGCGTGCACGCCACAGTCACGGGCTGTGCTGCTCTGACAATGGCGGAACTCGCTGAACTGATACCGCTCGCCCACTCCACCAACACCTGCGCTGTTTTCCATAGTCGATGTAAGACCTGCGCCGAACCCTGTGCTTCAAGCAACAAAGTATCCTTGCTTACCTGTTCGCCTGATCGCACCGATATATCGACCTTTGCGCCATTCAAAGCAAATATTCGTGCGGCTTCTTCTATGGCACATACCACCATTTCTTGCCTTGCACGAAACTCCAGACGTGCAGCTTCTTGCCCGATACCTGTTGTGGCTGTGGTGAGATCGCCGTATGGCACATCGTCATTCAGCAAACGCGCAAGCTCTCCATCCGTTAAAGCCAAATAGCTCATGTTACGTTCATCCTTTCATCAAGCGATCAATGCCACGCTCTTCACCTGCACGAACACCTCCATGCCGACTGCGAGATCGAGCTGGTCGCGCGAGCGGCGCGTGATACGCGACAGCAGCACCTGTGATTCGCCCAGCGTCATGCGCACATTGACCTTGTCCGGCCCCTCATCACTGATCTCGGCAATGCGCGCAGGCAGGATGTTGGTAATGCTGGAGCCATGCGCGTGTTGCAGGGCGATGCTCACGTCGCGCGCCAGAACGCGGGCGCGCACAGTCCTGCCGAGTGGCTGGTTTACCTTTCCCACCCACAGGCTGCCGCCGGAGAAATCCAGCCGGGTGAGGTGATAGGCTTCATCATGGATAGCTACAGCCGCTTCGATCACCGCACCCGTATCATCCAAATGCGCGGTGGGCAGATCGAGCCGCGCGAGGGTCTCGTTGAGCGTGCCGCTGGCAATGACTCGCCCCTGTTCCAACAGCACCAAATGGTCGGCAAGCCGCGCCACTTCGTCCAGCGCATGACTGACATATAACACCAGGATGTCCAGTTCGCGATGCAAGCGTTCCAGGTACGGCAATATTTCCTGTTTGCTGGTATTGTCCAGCGCCGCCAGCGGCTCGTCCATCAGCAGGATGCGCGGGCTGGTGAGCAGCGCGCGCCCGATGGCGACGCGCTGCCGTTCGCCGCCGGAAAGTGATGATCGCGGTGAGGAAACCAGGGCGCGCCAACGGTAAGGCCACGCTGAAGAAACGATCCCACGTATTCGCACGCAAGGTGGCGGCCACTTCCAGCGGGCGCTTGCCTATTGCTTCGAATGCGTTCTGGATTGGCTGCACGGCGAACGGCAACGAGAACAGCACCGAGCCGACCACCAGCCCTGCGAAGCTGAACGGTAATATGCCAAGATGCAAAGCTTTGGTCAGTTCGCCCACCGCTCCATGCGGCCCCATCAGCAACAATAGATAGAAGCCTGGCACCGAGGGCGGCAACACCAGCGGCAACGCCACCAGCGCTGCTACGATGCCCTTATACCACCGGCGGCTGTGCGCCAGCCACCACGCCAGCGGCGTGGCGATGAACAGCAGTAGCAAGGTGGTGATGCTCGCCAGTTTGAGCGTCAGCCATACGGCTTGAAGGTCGTTGGGATCCAGTGCTGCCATGAATCTTAGTGCAGTTCATACCCAAAACTGCGAATGATCGCCACGGCTTTCTCGCTCTTCAGGAAAGCAAGAAAAGCCTGTGCCGCAGCTTTATCTTTGGCTGCAGTCAATTGAATCGCAGCCTGCTTTATTGGGTTATACATTTCCGCTGGAACCATCCACCAGGAACCCTCAGTCACCTTGCCGTCCTTGGTAATTTGCGACAACGCAATGAAGGCCAGCTCGGCATTCCCCGTCGCGGCGAACTGGTAGGTCTGTGCAATACTTTCACCTGTTACCAGTTTGCTCTGCACGGTATTCCACAGATTCATCTTCTGCAAAGTCTCTTGCGCCGCCAAACCGTAAGGTGCGAGTTTGGGATCAGCATAAGCGATCTTGTTGTAGCTGCCTTTGCTCAACACCACACCCTTGTCATCCACGAATCCGGGCGTGGCACTCCACAGCACCAGCTTGCCCAAGGCATAGACGAAACGTGTATTAGGAACTGCCAATCCTTCCTGCTCCAGCAGCTTGGGATTTTTTTCATCAGCCGCCAAGAACACATCGAATGGCGCCCCTTCCTTGATCTGCGCGTAGAACTTGCCGCTGGAACCAAAACTGAGCTTCACCGTATGTCCGCTCTCTTTCTGGAACAGCTCAACAATCTGTTGCGCGGGTGCGGTGAAATTCGCCGCCACGGCTACGTTCACTTCACCGGCATTCGCCACCTGCGCCACCGTTGCCAACAGCACCCCCATCAGACACCACAAATTCAACTTGAGCAATTTCATTTCCATTCTCCTTATGCATTGACTGCCAAAATAACGTGCGATGCTTTGATCAGCGCACATGCCTTCACACCATTCTTGAGGCCTAACGATTTGATACTGTCGTTAGTCACGATGGCCGCCACACTCTTTCCCCCAGCCAGTTCGATGATTACCTCGCCGTTAACAGCGCCTTCCTGGCAACGCACCACCGTGCCGTGCAGCTCGTTGCGTGCGCTGGTCTTGAACCCATCGGAAGTCGTTACGATCACCCAGGGTGCCTTGATCAATGCATAGACTTCGCTACCGGTCTCCAGCTTGAGATGATCCACACTGTCGTGGGTAATCACGGCAGCCAGACTATCCCCACCACCGATGTCCACGACCACCTCGGCATTAATCTGTCCCAACTTAATGCTTTTTACTTTTCCCAGAAATTGATTGCGTGCACTCGTTTTCATGTCGAATCTCCTTATCAAATGGTAATACTCATCAAAATCGTCCATCACCTGCGCCAGCTTCTTGAGCACCTGCTCGCGCTCCTGCTCCAGGCGGCGATACGCCCCCACCACGCGGCGACCATAGGTAGTGAGTGTTGTTCCTCCGCCGTGTTGACCGCCGGCCTTACGCTCAACCAGCGCTTGTTCTGAAAGGTTATTGATCGCTTCAACTGCCTCCCACGCCGCCTTGTAGCTCATGCCCATGAGAGTCGCTGCCGAGGAAATAGAACCCGTCGCATCAATGCGCTCCAGCAGTTCCAGATGATCCCAGCGTCGGCCTTTGGTGATTTTTAGTTTGGGCAGCATTCTTACCGCCGCATTTGTTTCCACTTGTGTTGTCACGTCTGCCTCCGATCCGTTATTACCTTCCACCACATAACGCCAAGCAAAAAAAGAGCCCCGCCGAATATTGGAAGTGGCTGTTAGTCTTCTGACACCCACGCCAGCACCACACCTATGGCTTGTTCCATATCTGTCGTAAGGCTGATGCAGTGTTCACCGCCACCCACCAAGTACAGATTGAAACCTGCGCGCTGTATAACGGGAGGCATCCGGGCTGGCATGTCTTGGTCGCTGCACAGGGTGAAGCGCAGGTCAGGCCAGGTCTGTTTCAAGGTGACCAGCGAGTCTTCGTTCAGTTCGCCCATGTTCTGTTCGCACAGTGCAGCGGCGGAGTTAGCGATTTGCTCCAATGTCTCGTGAACGACCATTTCTAATCTTCTTCTGGTAAGTTGAATCTGCTCAGCGATTTTGCTTCTACGCCGAGTATCTTGGCCAGCCAGGGCGGCGGTGCGCCGAGCACGGATTGCAGACGCATCAGCGCGATGTGCGCCTTGCCGCCTTCCGGCGCTTTCACCGGATGGATGTTGGCGCGCACGGCCTTGGCCGCAGCCGGGCCGCCGATGGATTGAACATAGACAATCTGGCAGTCGCTGATGAGTCCGGCACGCGCTGAGTTTTTGTCTTCGGCATCGTCAATGACAAAAGTGGGACGAATATCGATCAGGCGGATCTCGGCGCACCCGACTTGATAGATAAGGAAGCGCGGGCATGAGCCGAAGTGGCCGTCCAGATTTTCTTCGGTATTCGAAGCCACGGCCACGCGCAAACTGCCGAGCATGTCGCCATCCGCATAGGGCTGCATAGGCGGCAGGTTATCCGCTTCGGTAGATTCACCCCACAGGTGACGCACCGCAAGTTTGACGGTGGCGCTGTCCACATCCGGTTCGACGGTTTCTTCACCGGAGAGGATGAGCTTGATATCCGCCACGGTGACTTTGGAAAGCTTCTCCTCGGTGACAGGCAAGCCGAGGCGGTCACCCAGGCGCGCCGCAAAGGCGCCCGCGTTCACATCGGAAAGTATGTGCGCGGCGTGCGCGATGCGTAACGCTGCGGTTTTGGTAATGACGGTATTCATGATCTATACCTTTGCTCGTAGCCCGGATAAACAAAGTGCAATCCGGGAAGACCCGGATTACGCTACGCTGCACCGGGCTACTTGATTTGCCCGTTCATGGTTCGACAAGCTCACCACGAACGGGGTTGGTTACGCCGCAATTTGTGTAATGCAACCTTTAATCGGACAGAGTTCCACACACTTGGGCTTATCGAACTCGCCCTCGCATTCGGTACAGCTTTCCGCATTGATTTTGGTTATGCCTTTTTTGGTGGTGATCGACGCGGTGGGGCAATCCGGTTCGCAATCGCCACACGAGGTACACAGATTCGGGTCAATTTTCATTGCCATGATGAGTTCCTTTTCGATTATTCAGCCGCATCCAGGCGCTTTGCGCGTAATGAGATGGGCAATTTGGCAGGTGCAATCTGCGGTTCGATGAAATATGTGCCACCGTTGTTAAGCTTGATCTCGCCACCCCACTTTTCGGGCGTATCGAACTCCATCGAAACGATGTTGTCCTCGAGATCGCGCTTGGGCAGGTAGAACACGTAACCGCCGCCGCTGCCGCGCTGTATCATGATGTTTGCCATTACTACTCCTTAAGATGCAAGATTCAAGGCACAAGATTCAAGGAAAACCACCCTTGTATCTTGCCCCTTGTACCTTGTTCCTGTTCCGCGCTAGCGAACCAGGTCGTAGTTGTAATCGGTCGTCGCCATGCCGCGCGTATCATCATCAAGACGCTCCAGCACCGCGTTTACCAGCGTGGTCAACATCTGCATGGCACCTTCATAGCCCAGTGTCGTCGAGCGATGCAGGTGGTGACGATCAAAGATCGGGAAGCCGATACGGATCAATGGCACTTCGAACTCTTTACCCTTGTGCAAGGTATCGCGTTGGATGTACTTGCCGTAGGAGTTACCGATCATGAAGTCAGGCTTTTCGGTAAACATCAATGAACGGAAATGCCACAAATCGGCGCCCGGATAAATCTTGGAGTTCTTGCCATAAGGCGTTTCGTCCATCACTGCGCGCATCGCCTTGTTCCACTTCTTGCTGCCGTTATTGCACAGGATGTGGATCGGTTCCGCGCCCAGTTCAGTAATGAACTTGGCCATGCCCAGAACAAAGTCCGGATCGCCGTACAGGCCGAATTTCTTGCCGTGCAGCCAAGTGTGGCTGTCGGTGATCATGTCCACCAAGCGGCCGCGTTCCTTGGCAAGAGAATCAGGAATCGACTTGCCGGTCACCTCGGAAACTTTCATCAGCCATTCGTCAGTCCATTCCAGACCCATCGGAATGTTCAGCTTCGGCACTTCATGCTTCCAAGTGAGATCGACGTACTTCTTGGTCTTCTCGAGTTGCATAGGTTGCAACAGAAAGGTGTTGATCGCATTGGGCGCGTCTTTTACTTCATCCTGCGTCGTGCCACCGGCGTACATGCGGAACTTGCCGTCAGCTGGCGTATCCAGCACTTCGGTCGGGTCGCTCAGCATGGTGTGGGCGACACCCATCTCGTCGAGCATGCGATGGATCACGCGGAAGTTGCCAAGGTAAGTCTCGAAACCGGGCACGATATTGATTTTTCCGTTCTTGCCGACCACTTTGTCTTCCATGCTGTTACGGGTAAAGTAACCTATGATGCCCTCGAACATGTTGTCCCAGCCGGTCACGTGCGAACCCACAAACGACGGGGTGTGTGCGAACGGCACAGGGTAGTCTTCGGGGATGTTGCCAGCCTTCCGGGTGTTGCGGATGAAGGCGTTCAGGTCGTCGCCGATCACTTCCGCCATGCAGGTGGTGGAAACTGCGATCATGTCCGGCTTGTACAATGCCTTGGCATTTTCCAGGCCGTCAATCATGTTCTTCTGACCGCCGAACACCGCTGCATCTTCAGTCATGGAATCCGACACACAGGAAATCGGTTCACGGAAATGACGGTTGAAGTAAGTGCGGAAGTAAGCTACGCAGCCTTGCGAACCGTGCACATAAGGCATGGTCTTCTCAAAGCCCAGTGCACACAGTACCGCGCCCAAAGGTTGGCAAGCCTTGGCCGGGTCGACCGTCAGTGCTTCGCGCTTGAAATTAAGTTCGCTATATTCAGCAGTGGTCGTCCACAGAAAGGTTTCTTGAACTTTGTCTGCATCATGGCCGTGTTCAAACTGACTGCGTTTATTACCTATGGATTCCTTGTATTCGTCGTTACGAAATAACGGATAACAAGGTTTGATATCGTCAACTTTTTGCATTTTTATCTCCTTAGCCGCACTGCTCATATGCAGATACAGGCGTAGATTGATTGATTGACGGCGGTACTTTGCGCGTCACCTGACTCTTTGCTTTTCACCCGTAGGTTGGGTTAAGCGCATCGCGCCGTAACCCAACATCGTGGTCGGCGGGTTTCGGCC
Source organism: Nitrosomonadales bacterium (assembly GCA_016195965.1). Taxonomy (GTDB): domain Bacteria; phylum Pseudomonadota; class Gammaproteobacteria; order Burkholderiales; family Gallionellaceae; genus Gallionella. Next base: position 904 of record JACPYR010000062.1, on the reverse strand, counting down.
TGCGGCCTAACCCACCCTACGCAGCTTTTTTCAACCCTTCCTCTTCGGTATTTTTCAACCATGGCGCAGTCATCTTGCCCCAGCATGGATTGTTCAGCGTCATATCCATATCGCGGGCAAAAATAGCGAAGCCGTCATAGCCGTGGTATGGGCCCGAATAATCCCAGGAGTGCATCTGGCGGAACGGCACACCCATCTTCTGAAAGATGTACTTTTCCTTGATGCCGGAACCAACCAGGTCTGGCTTGACGCGCTTGACGAACTCTTCGAACTCGAAACCGGTCACGTCGTCGTACAACAGCGTAGCATTGCCCATTTCCTTGATGGTGCGGTCATAGTCGTCGTTGTGGCCGAACTCGTAGCCGGTACCAACTACTTCCATACCCAGGTCTTCGTAAGCGCCGATCACGTGACGCGGACGCAAACCGCCAATATACAGCATGACTTTTTTCCCTTGCAGGCGCGGTTTGTACTTGGCGATCACTTCATCCATCATGGCTTGATACTTGGCAATGACGCGCTCAGCGCCTTCCTTGATCTTGTCATCGAAATGCGCCGCGATGGCGCGCAACGATTCGGCGACTTTGGTCGGGCCGAAGAAGTTGTATTCGATCCAGGGAATGCTGTACTTCTCTTCCATATGGCGCGCGATGTAGTTCATCGAACGGTAGCAGTGGATCAGGTTCAGCTTGACCTTGGTGGTCTGTTCGATTTCAGCGATGGTGCCGTCGCCGGACCATTGTGCAACTACGCGCAGACCCATCTCTTCGAGCAGGATGCGTGAAGACCATGCGTCGCCGCCGATGTTGTAGTCACCGATCACTGCCACATCGTATGGCGTGCCGGCAAATTCCTTACCGTCACCGCGCGGCAACACCCAATCGCGGATCGCGTCGTTGGCGAT